>CBHWBD010000038.1:0-32639 GCA_966111775.1 uncultured Comamonadaceae bacterium | reverse complement strand
ACGCGGGAGCCCGCCCCCCGGCGCGGGGTGACCCCCCCCGCGCTGACCGCGCTCCGCCCCCCCCGGGGGGGGTGGCGGGCCCGCGCCGCCGTCGGCTCCATGACGGCAACGCAGATCGGCGCCCTGGGCACGACGCAGATCCAGGGCCTGGGCACGGCCGACATGGTGGCCCTGACATCGACGCAGATCGCCGCGCTCACCTCGGTCCAGGCCGACGTGCTGAGCACCGCCCAGATCGCTGCCATCGAGACGGCAGACATCAAGTCGCTGTCCACGGCGGCCCTGCGCAACCTGTCGTCCGACCAGCTCGACGCCTTCACCAGCGACCAGCTGCGTGCCCTCTCCAGCACGCAGATCAACAACCTGACGACATCGCAGATCAACACCCTGGGCACGGCCGACCTGAACAGTCTGACCACGGGCCAGTTCTCCAACCTGTCGACCGCCCAGGCCCAGGCGCTGACGACCACCCAGCTGGGCAACCTCGGCACCGACAGCCTCAACGCCCTCGGTACCGGCCAGTTCGCGGCGTTCAGCTCCGACCAGATCGGCGCACTGACCACCGCCCAGGTCGGCAAGCTCGAGACGGCCGACCTGCGTGCGGTGACGACGGCAGCCCTGGCCGGCTTCGACTCCGACCAGTTCGCCGCCCTGTCGACCGACCATGTCGCCGCCCTGACCACGGCCCAGGTGTTGTCGCTGACCACCAGCCAGCTCGACGGCTTCTCGGCCGGCGACATGAAGGCGATGGACTCGGCGCAGATCTCCATGTTGACGACGGAGCAGGTGGCCTCGCTGTCCACGGCCCAGGTCATGGCCATCGATGCCGCCGACCTGGCCAAGCTGTCCACGGCCTCGCTGCGCGCCCTCACCGACCCGCAACTGGCCGCGCTGACCACCGACCAGCTGACCGGCCTGGGTGGCCGCGTCAACGTGCTGACCACCAGCCAGATCAACCATCTGTCGACCGACGACCTGAACTCGTTCACGGCCTCGCAGTTCTCGGTGATGAACTCCAGCCAGGTCATGGCCTTCAGCACCGACCAGATGAAGGCGCTGGAGACCGACGACCTGCGTGCCCTGAGCACGGCCAACTTCGCGGCCCTGAGCAATGCGCAGATCGACGCCATCACGACGGCCCAGTTCCAGACGCTGAAGGTGACCCAGATCACCGCGCTGACGACGGACCAGGCCGCCGCGCTGACGACCGACCAGATGGCCGCTATCACGACCGACCAGGTCCATGGCCTGGAAACCCGCGACATCGCCGCGATGAGCATGGCCCAGCTCGATGCACTGAGCAACGCGGCCGTCAGCGAGATGACCGGCGCCCAACTGGACGCCTACTTCTCCAAGACGCCTATCGTGCTCGACCTGGACGGCCATGGCATCAACACGCTGGCCGCCGCCCAGGGCGTCAACTTCGACCTGGTCGGTACCGGCCACGCCGACAAGGTGGGCTGGATCGCGGGCGGCGATGGCCTGCTGGTCATGGACCGCAACCACGACGGCATCATCAACAACGGCAGCGAGCTGTTCGGCATGGGCACCATCCTGGCCAACGGCAAGCACGCCCGCGACGGCTATGCCGCCATGGCCGAGCAGGACACCAACCACGACGGCAAGCTGGACAAGCTCGACGCCAACTGGAAGGAGCTCAAGGTCTGGGTCGACGCCAACCATGACGGCAAGACCGACGCCGGCGAGCTCAAGACCCTGGACGAAGTGGGGGTCGCCTCCATCGACCTGAACGCTGCCAAGGGTTCGGGCGGCGACAACGGCAACCTGATTGGCCTGGTGTCCAGCTACACCAGCACCGACGGCAGCAAGCACGACGTGGCCGACGTCTGGTTCAGCAAGGACGTGCA
Source organism: uncultured Comamonadaceae bacterium (assembly GCA_966111775.1). Lineage (GTDB taxonomy): Bacteria > Pseudomonadota > Gammaproteobacteria > Burkholderiales > Burkholderiaceae_C > Pelomonas. Next base: position 30,771 of record CBHWBD010000038.1, on the reverse strand, counting down.
GCCGCAGTCGACCAGCGACGGCAAGGACGCCACGGTCAGCCTGCACGACGTGCTGGCACCGCCGACCACCCCGCTGCTCGGCGCCGAGCATGTCGACCTGACCAAGGCGGCCGCGGCGCAGCCGTCCCCCGACGCCCATCTCGCGGCCATCGACCGCAAGCTGGCCGAGGACGACGAGCACCGTCGCAACAACGGCGGCAACTGGATCTGAGGGAGCCGATCTCCTGACGCCGGTAGCGCGCTGCCGGCCCACGCAGGCCCCGGGGAGTGATCCTCGGGGCCTGTTTTCATGTGGAGGCGCAAAGGCAGACGGCCCCGAAGGGCCGTCCGATCCATGCCGAGTTCAGGCGCTCAGGGCCTGTCGTTCAGCAGCTCTTCGCACTCGACCTGGGCGGCTGCGGCGGCCTGGGCGGCGATGCTGGACGCGGCCACGGCGACCCGCTCGCCCCCCTCGACGAAGGCCGCCGAGAACTGGCGCATCACATGGTCGACGCCGCGCGGCGAGACCTCGCGCAGATCGCCTTCGAGGTATTGGCCGAAGCTCTGGGCCGACGAGATGATCTCGAAGGACGGGAAGTATTCGACGCCCTCGTGCGAGTCGGCGAAACGGCCCGCCACCGCGCGCAGCACGGCCTTGGAATAGCTGGACGCGACGATGACGGGATGCGCCGTCGCCGTGGCCACCAGCGGCACCGGCGAGACCGTCACGATCCAGCGCATGCCGGGGTTCACGCCGGCAACAAACTGGCGCACCCATTCCAGGTCGGCCAGGATCTCCGGGTAGTCGAAGTTGACGAAACCATGGCGCCCGGCGTCGAACTCGCCCGCCGCCGTGCCCGGGCAGACCGGGAAGACGACGCCGCTGCCCTGCTCCACCCAGGCCTCGGTCAGGCCCAGCGTGAAGACAAAGACGTCGCATTCGGTGAACAACCGCCTGACCTGGGCCAGATGCCAGGCGCGGTCGGCGCGCAGGTCGGCCAGGCTGTCGTAACCACCCGCCTGGATGCGCGGGCGCAGGCCGTCGAAGAACCGGTCCTTCTCGGTCAGCACCGGGCTCTCGCCCGGGCGCAGGCCGAAGGCGAACTCGACCAGCTGGCGCAACTGGCGCACCGTGTAGACATTGGCATAGCGGGCCGAGAACACGCCGTACTGCAGCTCGCGCGCCCGCTCGGGCGTGAGGCCGGCGGGCGCCTGCTCCACCACCCAGTGGCTGAGGCCGAAGCTCTCCAGCCGCTTGGCCATGTGCTGGGCGAAGCAGGAGCCGGCCGTCGCGATCTTCAGCGACGGAGTCAGCTTGAACTTGGATAGAGGCTTGAAGTCGAGCTGGGCCCAGGCCTGGGCACTGACGCTCTTGCGCCAGAAGGCCTGAGGAGGCATTTCCTCATACGGATGGGACATGGCTCAGCACCTCCCTGATCTGTTGCGCCAGCAATTCGGCATAGAGCTCGTTGCCATGCAGGCAGCCGCGCGCGAACTCGGCCTTGAGGCCACCGTTCTCGGTCAGCGCGCTGGCCGGCGGCGCCAGGCTGGTGATACCCACCTGGGCCAGGCGCTGGTTGAGGTCGGCGTACATCAGCTGGTAGATGCGCTGGCGCATCGCGAACGGCTTGATGCCGTGGACGGCGAACAGCGCCCCGAAGGCTTCGGGATTGGCCTCGATGTGCGCGTGCGACTCCACCGGGGGCGGCGCCGGCACATGCACGATGCGGGCGCGCGGGAACTGCTGGCGCAGGGCCAGATGCGTCGTCCACAGCGGCTCGGCGATCTGGCGCACCCAGGCCAGGGCGTCGGCGCGCGACATCCAACGCCGGCCTGGCTCCATCCGGCCGTCGTCGCCGAGGAAGTCGGCATGCGAGGGATCGTCCACGAGGGCCGCGATGGCGAACTCCTGGCCGCGCAGCAGCGAGAAGATGACGTCGGTCTCGGGGGGGATGTGGGCCAGCACGCCGGTCAGCACCTCGGGGATGTAGAGCACATCGGCCTTCAGCATCGGCGGCGGCCCGGCCACCGGCGTGTTGTAGAGCACATGCTCGCCGCGCCAGCCGGCCGGCGCGTCCAGCTCGATGGGCTCGCGGAAGGGCACGCCCGTCGACCAGACCGAGCGGTACTTGGCCGACGACACGGGCGCGATGTAACGGTCGATCAGCCCGAAGAGATGCGAGCTGCCGATGGCGACGAAAAGCCTGGCGGTCATGATGCTGGGCCTGAGCATAGGCGAGGCCCATCACCCACCCAGAGGGCAAAAGGGCAAACAATGGGCCTCAGTTCCGGGCTAGCGACGCCGGGCCGCGGCCGGATACTGCGTCGGATAGGCTCAGGAGAGCACCATGATCCCTAAGACCCTGCACATCATCTGGGTCGGTGATGAATCCAAGCGACCGGACAACTGCATCAACACCTGGCGGGTCCACAACCCCGACTGGGAGCTCAAGATCTGGGGCAATGCCGAACTGATGTCCTATGGCTGGTACAACGCCGACCACATCCGCGCCATGTCGGGCCGCGAGCTCAACGGCGTGGCCGACATCATGCGCTGGGAGATCCTGTTCCGCGAAGGCGGCTTCGTCGTCGACGCCGACAGCATCTGCCGCCGCCCTCTCGAGCCCTGGTTGTTCGACTGCGAGGCCTGCGCCTGCTGGGAGAACGAGATCATCCGCCCCGGCCTGATCGCCGCCGGCTATGTCGCCTCCGAGGCCCAGAACCCCTTCTTCCGCCAGCTCATCCTGGACCTGAAGGAGAAGCCCACCGTCATCGACCGCATGGCCTGGCAGAGCGTCGGCCCGCTCTACCTGACCGAGGCCCACCGCAAGTACAACTACATCAACCTGACGGTCTGGCCCAGCCATTTCTTCATTCCCCAGCACTACTCCGGCATCCGCTACAGCGGCAAGGGGCCCGTGTTCGCCGACCAGGAATGGGGCAGCACGCGCCGGAACTACGACGAGCTGCACACACGGAGCGTGGCATGAGCCAGACGACGACGTCCCCCGAAACCGAGCGCGGTCCCAAGCCGGCCTTGTGCCAGCCCGAAGGCCTGCCGCCGGTGTCGGCCCTGGAGCGCGCCCACGCGCCCTACTTCGTGCACCGCATCCCGGTCAGCCGCAACCTGATGGGCCACCCGCGCGTGCAGGTGCTGCAGGAGATGTGCCGCGGCAAGCGCGTGCTGCACGTGGGCTGCGTCGACTGGCCCATCACCGACCTGAACCGCTCCCTGCACTTGCAGCTGGACCAGGTCTGCCAGCTCGATGGCTTCGACATCCACGACGAGGCCTTCCCCCACATGCTGCCGCACCTGAAAGGCCGGCTGTTCTCGTCCTGGGACGACGTCAAGGACGCCTACGACCTGGTGCTGGTGCCCGAGGTGCTGGAGCATGTGCCCGACGTGAAGGGCTTCCTGGAGCAGCTCGACCGCGTCGGCGCCAAGGAATACGTCATCACCGTGCCCGACGCCTACAGCTGCTTCAGCCGCCACTTCGACTACCAGACCGAGGGCGAGACCTTCGTCGAGGTCGTGCACCCCGATCACAACTGCTGGTACACGCCCTACACCCTGGCCAACGTCATCCACAAATACACGACGCTGGACCTGCAGGGCATCTGGTTCTTCAACAACATCTCGCTGCTGGCCATCGCCCGCCGCAAGGCCTGAGTCCGCGCTCGCGATGCAGCCCTTCTTCTCGATCGTGATGGCCACGCACAACCGGCCGGCCACGCTGGCGCGGGCTATCCACTCGCTGCGCGCCCAGACCTGCGCGGACTTCGAGATCCTGCTGGTGGCCGATGCGCTGGACGCCGAGACGGCCGCCGTCGTCGCCCGCGACCTTAGGCCCACCGACAGCTTCCTCAAGCGCACCGGCCCGAATGGCCCGGCCGAGAGCCGCAACCAGGGCCTGGCCATGGCGCGCGGCGAATGGGTCATCTTCCTGGACGACGACGACACCTTCGAGCCGCATCACCTGGCCGCCTTGAAGCCGCATTGCGAACGCCCGGATGCACAGCTGCTGTTCACCGACATCACCGTCGTGACCGAGGACCGCCAGCAGCCGGGCATCCCCGAACTGGGCCGCCAGACCACGCCGCTGCACGGCGCCGACGTCAACACGCTGTGGGTCAAGAACTTCATTCCCCTGCACTGCCTGGCCTACCGCCGCAGCCTGCTGCAGGGCCTCACGTTCGACGCCCATCTGGCTTCGCAGGAAGACTGGGACTGGCTGCTCGGCGTCTGCTCGCGCGCCCAGCCCCGCCACATCGCCGGCGGTGGCGCGGTCATGCACAAGGACTATGTGAACCCCGGCGCCCGCCGCGGCCAGCAGGAGGCCTCCAACAACACCACCGTCGTGCTGGACTTCCTGCACGTCTACCGCCGCTGGCCGGCGCCGACGCCCGAGCTGAAGGCCGCGCGGGCCGGTCTGCTCAAGGGCGTGGGCCTGGCCCTGCCGGTGGAGTGGTTCTAGGCCAGCGTCGCGAGCTGGTAGGCCGCAAAGCCGGCCAGCAGCAGCGCCGAGCCGCGGCGTATCCAGCGCAGATGCCGGGGCTGCAGGCGCTCGCGCATGCGCCCCACCAGGCCTACCAGCACCAGCCACCAGGCCGCCGAGCCGACGAAGACGCCGGCAATCATCCAGGCCGGCGACAGCGTCGCCATGCCCGCGGCCAGCGATGAAAACACTGCAATGAAGGACAGGATGGTGGCGGGGTTGGACATCGTCAGCAGGAAGGTGCCACCGAAGGCATGCCAGCCCCGGATGCCGCCCTGCACCGCCGCGGCCTGCTTGGCCTCGCCCTGATGCCAGGCGCCCCAGGCCAGCCACAGCAGGAAGAGCGCACCGCCGACGGCGAGGAAGGTGCGCGCCTCGGTCAGCAGCGCGATGACGGCCGTCACGCCGAAGGCACCGATGGCGCCATACAGCGCATCCGCCGCCGCCGCGCCCAGGCCCGTCGCCAGGCCGACCCGCGGGCCATGATCCAGCGTGCGCTGGATGCACAGCAGGCCGATGGGCCCGACGGGCGCGGCGATCGACAGGCCGATCAGGGCCGACTTGAAGAGGACGGCGAGCGTTGAAGTTTCCATGCCAAAAGTCTAGGCAGGCCGGCACCGGCGATGAATAGATTTAATCAGGCAAACTCTTCATATCGCCTTAAATATTCAGGAGCCATCGGCCATGAGCATCGTCGATGACAAATCCTGGCGCCTCCTCTCCGCCCTCCAGCAAGATGCCCGTGCCTCGCTGAAGACGCTGGCCGAGATCGCCGAGCTGTCCCTGCCCGCGACCGCCGAGCGCATCAGGAAGATGGAGGCCGCCGGCCTCATCCGCGGCTACCACGCCGACATCGCGCCCGAGGCCCTGGGCTATGTCATCAAGGCCGTCGTCGCCATCACCACCCAGCACCCCTACAAGCAGAAGTTCATCGAGGTGCTGCGCGCCAAGCCGCAGGTGCTGGAATGCCTGCATGTGACCGGCGCCGACTCCTGCCTCTTCACCGTCGTGGCCAAGGACATGCAGGACCTGGAGCAGTTCCTGGCCGGCATCAACCAGTACGGCGAGACGCGCTCGTCCATCGTGATGTCCTCGCAGATTCCGCGCCGCGGCGTGCAGCGCTTCTAGGAGGCACGACCATGGCCAGTCACCGCATCTTCGGCATGCCTGTCGCCAAGGTCTACCCGCTCTATGTCCGCAGGGCGTGGTCTGCGGCGTCCGCATGGAGGCCATCGAGGACCCGCTGATGCAGAAGCTGCGCCAGCTGGACAAGCTCATCGACGAACTCGCCAAGGGCAAGGCCATGGACAAGATCCTGCGCCAGCCGGCCTAGAGTTCGGGCATCCAGCGCAAGGAAGCCCATGCAAACCATCCTCGGAGCCACCGGCCAGATCGCCATCGAGCTGGCCCGCGAGCTCAAGCGCAGCCACACCGACGAACTGCGCCTCGTCAGCCGCAAGCCGGCCCAGGTCAACGCGACCGACACGCTGGCGTCGGCCGACCTGCTTGACGCCGGGCAGGCGAAGCGGGCGGTTCAGGGCAGCGACGTCGTCTACTTCACCGCCGGCCTGCCACCCGACACGGCGCTGTGGGAGGCCCAGTTCCCGGTGATGCTGAAGAACGCCCTCGAGGCCAGCCGCGCCGCGGGGGCGCGCTTCGTCTACTTCGACAACACCTATATGTACCCGCAGGACGCGCGCCTGCTGACCGAGGACGCACCCTTCCAGCCCGTCGGTCGCAAGGGCCGGGTGCGCGCGGCCATGGCCACGGCCGTGCTGCAGGAAATGGCGCGCGGCGACATCCCCGTCCTCATCGGCCGCGCGCCGGAGTTCTACGGCCCGGGCAAGACCCAGAGCATCACGAACACGCTGGTCATCGACGCCATCAAGGCCGGCAAGACGCCGCGCGTGCCGGTGCGCGACGACACACGGCGCAGCCTGATCTGGACACCCGACGCCAGCCGCGCATTGGCCACCCTCGGCAATGCCCCGGACGCCTTCGGCCAGAGCTGGCATCTGCCCTGCGACGACGACCGCCTGACCTACAGGCAGTTCATCGCCCTGGCAGCGGAAGTCTTCGGCGTGGCGCCCGCCTACAAGGTCCTGGGCAAATGGACGCTGACCGCTGCGGGCCTGGTTTCCCGGCAGGTGCGCGAGCTGCACGAACTGCTGCCCCGCTACGAGCAGGACAACCTCTTCGACGCCACCAAGTTCAAGCGCCACTTCCCGGACTTCCGGGTGACGACCTACCGCCAGGGGCTGGAGCTGATCCGTCAGCAGGGCTTGGCTTAGGCTACGCCCCCGATGCCCAAGCTTCCCACCCTTCGCCGCGCAGCCACCCTGAGCGGAGCCGCCCTGGCGCTGGCCCTTGCCGGCTGCGCCGGCTCGCCGCCCTCGGCGGTGCCGGCCGCCGCCCCCTCGACCTCAAGGATTCTGTCCAGCGGTCCTGCCTACGCCGGCGAACACCCGGTCGCCAGGCTCTACATCTACTTCTTCATCGACGCGAGACCCGACAGCAGCTCGAGCGCGTTTCGCCGGGCCGCCGGCTCCAGGCTGGCCGACGCACTGCGCCAGAGCGGCATCCCCAGCGAGCAGCTCTGGTTCGGGGAAACGTCCTACGGCAAGTCCGTGCAGGCCAACCTCAAGAACCACACCTACGCAAGCTCCACCTTCGTCGTCCCCAGGCGGACCATCTGGGAGAACCTCGGCCGGGAGATCGCCTTCGGCACCACGCATCGCCTGATCGTGTATCCGCACGAAACCCTGAAGGCGGCGCAGGGCACGGTGCTGAACGTGAAGTGGGACGTGATCGACGCGGCCAGCGACAACTACGAGTGGTCGGTGTATTCGCAGACCACGGCCCTGTCGAGCACCGCGAGCCCGGCGCATGCCGAGGCGGCCGCCGACAGATTCGTCGCGGCCATCATGCAGGAGCTGCGCGCAAGAGGCGTCGTGCCTGGGGCCAGGGGTGGTTGAGCGGTCTAGCATCTGGCCCTCAATCCCGATGGAGACCGTCATGTCCCTGCGCCGATCCGACGTCCTGCGTCTCGCCGCCGCCGCCCTCACCGCCCCCTGGGTGCTGGACGCCGCCGCGGCCGAGGAGCCCAAGCGCAAGCCCGACCTCGGTGACGCCGCCGAAGGGAGCTACAGCGGCGACGTGATCTCCGATTCCAAGGGATCGTCGCGCAGCGGCGTGACGCTGACGGTCACGCGCATAGCCAAGAACCTGGTGCGGATCTCGTCCGACTACCCGCGGCTGCCGGTGGTCGAGGTGCCGCTGACCCTGGCCATGGGCAAGATCCTGCAGGCGCGGGGCGACAGCGTCTTCCTGCTCGACCGCTCGCAGTCGCCGGCCAGGCTGGACGTCAGCTTCCTCAACGAGGTGAGCTGGTCGGGCCAGCGACGCTAGTCACCCCACTTGGCGATGTACTTCTTGTAATTCTCGATCCAGCCGTTCGAGCCGAAGCCCCCCTCGCTCTGGTGGGTGATGGCAATCGGCCAGGTCGCCAGGCGCAGGCCGGCGGCGCGCGCGCTGCGGCAGAAGTCCATGTCGTAGAAATGGAAGTCGAAGCGCTCGTCGAAGCCCAGCTGCTGGGCGCGCAGTTGATCGCGCCTGGCCAGCAGCAGCACGCCGTCGAGCAGCTCGCAAGGAGCCGGCACGGGACCGAAGGCCGAGATCTGGCCGAAAGGACCGGCGCCGTGCGAGACGATGCCGCTGAGGTTGGCGCGCTCGTCCCATTCGAATTTCGTGGTCGGAAAGGCCCAGGAAGGCTGCATGGGCGCTCGGCGCTTGTTGCCGGCGACACCGATGACGTCGAAGGCGTGCAGGCCCGCCATCGCATGCTCGAAGAAGAAGTAGTCGTCCAGCCAGACGTCGTCGTGGATGAAGGCCAGCACCGGCGAGGCGTCCGGCGCGGCGATGCGCTCGTTGTACAGAGCCGGCAGGCCGCGGCGGTTCTCGAAGAAGACGCGCGGCTTCAGCCGGTCGTCATGGGCCATGCGGCGCAGCGACAGGCCCAGGGCAGCCTTGCCCCAGAACTCCTCGGCGCTGAGCCGGGTGGCGCAGACCAGGTCGATGGTGCTCAACGGGTGGCTCCGAATTCGTGCCAGAGGGCGATGAAGGCATCGTCGGCCGTTCCACCCTCCACCAGGGCCGGCAGCAGTGCGATGAAGGGCTGGATGTCGGCCTCGGCGGCATAACGGTTGCGCACGACGTCGGCGGAGTGGGCGATGGAGGCGCGCGCCAGCGCCTCGCTGATGTGGCCGGCGCGCCAGGCGGCCAGCGCGAAGGCGATCCAGCACAACACACCCAGCTTGAACACGCGTCCCAGGGGCTGCTGCGAGTTCTGGCCGGCGCTGGTGCGGAAGAAGCCCAGGTGCTCGTTGATGAAGGCCAGCGGCGCACGCTCGGAACACATCAGCATGGTGCCGATGTCCTCCAGGCCATGGATCTTCACGCCGGCTATCTCCGGCTGGCGCATGGCCTCCAGGCGGTCGGCGGCGAAGGTGGTGTTGGACAGCTCGCCCAGCCAGTTGTTGGTGGTGCCGACGATCTGCTCGAACAGGATGGCGGCGGGCAGGCTCAGCAAGCGCTGCGGCATCGCATCCACGGCCGCCGGCACGGGCAGGCTGGCCAGCGGCAGCCCGGCCTCGTTGGCATACCAGCGCCGGCTGACGACGCAGCCGCTGGCGCTCATCGCATGCGCCTCGGCGTGGCGGGCGTAGAAGCTCGGGTAGGGAATGTCGTCATCCATCAGCAGATGGAAGTGCGAGGTCGCGCCACCGTAGAGCGTCAACAGCTGCTGGCAGTTGGCCCAGCCGCCACGCTTGGGCCCCGGCACGACGCTGAGGTTGAGCTGCTGCACCACCGGCTGCACGGCGGGTGCCGCCAGCGCGCTGAGGAAGGCGCCGTCAGGGCTGTCGTCCGACACGATGACGCGGGCGGGCCGCATCGTCTGCGCCTGCAGGGCGCGCAGCAGTTCGCCGAGGTAGGCGGGCTTGAAGGCGGGGATGAGCGTTGTGAAGGCCATGGCCGGACCAGTCTACGGCGCCCCGTCAGCGCCTAAGCCGGGAATAGCCGGCCATCTCGCTCATGCTTTGGGTCGCGCCACCAGGCCGATATTGGCCAGCAGGCGCGGCGGCAGCTGGTCGGAGATCTGCGTCAGCGAGCGGATCAGTTCGGGCTTCCAACTGGTCATCATGCCGTTGGGCACGGTCTTGACGAAATAGCCGAACTGCTCGACGACCTCGAAGCCCGCCTTCTCGAACAGCGCGATGAAGCCCGGCAGGTCGTAGACGCGCTGGTGGCCAACGAGGTGGTCGCGAGGCGACAGCGAATCGAGCCGGGGCTGCAGGCCCATCATGACGGCGAGTTGGCGGTGCAGGGACTCGGCATTGGGCACCACGGCGATGACCTGGCCACCGGGTGCCAGCCAGTCGTGCATCTTCTCGACGACGGCAGCGTCCTCCACCACATGCTCCAGCACATGCAGGGCCAGCACGCGGTCGAAGCGCTGCGCCGGCGTGAAGCGCTCGAAATAGCTGCAGTGCACCGGCAGCCCGGCGCCGAAGCGGGCGCGGGCGTCGTCGCACAGCGCGCTGGAGCCCTCCACCAGCTCGACCTCGTAGCCGGCCTCCAGCAACGGCCCGGTGATGGTGCCTTCGCCGAAGCCCATCTCCAGCACGCGGCGCGGCGCGGCGCCGATGCGGCCGAGCAGGCTGGGCAACTGGGTCGCGTGGATCAGCGGCTCGATGAAGCCCTCCCCCGTCGAATCGGTCAGGTAGGCCTTCTGGGCGATGGCGTTGAGGTCGGGTTGGGTCATTTCTCGATGAACTCCAGCATGAAACCAGTGCGCAGCATCACGAAGGCGATGTGGCGCCCGCCGAAGGCCACGGCCGGCACGGGCTGAACCGTCGTGACAGCCCGCTGCATGCGCGCCCAGGCCAGGGCCTGGGCCATGTCGGGCACGAGGTAGGCAAAGTGATAGATGCGCGTGCCCTGCTCCAGCCAGGGCTTGAGCGTCGCGCTGCCCGGCAGGTTCTGCAGCAGCTCCACGCGCGGGCCGGCACCGGTCAGGAAGACGCCCGCGATGCCCTGCACGGGATCCTCGAAGGCCTCGCCCTCGACGACGTAGCCCAGGCGCTCGAACTGCGCCCGGTCCTTGGCCAGGTCGGCGCAGGCATAGCCCAGGTGGTGGAAGTCAAAGCCCTGGGGCAATGCATCAGGCGCCACGCTGCAGTCTCCGGGCGGTGAGTTGGGCCAGCTGGGTCAGCCGCGCATCGATGGCTGGCCAGGCGTCGCGCGTCAGGCGGTGCTCGACGGCATCGACGCGCTCGCCGCGCAGCTCGACGTGGCCGGGCAGCAGGCGGCGCTCGACGATGCCGCAGGAATCGTGGAAGGACACGACGCGCTCATTGGCGGCCAGGGTGCGGCAGCAGACGGCGTCGAGATCCAGTTGCTCGAAGGCGCAGCGGTAGATCAGCGCCGCGCTCTCCACGGCGGCCAGCGAACCGGGCTTGAGCAGCCAGCGGCCCCACTCGGCCTCGCCGCCTTCGACGTCGTAGACGCCGATCAGACCTTCGGGCGCGCCGGTCGACAGGCGCTCGACAACGAAGTAGTAATCGCCCGGCCGCTCGTAGTAGCGCGCCAGCCAGGCGAGCTGGTCGTCCACATGGGGCGAGGTCGGGTTCAGCCAGCGGCCCAGCTCGGGATCGCTGCGCAGGCCGACGATGAAGCCTGCGTCCTCGTCGCGCACCGGCCGCAGCCCGAAGGCCGCGCCCCGCAGGCTCAGCTCATGGCGCACGCTTGGCCTCGATGGCCGCGACGATGCGCGCCACGCTGTTCAGCTCGCTCAGCTCGGCCTCGTCGAACTGCACGCCGGTGGCATCCTCGACCGCGAAGATGACCTCGATATGGCGCAGCGAGTCCCACTGCGGCGTGTTGTGCACCGACGTGTCGGCATTGACCTCGGTCTTGAGCACGACGCGCAGCGCGTCGAGAACGGTCTGGATCACGGAAGGACTCTTTCGATCTGGACGCCGTCGGGCGGCGCGAAGGATTGGACTCGCTCGGCCGGCCATTCTGTGGCCTCGCCCAGCCACTGGCGCGCGGGCTGGTTGCGCGGGCCTTCGGTGACCTGGAAGCGCACCGGCGCAGCGGGCAGGCATTGCAGGGCGCCGATGACGATGCTGTCCTCCAGGCGCCGGCCCATGGCGCGGCAGGAGATCAGCAGCTCGTCGACGACGATGCCGTCGCTGCCGGTGCGGGCCGCCAACAGGCCGATGACGCCGCTGTCGGAGAAGCGGTCGGCCAGGGCGATGGTGACGACGGCGCCCGTCGGGTCGGCCAGACGCGCCGCGTAGTCCGCCTCGCCCAGGCGGGCCAGAGCGAGGTTGAACTGGTTGGTCTTGCCGCTCATCTCGGCCATGCGGGCGAGCTGTGCGGAGTCGTTCAGCGCAAAGCGCAGCTTGACGCCCAGGGACTTGAAATAGGCCTCGGGGTCGGTCTCGGCCAATTCGGCGCGCTGGGCATTGGCGCGCTGGTCGTCCACGCGCTTGGCATCCTCGGCGCTGACCCGCCAGCGCCACAGGGCCGGCAGATGATCCAGCACGCGGGCCGTCAACGCCGCGTCGGCATGGGCGAAGACGCTGCGCAGCGTCGGCAGGCTCGAAGCCACCTGGGCCAGCTCGCCGGGGTTGTCATCGACGAAGGCCACGGCCGACACATCGATGTTGAGGGCCCGGGCGACGCGCTGCAGCGCCTCGGCCTTGTCGCCCCAGGACACCTCGGTGACGGAGAAATCGTCCCAGCGCAGCGGGAAGTCGCTGCGAGTCTCGAACAGGGCCTTCACGTCGGCGGGCTCGTTGCGCGACACCAGCGCGATGAAGATGCCACGCTCGCGCAGGGCCTTGATCTGGCGCTGCAGTTCTTCGTGGCCGGGCGTCAGCAGCACGCCTTCGGCACCGTCCTCGCCGAGCACGCCGGCATACAAGGTGTGATCCAGGTCCACCGCCACGGCCTTGACGGGCGGCAGCAGCAGGGCCGGCAGCCAGCGGCAGGCCAGCTCGCGGGCGATGACGGATTGCGCCGCGGCGGACAGCGGTGAGCCGGCCACCTTGGCCAGCCGCGCGTCCAGCAGCGGCACGCCGGCACCAGCGCAGACGGCGGCGAGGTCAGCGGCCTGCACGTCGGGGCCGTAAGCCTCGGCGGACGCGGTGGCCAGCACGAGGATGGGAGCACGGCTCATCGCGCGCAGCGCGGCGATGCGGCCGTTCAGCCAGCCCGCATCGGTGGGCAGCCGCGAGGCGTCCAGCCACAGCAGTTCCAACTCGGCCGGCCCATGCTCGGCGAAGGACAGGCTGTCGTCATAGCCCGACAGCCAGGGGTCCAGGGCCAGGTCGGCCCAGTCCAGATAAGGCTTGGCCAGGGTCAACAGCGTCTCGATGGCGTGGTTGCGCCAGATGTTGATGCGGCGTGCGGCGCCCTGTGGCGCGTCGAGGGCCAGGCCCATCAGGTCCAGGCGGCTGGGACGCGGAGCGAACAGCGTCTGCTGAGCGGCCATGCGGCGCAGGCTGTGTTCCAGCGCAGCGGACTCGCTCACGCGCAGGCCTTCACCACCGCGATGACGGCATCAATCTGCGCCTCGCTCATGCCGGGCCACAGCGGCAGGCTCAGCACCTCGCGGTGGATGGCCTCGGCGATGGGGAAATCGCCCATACCCATGCCCAGCTCGGCATAGGCGGGCTGCAGATGCGGTGGCACCGGGTAATGGATCAGCGTGCCGACGCCGCGCTCGGCCAGTGCCGCCTGCAGGCGGTCGCGGGCCTCGTGGCGGATGACGAAGAGATGCCAGGCCGGGTCGGCCTCGGCAGGTACGAAAGGCAGCACGACCTTGGCGCCGGCCAGGCCGTCCAGCAGCTGGGCGGCGATGCGGCGGCGCTCGTTGGTCAACGCATCCAGCTCGGGCAGCTTGGCGGCGAGCACCGCGGCCTGCATCTCGTCCAGGCGCGAGTTCACGCCCTTGACCTCGTTGTGGTACTTGACCTTGGAGCCGTAGTTGCGCAGCACGCGCACCCGCTCGGCCACCACAGCGTCGTTCGTGGTCAGGCCACCACCGTCGCCCATGGCGCCGAGATTCTTGCCGGGGTAGAAGCTCCAGGCCGACACGTCCGCCGTGCCGCCGACGCGCCGGCCATTCCAGCGCGCGCCATGGGCCTGGGCGCAGTCGTCCAGCACCTGCAGGCCGCGCTTCCTGGCGATGGCGTTGATCGCCTCCATGTCCGCCGGTTGTCCGTAGAGATGGACAGGCAGGATGACCTTGGTCCGCGGTGTGATGGCGGCGGCTATGCGGGCCGGGTCGAGGTTGTAGGTGCGCGCATCGGGCTCCACCGGCACCGGCGTCGCGCCGCACTGGCTGACGGCCAGCCAGGTGGCGATATAGGTGTTGGAGGGCACGATGACCTCGTCGCCCGCCCCCACGCCCAGGGCGCGCAGGCCCAGGTGCAGGGCGTCCAGGCCATTGCCCAGGCCGACCGCGTGGGCCGAGCCGCAGTAGCCGGCCCATTGCGCCTCGAAGGCCTCCAGCTCCTTGCCCATGATGAACCAGCCGCTGCCGGCCACGCGGCTCAGGGCCGCATCGATGGCCGCGCGCGAGGCGGCATAGGTGGGTTGCAGGTCGAGGAAGGGGATCTTCATGCGGGCGTCTTGCCGACGGCGGCCAGGAAATCGTCGTAGTTGCGGATGTAGTCGTCCGCGTCATAGGTGTCCGAGGCCAGCACCAGCAGCACGGCATCGGGCGAGAAGCGGTACTGGATGCCCCAGACCATGGGCGGGATGTGCAGGCCGACCTTGGCACTGTCCAGGCGCAGCTCGTCGCGCCGATCGCCGTCGTCCAGCACGATGGTGCAACTGCCCTTCACGCAGACCAGGAACTGGTGGCAGACCTTGTGGGCGTGCTCGCCGCGGACCTCTTCGCTGGGTGCGTCGTAGACGATGAAGAAGCGCTGCGGCGTGAACGGCAGATGGGCGCCGATCTCGCCGAAGCTCAAAGCGCCGCGCAGGTCGACGATCTTGGGCAGGGCGTGAAGCTTCGCGCCCCGCGCTTGCAAGGCGGGCAGCTGGGAACCCAGCCGCTGGGCCGAGATGGTCGGGCCGTCGACCTGCACCTCGGGCGTGTCCAGATAGCCGGTGATGTGGGCCGGGTTGCCGGCGACGATGGCCCGCGGCGGCACGTCGCGCGTGACCACGGCGCCGTCGCTGACCAGGGCTCCCGGACCAATGGTGACGCCGGCCCGGATGGTGGCGTTGGCGCCGATGCTGGCACCCGCGCGAACGCGCGTCTTCAGCACCTCGGCGGGCTTGACGCGGCTGCGCGGCGCGGGGTCGTTGGAGAAGGCGGCATTGGGGCCGACCAGCACGTCGTCCTCCAGCGTGACGCCGTCCCACAGATGCACGCCGCTCTTGAGGGTGACGCGGTCGCCGACGACGACCTCGTTCTCGATGAAGACATGGTCGGCGATATTGCAGTCGGCGCCGATGCGGGCACCCGGCAGCACATGCACGAAAGCCCAGATGCGCGTGCGCGGCCCGATCTGCGTGGATTCGACCAGGGCGTGCGAGTGCACGAAGCCGCTGCCTTCGGTCATCGATAGGTCTCCCGAACTGTGACGGCTTTCAGTATGCCTAACGCAGAGGAGCGGCGACGCCCCGGCCCATGCTCCAGATGAGGGCGACGATCTGCTGGGCGTCGAACATCGCGTTCACATGGGCGACGCGCATCGAGTAGTAATCGCCCTCGGCGG
Source organism: uncultured Comamonadaceae bacterium (assembly GCA_966111775.1). GTDB lineage: Bacteria > Pseudomonadota > Gammaproteobacteria > Burkholderiales > Burkholderiaceae_C > Pelomonas. The sequence continues at coordinate 15,497 of CBHWBD010000038.1, read as the reverse complement.
CCATCACGTCGAACAGCGAGCGGCGGCCCAGCTGCTGCCATTGCTGCAGCGTGGAGGCGCGCACGCGGTCGCTGTTGCGCAGGATCTCGACGATGCGGCGCGCGCGGTCCAGCGTGGACATGCCGACCTCGTTCATCTCCAGCAGCCGGTAGCGCTTGGCCTCGATGGCCTCGTCGCGCTGCAGCACGGTGGCGCGGTAGCGCTGCACGGCGGCGCTGGCCTGGGCGTGGGCGCCGGGCTGCAGGATGGGGATGGTGACGGACACGCCGGCGCCGATGTCGGAAGAGCGTGACTCACCCGGGCCGCTGCGGAACATGGCGGTGGCGCTGCCGGTCAGGTTGACGCTGGGCTTCTGGCCGGCGATGACGGATTCCGCGAAGCTGCGCTGCGAGCGCGCCTGCGCCTCGGCCTGAGCGACGTCGGCGCCGAGCAGGATGTCGCTCTGCATCTGCTCCAGGTCGGGCATGACCGACAGCTGGGCCGTCATGCCGATGCTGGGCGGCAACGGCTCGCCCACCAGGCGGCGCATGCGCACCTCGGTCTGGCGCAGGGCCGACATGGTCTGCTCCAGCGACAGGTCGGCCTGCTGCAGGCTTTTCTGCGCCTGCACCAGCTCGCTGGCGCGGCCGCGGTCGGCCTTGGTGATGATCTCCAGCGCATCGACCAGGCAGGCCATCTTGCGCACGTACTGGGTGTAGACCTGACCCTGCAGCACATCGCGGCTGCGGTCCAGGGCCAAAGTGACGACGTTCAGCGACAGCTGCTCCTCGGCGCTGCGTTGGCCCTGCTGCGCGACTTCGGCCAGTTCCTTGCGCCATTCGGTCAGCTTGGCGATGCGGCCGAAGTCCCAGACCGGCATGCCGGCCGACAGCGTCGTGCTGAGCTGGCCTCCCCGGCCGACCGTCGTGCTGCCGACACTCTGGTGGATGCCGTTGATGCCGACGCTCAGCGACGCCGTCGGCAGGCTCATGGCGCGCGTCTCGTCGAGGTCGGAGCGTGCGGCATCGGCCAGCAGGCGCACGGCGCCCAGGGCCTTGCTGCGCGACAGCGTCGCGTCGATCAGCGACTGCAGGGCGGCGCGCGGGTCGCCGTTCTGGGTTTCCAGGGCGCTCATGTCGCGGCCCAGGCGCGACAGGCCGGCGTCGTCCTCGTTGCAGCGGCCCTGGCTGGCGGGCGCTTCTGCCACCGGAGCGGGCGGCGGCGTGGCGGCCTTGGGCGGGCGCGACTGGGCCAAAGCCAGGGGGCCGAGGACGGCAAGGCTGATGAAAACGAGGGGGCGGAAGGGGTACAGCATGGCCCCTTCACTAGACCATTCTGACCCCCATCCCAAAGCCCGGAAAAGCGGGCACACGCCGGTCCTTGTTCAATGCTCTCTGTCGAAGGTGGCTCCGCTGTTCTACGGGCCGAGCGCTGGGCCGCTCCCGAGCCGGCCCGCCTGGCGATGTGCTTGCCGGTCGATCCGGCAAGCATCGCCGTCCCCTCGGGGGCTGAGGCCGGACATGGCAAGTCCTGTGGACTTGCAGTGCCTGCCGAAGAGCAGTCGCTTCGTCGACTGCGCGGTCTGCAAGACCGACCAGACTTGCCCGCGTACAGCGAGGCAAGCTGGGCGAGGGGCACCGTCACCTCTCGCGCAGCGCTTCCTGCGACTTCATCATCGGCCGCAGCAGATAGCTGAGCACCGAACGCTCGCCGGTCTTGATCTCGACCTGCGAGGTCATGCCGGGGATGACGGGCAGCTTCTCGCCCTTGTACTTCAGGTTGTTGCGCTCGGCGGTGACGATGACGCGGTAATGACCCTCGCCCGTCTTGTCGCCCTCCGTCACGGCATCGGGACCCATATAGGTGACCTTGCCTTCCAGGCCGCCATAGGTGTTGAAGTCATAGCCGGCCAGCTTGACCTCGGCCGTCTGGCCCAGGCGGATGAAACCGATGTCCTTGGGCTTGATGCGCGCCTCCACCAGCACCTTGGGGCCGATGGGCGAGATCTCGAGGATGGGCGCGCCGCTGGCGACGACGCCGCCGATGGTGCCGGCCTTGATGCTCTTGACGACGCCGTGCACGGGCGACTTCAGCACGGTGCGGGTCAGCGCGTCCTGGCGCACCACCATCTGCTCGTCGAGCTGGGCCATCTCGCTCTGCACCCTCACCAGCTCCTGGCTGGCCTCCTGGCGATAGCGCGAGATGCGCTCGGCGCGCTGCTGCTGGATCTCGTTGACCTGGCGGTTCAGGCGCATGACTTCCACGTCGCTCATCAGGCCGCTCTTGGACATGTCCTGGGCCAGCTTGAGTTCCTTGGAGATGAGCCCGAGGCTGCGGTTGACGGCCGCGACGGACTCGTCCAGCAGGTGCTTGCGCGCCTCGAAGGACTCGGCCTCGCCCTGGGCATAGCGGGCCTTGGCGTCGACGTCGCGCGGCCACTGGATGCTGGCGCGGCCATTGGCCTCGGCCGTCAGCCGCGCGGCGGCGGCCTTCAGGGCCAGCAGCTTGGCCTGGCCTTCGTTCTGCTGGGCCTCGACGCGGGTGGGGTCGAGGTCGACCAGTTCCTCGCCGACCTGCACCTCCTGGCCTTCGCGCACCTTGAGCTCGCGCAGGATGCCGGCATCCAGGCTGGCGATGACCTGCTCGCGGCCATCCGGCACGATGCGGCCGTCGCTGCGCGTGATCTCGTCCACCTTGGCCAGGGCCGACCAGGTGATGGCCACCGTGACGACGGCACACAGCAGATAGAGGGCCCAGGTCGCGCGCGGCAGGGGCTCGTCGATATGCGCGGCGTGCAGGGCGCTGACGAAGACGCCCTCTTCCTTGGTCAGGGCGCTCATTGATGGCCGCCCGGCCGTCCGAAGGGCATCAGCGCCCCCTCGGGGGGCAGTTCGTGAAACGAACGTGGGGGCGTCATACCGAGGCGCTACGCTGCACGGGCTGGGCGGAAGGATGCAGGTGCACGCCCTCGCCGCCCTGGGCGCCGGGAGCGGCCGGGCGCACGCCGGACAGGGCTGCCAGCACCTGGTCGCGCGGGCCGTCCATGACGATGCGGCCGCCGTCGACGACGACGATGCGCTGCACCAGCTCCAGCACGGCCGGGCGGTGGGTCACGACGACCAGGGTCGCCGTGCCGGCCGCGTCACGCAGCTGGCGCAGGAAGGCCATTTCGCTCTGGGCGTCCATGGAGCTGGTGGGTTCATCCATCAGCAGGATCTGCGGCTTGGTGACCAGGGCGCGGGCCAGGGCCACGAGCTGGCGCTGGCCGCCGGACAGCAGCTGGCCCATTTCGCCGACGGGCAGGTCCCAGCCCATGGGGTGGGAAGAGACGACACGATCCAGGCCGGTCAGCTTGGCCACCTCGACGAGGCGGCCGGCGTCCAGGTGGGCGCGGCCCATCATGACGTTGTCGCGCAGGGTGCCGACGAACAGGCGTGGCTCCTGGCTGACGAAGCCGACGCGGGCGCGGTACTCGGCCGGGTCGACCTGGCGCAGGTCAATGCCGTCGACCTCCACCATGCCTTCGGTGGGCTGGTAGAGGCCGCCGAGCATGCGCAGGATGGTGGACTTGCCGCTGCCGATGCGGCCCAGGATGGCAACGCGTTCGCCGGCCTCCAGGCGCATGGTGACGTTGCGCAGCACCTTGGGTGCCGCCGCCTCGGTCGTCTGCTGGCCGGGATGGGCCTGAGGCGGATAGGCGAAGCCGACGTCGTGCAGGCCCACCTTGCCGCTGATCTGGGACAGCGGCACGTAGTTGCGGCTGCTGTCGCGCTCGACGGGCGCATTCATCATCTGGTTGAGCGCCTGCATGGCGGCGCGGGCGCCCTGGTAGCGCGTGGCCAGGCTGACGAGGCTGCCCAGCGGCGCGACGGCGCGGCTGGCGAACATGACCGAGCCGATCAGCGCGCCGGCCGAGATCACGCCGTCATGGATGAGGTAGACGCCCCAGACCAGGATGATGAGGTTGACCGCCTGCTGCAGCGTGCTGGAGAGGTTCATGCTCCAGCTCGACAGCGCGCGCGAGGTCAGGGCCGTGTCGGCCACCACGGCCGTGGTGCGCTCGTAGCGGCGCAGGAAGCGGCCTTCGGCGCCCGAGGTCTTCAGGTCTTCCAGGCCCTCGAGGGATTCGACGAGGGTGCCGTGCAGGTCGGCAGTCTCCTGCATGTTCGTGCGCATGGCCCGGCGCAGCGCGCCCTGGATGGCCCAGGACAGACCGATGATGACGGGCACGGCCAGCACCAGCACCCAGCCCAGCGGCCCGCCGATGACGAAGGTCATGCCGATGAAGATGACCAGGAAAGGCAGGTCCGACAGCGCCGACAGCGTGGCGCCGGTGAAGAACTCGCGCACCATTTCGACCTGGGCCAGGTAGGCCGCATAGGCACCGGCCGACGCGGGCTTGTGCTCCATGCGCACGCCCAGGGTCTGGCGGTAGAGCTTGGCGCCGATGACGAGGTCGGCCTTGCGGCCGGCCAGGTCGATGAGGTGGGAACGCAGCTGGCGGGCGAACAGGTCGAACAGCAGCGCCACCGAGGCGCCGACGGCCAGGGTCCACAGCGTGACCATGGCCTGGTGGGGGATGACCTTGTCGTAGATGACGGACGTCACCAGGCCCGACACCAGCATCAGCACATTGGACAGCAGGGCCGCCAGCATGGAGGCGCGGTAGTAAGGCGTGAAGCGCTTCAGCGTGCCCCACAGCCAGTGCGACTCCAGCCCCTTGTCGGCCAGCTTCAGCAGCGGCGACTCGGCGCGCTGGCCCTGGGCGGCTTCCTGGCGCGACACGGCCAGCATGAAGCCGCTGTATTCGGGGTCCAGCTCGGCGGTCGTGGCCGGCACCGCGGCCGCCTCGGGGCCGGGGAAGACGACTTCGTAACGGCAGCTGCCGGCGGCGACCTGGGCCGGGTCGTCCAGGCGGCGCACCAGCACGCAGGCATCGCCGCCATTGAGCAGCAGCACGGCCGGCAGCAGCAGTTCGTGGATGTCGTCGATGGACTTGCGCAGCAGGCCGGCGTTGTAGCCGGCCTCGCGCATGACGCGGATGGCGCCGTCGGGCGCCAGCGGCCCTTCCACCGGCGCCCCGGCGCGCAGCGACTCGGGCGAGCGCGGCCGGCCGTGGTGGCGGGTCAGCCAGGACAGGGCCTGCAGCAGCGGATCGCCGGCCGGCTGGTTGGCCAGGCCTTCCAGCGGATCGGGTGCCGGCGGCGGCTCGCCATTGGCGGCCAGGCGCAGGCCCGGCGCTTGCGGCTGGCCGTCGAAGAAGGGGTCGTGCTGGCGTGGCATTTAGGCCTTTTGCCTTGCATCGAGCGCCAAGCGCTCGAATTCATGCTCTATATCGCGCACGATGGCCGGGATGTCAAACAGCGGCGAGCTGTGGCCGTACTCGGCCAGGTAACGCTTGTAGGACGCCGCACGGGCGGGCTGGTTGCCGATCTGGATGGCGCGCTGCTCGTACTCCTCGAGCGTGGTCGTGATCAGGTCGGGCAGGCCGACGGCCGTCAGCAGGCTGCCGGCCATGCGGGAGATATAGGTCTTGCCGGAGCGCGTCAGGATGGGCGTGCCCATCCACAGGCAGTCGCTGGCCGTGGTGCCGGCGTTGTAGGGGAAGGTGTCCAGGAACAGGTCGGCCAGCGTGAAGCGGGCCAGGTAGTCGGCCGGCTGGGCGCGGCCCGCGAACACCAGGCGCTCGGGCGCGATGCCCTCTTCCACCGCGACACGGGTCAGGTTGGCCTGGGCAAAGGGGTTGTCGGCCAGCAGCCACAACACGCTGTCGGGCACCTGGCGCAGCACACGCATCCAGCAGCGCCAGACCTGCTCGCTCATCTTGTGGTTGTTGTTGAAGGCGCAGAAGACGAAGGCGCCTTCCGGCAGCCCCATCTCGGCACGGCTGGGCGCCGGGTTGGCGGCGCGGGTGCGGTCGCTGACCTGGTAGCAGTGCGGCAGGTAGATGGGCTTTTCGGTGTGATACGGCAGGGACTCCTGCGGCATCACGAAGCGGTCGGCCAGGATCCAGTCCACGCCCGGCAGGGCCGAGGTGGCCGGCAGGCCCAGGTAGCTGACCTGGATGGGGGCGCCACGGTAGGCCAGGATGCCCGGACGGGCGCCGCTGGTCAGGCCCTGCAGGTCGACGAGGACGTCGATGCCGGCCTCGGCAATCATCTCGGCGGCACGACGGTCGGGCACGCCGTGCAGCGGGGTGTAGTGGTCGAAGGCCGACTTGATGCGGGCGCGCAGCGGCGTGCCGTCTTCCTTGCTCCAGCTGAAGGCGTGGATCTCGAATTTGCTCTTGTCGTGCAGCCCGTAGAGCTCGGCCGTCAGCAGGCCCACGGCGTGCATGTGCAGGTCGCCGGACAGATAGCCTATTCGGATCTTTCCTTCGCGCTGGCGGCCCTTGTGCAGGGGCGGCTCGGTGACCTTGACGACTTTTTCCAGCACGAAGCGCTGGGCCGTCAGCAATTGCAGGGCCGGGTCGTCGCTCTCGTCCAGCATGCCGAGCAGCGAGGTGCTCATCAGCAGATGGTTGTGGGTGACCTCGCCGAAGGTCTGGTAGACCGGCCAGGCGCATTGCTTCTGGCGGATGTGGACATAGTGCTGGGCAACGTCGCCCTGGCGCGCGTCCAGCTCCAGCGAGCGGCGCATCAACGCCTCGGACTCGTCATAGCGCTTGAGCTGCTCCAGCAGGCGGGCGGCGTTGTTGAAGGCGTGAAGGCGCAGGCTGAGCGGCTCGGCGCCGACGCTTTCGGGGTTCTCGTTGTCGTAGACCGTGCGCCATTCCGCCAGGGCCTCTTCCTCGCGGCCCTGGTGTTCCAGCTGGTGGCCGAGGTTCAAACGCGCCTGGGCGAAGGTCGGCGCCAGGGTCAGGGCCATGCGGTAGACGTTCTCCGCCTCGGTGTGGCGGCGCATCTCGCCCAGGATGGCGCCCCAGTTGAAGCAGGCCACATGGCGCAGCGGCGAAGCGGTGGCGGCCACCCAGCTCTGGTAAAGCAGCACGGCGGCGTCCAGGGCGCCGGCCGCCTGCAGGCGCGAGGCGGCCTCCATGACCTGGGGCAAGGGCCATTGGCCGCTGCGGGCCAGCTCCAGCCATTGCTCGACGAGGGCAATTCCTTGGGGCTGTTCAGCGGTAGGCGGCGACATGTCCATGCGGAGGGCGGCGTGATCGGATGTTCCCCCGATTTTCAAGCCGCACCACCCCGTTGGGAGCGGGGAATAGGCTGCGGATTGCGCAGCATTTCCCACCCTGGCGGGGTCAAACTGGGGGATCAGCCCCCCAGGTAGTCGTTCTTGCCCAAGGCGACGCCGGCGTGGCGCAACAAGGCGTAAGTCGTTGTCGCGTGGAAATAAAAGTTCGGCAGCGCAAAGTGCTGCAGATAGGTGATGCCGTCGAACTTCAGCGGATCGCCGCTGCGGCGCGGGATGGTGATCTCGCGGCTTTCGCTGCCCTTGAAAGCGGATTCGGGCACCGACAGCACGAAGTCACGGGTCTTGCGGATGCGCTCGGCCAGTTCGTCCAGCGTGGCTTCGTTGTCCTCGTACTTGGGAATCTCCTGGCTGGCCAGGCGGGCCACGCAGCCCTTTGCGGCGTCGCTGGCGATCTGGATCTGCTTGGTGAAGGGCAGCATGTCCGGGGCCAGGCGCAGCGTGAGGTAGTTGTCAGCCGGGAACTTGCGCGCCTCGGCATGGGCCTTGGCGGCCTCCAGCCAGTTCAGCATGTTGGAAAGCATCTTGGCAAAGGCCGGAACGCTGGCGGTGTGCATGGAAATCGAAGTCATCGGGTGTCTCCTTGAGGGAAAACTATCGTAGCGAGCACGCCCTGAGCCTGCATCGGCCGAGGGCACAATGCCCTAAAACGTGATGCCTCCAGGCCGACGACGATCTCGGCACGGGCCCCGACCATGAATGTGATCATCCTCGACGACTACCAGGATGCCGTGCGCAAGCTGCGCTGCGCGGCCAAGCTGGAGCCGCTGAATGCCAAGGTTTTCACCAACACCGTCAAGGGCATAGGCCAGTTGTCGGTCCGGCTGCGCGACGCCGAAGTCCTCGTGCTCATCCGCGAACGCACCGCCTTCCCGCGCCAACTGCTGGAAAAACTCCCCAAGCTCAAACTGATCTCCCAGACCGGCCGGGTCGGCAGCCACATCGACGTCGAGGCCTGCACGCGGCTGGGCATCGCGGTGGCCGAGGGCGTCGGCAGCCCGGTGGCGCCGGCCGAGCTGACCTGGGCCCTGATCATGGCCTCCATGCGCCGGCTGCCGCAGTACATCGGCAACCTCAAGCATGGCGCCTGGCAGCAGGCCGGGCTGAAGGCGGCGTCCATGCCCGCCAACTTCGGGGTCGGCATGGTGCTCAAGGGCAAGACGCTGGGCATCTGGGGCTACGGCAAGATCGGCCAGTTGGTGGCCGGCTATGGCCGCGCCTTCGGCATGAAGGTCATGGTCTGGGGCAGCGAGGCCTCGCGGCTGAAGGCCGAGGCCGACGGCCACCAGGCGGCCCCCAGCCGCGAGGAGTTCTTCGCCGGCGCCGATGTGCTGTCCGTGCATCTGCGCCTGTGCGATGCCACCCGCGGCATCGTCACGCCGGACGATCTGGCCCATATGAAACCGACGGCCCTGTTCGTCAACACCTCGCGGGCGGAGCTGGTCGTCGAGGGCGCCCTGGTGTCGGCCCTGAACCGCGGCCGACCCGGCATGGCAGCCATCGACGTCTTCGAGAGCGAGCCCATCCTGCAGGGCCACCCGCTGCTGCGGCTGGAGAACGCCGTCTGCACGCCGCACATCGGCTACGTGGAGCAGGACAGCTACGAGCTCTACTTCGACGCCGCCTTCGACAACGTGCTGAACTTCATCCAGGCGCAGCCGACGAACATCGTCAACCCGGACGCGCTGAAGGTGCATCGCTGAAGTTCCCGTGGTGAACCGTCCGCAGTCCCTCACCGAACTCTTCCTGGCTTTCTCGCGCCTGGCGCTGCAGGGCTTCGGCGGCGTGCTGGCGGTGGCCCAGCGCGAGTTGGTGGAACGCCTGGGCTGGATGAGCAAGGAAGAGTTCGTCGAGACCCTGGCCATCGCCCAGGTGCTGCCGGGGCCCAACATCGTCAACATGTCGATGATGATCGGCGACCGCTTCTTCGGCCTGCGCGGCGCTTTCGTCGCGCTGGCCGGCATGCTCGGTGTACCCGCCATCGTCGTGCTGGGCCTGGCCATGGCCTACGGCCAAGTCGCCTCCCACCCCATCGCGGCGAACACGCTGCGCGGCATGGGCGCGGTGTCGGCCGGCCTCATCGTGGCCACCGGCATCAAGTTGCTGCCGGCGCTGAAGAAGAGTCCGCTCGGGCAAATCACGGCTCTCGGCCTGGCGCTGGCGGCCTTCCTGCTGATCGGCCTGCTGCGCTGGCCTCTCGTCTATGTGTTGGCGCTGCTCGGCGGCGGAGGAATGCTGCTGGCGTGGTGGCGGATGCGGTCATGAACGCTCCCGTCGACCTCTTCAGCCTCTTCCTGCACTTCCTGACGCTGTCGCTGCTGGCGGTGGGTGGCGGCATCACGACGGTGCCGGAGATGCACCGCTTCCTCGTCGACAAGACGGGCTGGCTGACGGACGAGGGCTTCACCTCCTCCATCGCGCTGGCCCAGGCCGCGCCGGGGCCCAACATCCTGTTCGTCGCCGTGCTGGGCTGGAACGTCGCCGGGCTGGCGGGCGCGGCGGCGGCCATGGGCGGCATGATGCTGCCGTCCTCGGTGTTGACGCTGACCGCCACGCGCTGGGCACGCGCCAACCGTGAACACGTCGTGCTGCGGTCCTTCTCGGCCGGCATGATGCCGCTGACCCTCGGGCTGATCGTCGCCACCGGCTGGCTGCTGGCCCTGCCCTATCTGCGTGCCGAGGCCCACCGCTGGAGCACGGTGGCGCTGATCGCCGTCACCGTGCTGCTGACCCTGAAGACGAGGCTGGGCCTCGTCTGGATGGTGCTGGGCGGCGGTGTGCTCGGGGCGCTCGGCCTCGTCTAGACCCCGAAGCCGGCCTGGGTGGTCACCGAGCGCTTGCCGTTGCTGATGGCGCCGAGGGTGATGGTGGGCATGGAAAGCGTGGCCATGATGGCCTCCTTGAGTCAGGTCGGTGGCCGACCGGGATTGGTCTACCTGCCTGTACTGACGCAAGTGGGCGCCCGCAGGGATCAGCGCCGCAGCGGTGAAATTTCACCTGCGGCCGAGGCGCCCGGCCGGAAGGCCGCCGGCGGCCGGCCAAGCAGGCGCAGGAAAGCCCGCCGCATGCGCTCGGTGCTGCCGAAGCCGCAGTCCAGCGACACCCGCAGCACTGACGCCGCTCCGCCCTCCAGCGCCGCCCGCGCAGCCTCCACCCGCAGGCGCTCCACCACCTGAGCGGGCGTGGCGCCGGTCTCGGCGCGAAAGCAGCGTGCGAAGTGACGCGGGCTCATGCAGGCCCGGGCGGCGAGGTCCTCGACGCGGTGGTCGCGCCGCAGGTCACGGCGCAGGTCGTCGAGCAAGGCCCCGAAACGTCCCTCCGGACGCTGCAACTCCAGCAGCGGCGAGAACTGCGACTGCCCGCCGGGTCGTCGCCTCTCCACGACGAGCTGGCGCGCGGCCTCCCGAGCGATGTCCTCGCCGTGGTCATGGGCCAGCAGGGCCAGGCAGAGGTCGATGCCGGCCGTCATGCCGGCGCTGGTCCAGAGCTCGGGCCGGCGCTGCTCGCGCACCCCGGGCTCGCGCACATAGATGCGATCCGGCTGCAGGCGAACCTCGGGGTAGTCGGTGGCGAACTGCCGGCTGCGCGACCAATGCGTCGTCGCCGTGCGCCGGTCCAGCAGGCCGGCCGCCGCCAGCACCAGGCTGCCGCTGCAGATGCTGGCGATGCGCGCGCCGGACTGCGCGGCGCGGCGCAGCCAGGCGAGGAGACGGTCGTCCCGGCAGGCACCGTCCACGCCATCGCCGCCGATGACCATGACGAGGTCGAGATCGCCCAGGCGGCGCGGCAGGGCCTGCACCAGCCAGTCGACGCCGGCGGAGCTGCGCACAGCGGGCGGTGAACTGGCCACGAGGCGCCATTCATAGCTGCCCGGCAAGGCCAGCCGGGCCAGCTCGAACACCGCCATCGGCCCGGCCAGGTCGAACTGCTGGAAGCCCGGGAAGAGCACATAGGCGATGCGGCAGGTCATGGATGCATCTTGGCAGAAAAGGTGGGAACTGCGTCATGGCGGCCATGCCAGTCCAAACGCAAACTGCCGGTCAGCAACGAAGGACTGCCTTGAACACACCCGGACAAGACCTCATCACCATCACGCAACGGCCGGACACGGTGTTCGCCCACGGCCAGGGCGCCTGGCTGACCGACGAGGGCGGCAAGCGCCATCTCGACCTGGTGCAGGGCTGGGCGGTGAACAGCCTCGGCCACAGCCCGACGCTGATCACTCAGGCCCTGCTGGAGCAGTCCCGCCGGCTGCTGAACCCCAGCCCGGCCTACTACAACCGGCCGCTGCTGGACCTGGCCCGGCGGCTGGTGGAAGTGAGCTGCTTCGACCGGGTCTTCCTGGCGAGCTCGGGCGCCGAGGCCAATGAAGGCGCCGTCAAGCTGGCACGCCGCTGGGGCAGCCGCCGGCGTGGCGGTGCCCACGAGATCATCGGCTTCGAGCAGGCCTTTCATGGCCGCACCCTGGCCATGATGAGCGCCTCGGGCAAGCCGGGCTGGGGCGACATCTACCCGCCCATGCCGACGGGCTTCGTGAAGGCGCGTTTCAACGACATCGCCTCGGTTGAGCGCGCCATGACGCCGCGCACGGCGGCCGTGATGATCGAGCTGGTGCAGGGCGAGGCCGGCGTCGTCGTCGCCGACCCGGGCTTCGTGCGTGAGCTGCGCGCGCTGACCGCCGAGCGCGAGGTGCTGCTGATCGTCGACGAGGTGCAGACCGGCATCGGTCGCTGCGGGACGGCCTTCGCCCACGAGCTCTACGGCATCGAACCTGACCTGATGACCCTCGCCAAGGGCCTGGGCGGCGGCGTGCCGCTGGCCGCCCTGCTGTGCAAGGAGGAATTCAACTGCTTCGAGCCCGGCGACCAGGGCGGCACCTTCTGCGGCAATCCGCTGATGGCCGCCGTCGGGCTGGCGGTGGTGAACGAGGTCTGCCGGCCGGACTTCCTCGCCGGCGTGCAGGCGCGCAGCCAGCAGCTCAGCAGCGGCCTGCAGGAACTTGTGCGGGACCTGGGCCTGCTGGGCGAGCGCGGCCAGGGCCTGCTGCGGGCACTGGTGCTGCCGTCAGACGTCGCGGGTGAGGTGGTGGCTGCGGCGCAGGCGCTGGAACCTGTTGGCCTGCTGCTGAATTCGCCCCGCCCTCACCTCATTCGACTGATGCCCGCGCTGAACATCAGCGCGGCCGAAGTCGACCAGGGGCTGGCGCTGCTGCGTCGGGCGCTGAGCGAGGTGCTGGGCTGAAAACTCAGCCTTGGGTCGTGCCGAAGATCTTGTCGCCCGCGTCGCCCAGACCCGGGATGATGTAACCCACGTCGTTGAGGTGGCTGTCGATGGCGGCCGTCCAGCAGCGCACATCGGGATGGGCCGCCTGCAGGGCCTTCACGCCCTCAGGTGCAGCCACCAGCACCAGGGCCCGAACGTCCTTGCAGCCGCGCGCCTTCAGCAGGTCGACGGTGGCGATCATGCTGCCGGCCGTGGCCAGCATGGGGTCGATGATGAGGGCGGTGCGGGCATCGAGATTGCCAACGAACTTGTCGAAGTAGTTCACCGGCTTCAGCGTCTCGTGGTCGCGCGCGAGGCCGACGACCGAGACCTTGGCGTTGGGCAGGATGTCCAGCACACCGTCCAGCATGCCCAGGCCGGCGCGCAGGATGGGCACGACGGTGACCTTCTTGCCCGAGATCTGGTCGACCTCGGCCGGGCCGCTCCAGCAGTTGATGGTGACCTTCTCGGTCGGGAAGTCGGCCGTGGCCTCATAGGCCAGCAGCCGCGCCACCTCGCCGGTCAGCTCGCGAAACTTCTTCGTCGAGATGTCGGCCTCGCGCATCAGGCCGATCTTGTGCTTGACGAGGGGGTGCTTGACTTCGATGACGGCCATGACGGAGTTCCTAATTTTTCTGAATAGTCAGAATTATCGACGCTGGCGCAAGGCCTCGTAGAGGCAAACCCCGGAAGCGACGGAAACGTTCAGGCTCTCTACAGCCCCGGCCATCGGGATGCGCACCAGTTCGTCGCAGGTCTTGGCCGTCAGCTGGCGCATGCCCTCGCCTTCCGCGCCGAGCACGAAGGCGATCGGGCGCTTCAGGTCCAGGTCGTAGATGGAGCGCTCGGCCTGGTCGGACGTGCCCACCACCCAGATGTCACGCTCCTTCAGCTCATTCAGCGTGCGCGCCAGGTTGGTGACCATCAGATAGGGCACGGTCTCGGCCGCGCCACTGGCCACCTTGGCCACCGTCGCATTCAGGCCGACGGCACGATCCTTGGGCGCGACCACCGCATGCGCCCCGGCGCCGTCGGCCACGCGCAGGCAGGCGCCGAGGTTGTGGGGGTCGGTCACGCCATCCAGCACCAGCACCAGCGGCGGACCTTCGACGGCGTCGAGCACGTCATCCAGGGAATGCGGCTGGGCGATGGCGGCCACACGGGCGACGACGCCCTGGTGGCGCGGGCTGCCGGCCAGCTGGCTCAGGCGCTCGTCGCTGCTCTCCACCAGCTTGGCGCCGGCCTCCTTGGCGCGCTCGACGAAGGCACGCATGCGCTGGTCGCGTCGGGCCGGGTCGAAATGGACCTCGGCGACGGAGGCGGGATGGGTCTTGAGGCGGACGGTGACGGCATGGAAGCCGAACAGGACGGACTTGGGGGAACTCATGGCCGCATTGTCGGTTCAGCGGCCGGCTTGCTTGCGAGCGTTCTCCATGATGTTGACCATGGTGTCGGTCCAGAAGCGCGTCTTGTTCTTGGCCAGATGGTCCAGCAGTTGGTCGTGGGCCTCGCGGGTGACGCTCAGGTACTCGGCACCGACGCCATGGAAAAGCAGGACCACCGGTGCGTGCTCGGCCGCCGCCTTCTCGACCAGCGCGATCAGCTGCTCACCCGTCCAGCCCTCGACGAAGTAGACCGGCATGGCGTAGGGATCCAGGGCGGCCGTGTCGGTCACCAGACCGGGGCCGGCAGCGCGAAAGGCCACGAAATGAGGCTTGAGGGCTGCGACGAAATCCTGGCCACCGGCTTGCATGTCCAGACAGGGCGGTGTGAAGGTGCGCTTGGTCTTGCCGTCCAGGGCCTGCAGCCAGGTGTTGGCGGCGATGACCTGCTCCTGCACGGCGGCCGCCATCTGTTTCTCCAGGTCACGATGCGCTTGCACCCATTCCCGACCCGGCCCCTTGGACGAGCAGCTGTGGAAGAGGCTGTGATTGCCCAGCTCATGCCCGGCTGCGGCCGCGGCCTTCCATTCGTTCTGGCGGCCTGGCAAGGTCGGACCGTTGATGGGGATGTAGAAGCTGGCGCGCAGGCCGCGCTTGTTCAAGGCCGGGATGACATGGTCGAGCTGGCTGTCCAGCGCGTCGTCATAGCCCAGGCTGACGGCGGCCTGGGCGCCGCCCGGCCACGCGAAAGGCGCCGCTGCAGCAGCCGCCGCGACAAACAGGCCAAGCACGGCCACGAGCATCTTTCGCATCACATTCCCTTCAAGACCTGAACCACGATCAGCAAGCCGATCAGCACCGGCTGATGGACCATGTAGAAACTCAGCGACCAGCGCCCCAGCACGGCCAAAGGCCGCGGCGCGCCGCCGGCCCAGACCTGGGGCCGCATGCGCGTGACCACGAAGCCCAGCAACATGACACCCAGCCAGGGCAGCACCGGCACATAGTCCTCGGTGATGGGCTTGTGGGTGACGAGGCCGATCCAGTTGGTCCAGCGCGTGTCGAAGAAGGCGGCCTGCGCGAGGCGCGGCGCGGCGATGGCCAGCGCGGCCAGAGCCAGCAGCATGGCGTTGGGCAGGCGGCTCAGGCCCATGCGAAGCAGCAGCAGCATGACGGCGATGCCGTGCAGCACGCCGAAGCTGATCCAGCTGTTGGGGAACATGAACCAGGAGCCCACCGACACCAGCAAAGCACAGCCGGCCACCTGGCCCCAGCGCTTCCAGAAGCGCCCGGCTCCCTGGCCCGCCATGACGGCGAAGGCCTGGCCGCCACCGGCGCAGAACAGGAAGAGGCTGACGATGCAGACGCGCTGCCAGGTCCAGACCGGGTCGCGGTAGAAGTCCTGGCGGATCCAGCCGAAGTGGTTGAGGTCGAAGCCGAAATGGAAGGCCGCCATCCAGACGATGGCCAGGCCGCGCAGGGCGTCGAGGCGGTCGGAGCGTGAAGACGACGTCGTGGCGGCGGCGACCGGAGGCATGCAGGACTAGGGGTTCGGCGTGGACGCCGGATTCTGCCGCTTCGGCACATAGCCGCGCTGCACAAAATCGGTATCCATCAAACCCTGCCGGGCCACCAGCGGCGCCCGCTTGCCGCGCAGGGCGCGCCGGCTGCTCGCGG
>CBHWBD010000037.1:0-32655 GCA_966111775.1 uncultured Comamonadaceae bacterium | reverse complement strand
CATGTGGATGACCCGCGTTTCCATCCAGAACCCGGTCTTCGCGACCATGGTGATGGTGGCCCTGTGCGTGCTGGGCCTGTTCTCCTACGCCAAGCTGGGCGTCGAGCAGATGCCCGACATCTCCCTGCCCGGCGCCTGGATCGACATCCGCTACCCCGGCGCCTCGCCCGAGGCCGTCGAGCGTGAAGTCGCCAAGCCGCTGGAAGAGGCGCTGAACAGCATCGCCGGCGTCGACCGCATCCAGTCGCGCAGCTTCGAAGGCCGCGTGCAGGCCAGCGTCGAGTTCAGCCTGAGCACCGACATGAGCCGCGCCATGCAGGACCTGCGTGACCGCGTCGCCGCCGCCCAGGCTGCCTTCCCCAAGGACGTCAAGCCGCCGACGGTGTCACGCTTCCAGGCCGACAACGCCCAGCCCGTCGTCGTCATGGCCCTGCTGAGCCCCACGCGCGGTGCGCGCGAGCTGTCCATGATGGCCGACCTGATGGTCTCCAAGCGCCTGGGCCGCGTCGAAGGCGTGGCCAAGGTCGACGTCGGCGGCATGGTGACCCGCGAGGTGCGCATCGACCTCGACCCCATGCGCCTGCGCGCCTACGGCGTGACGCCGGCCGAGATCTCCAAGGCCCTGGCCGACGCCAACAGCGACCAGCCCGTGGGCCTGCTGTCCGACTCCAACTCCGACGCCATCCTGCGCGTCGAAGGCCGCGTCAAGGACCCCAAGCAGTTCTCGCAGATGGTCGTCGCCCGCCGCGGCAACCTGGCACTGACGCTGAACGACCTGGGCACCCTGGTCGAGCGTGAGCGCGAGGTCGACAGCATCGCCCGCATCAACGGCCAGCCGGCCGTCAGCTTCAACGTCTTCAAGCAGCAGGACGCCAACATCGTGGCGACCGGCGATGCCATCAAGGACGCGATGGAGGAGCTGCGCAAGGTGCTGCCCAAGGATGTCGAGCTGCGCCTGATCTACGCCAACTCCGATTTCGTCAAGGGCTCGCTGACCGGCCTGAAGCACACGCTGATCGAAGGCGCCCTGCTGACCGTGGCCATCGTCTTCCTGTTCCTGCACAGCTGGCGCTCGACCATCATCACCGGCCTGACCCTGCCCATCGCCGTCATCTCCAGCTTCATCGCCGTGCAGGCCTTCGGCTTCACGCTGAACTTCATGACGATGATGGCGCTGAGCCTGTGCATCGGCCTGCTCATCGACGACGCCATCGTCGTGCGCGAGAACATCGTGCGCCACGTGGCCATGGGCAAGGACCACCACACCGCGGCTGCCGACGGCACCAACGAGATCGGCCTGGCGGTGATGGCCACCACCTTCGCCATCTGCGCCGTGTTCGTGCCCGTCGCCTTCATGGGCGGCATCATCGGCAAGTTCTTCTATCCCTTCGGCATCACCGTCGCGGTGGCCGTGCTGGTCAGCCTGTTCGTCAGCTTCACGCTCGACCCCATGCTGTCCTCGGTCTGGCACGACCCGGTCAACACGCGCATCAAGCACTGGCCCGTCATCGGCCACGCCATCCGCGCCACCGACTGGAGCATGGAGCATCTGCACGACGGCTACGAGCGCCTCATCAAGTGGGCCTTCTCCGGCCGCCGCTACCGCGTCTTCGTGCCGCCCATCCCCGCCTACGGCCATCCCTTCGATGCCAACGGCAAGCGCGACAAGGCTGCCAGGCGCGTGTTCCGCTTCGCGACGCTGACGCCACGCGGCCTGGTGATGTGGGGTGCCGTCGCCAGCTTCGTCATCGCGCTGATGCTGGCGCCCATGGTGGGCAGCGAGTTCGTGCCCGAGACCGACAACGGCTTCACCCAGGTCAACCTGCGCATGCCGGTGGCGTCCAGCGTCGAGCGCGGCAGCGCCAAGGTCGCGCAGATCGAGGAGATCCTCAAGAACTACCCCGAGATCAAGACCGTCTCGACGGTGGTGGGCAGCACCGGCGAAGGCCTGGCCACCGGCCGCAACCAGGCGGCGCTGAACATCTCCCTGAGCGACCGCAGCGAACGCAAGCGCACGCAGAAGGAGATCGAGGACGCCATCCGTGCCGACATCGCCAAGATCCCCGGCATCGAGGTCAGCGTGGGTTTCAACCGCCCGATCTGGGTCACCATCCTCGGCACCGACCCCGAAGTGCTGACCCAGGTCGCCAAGGACTTTGCCGAGAACCTGAAGAAGATCCCCGGTGCCGTCGACGTCGACCTGACCGTCAAGCCCGGCCTGCCCGCCTTCGCCGTGCGCCTGAAGGACTCGGCCATCCGCGAGCTCGGCCTGACCGCGCCGCAGATCGCCTCGTCCTTGCGTGCCTACGTCAACGGCGACGTGGCCACCTACTGGACGACGCCGGACGGCAACCAGGTCGAGGTGCTGCTGCGCCTGCCGCGCGACCAGCGCGAGCGCATCGAGCAGATGAGCAAGTTGCCGGTGGCCTTCTCCAAGGACGGCGCGCCCATCACGCTGGACCAGGTCGCCACCATCGAGCCGGTGTTCAACCCCGAGGTGATCCGCCGCGAGAACCTGCAGCGCCGCGAGGCCGTGTTCGCCGGCGTCCAGGGCCGCCCGGGCGGTGACGTCAACGCCGATGTGCAGAAGCTCATCAAGAACACCCAGCTGCCCCCGGGCATCAGCTTCAAGGTGGACGGCGCCGGCAAGCAGCAAGCCGAGGCCTTCAACGGCCTGCTGGCTGCCATGGGCCTGGCCGTGATCTTCATCTACATCGTGCTGGCCAGCCAGTTCGGCAGCTTCCTGCAGCCCATCGCCATCATGGCCTCGCTGCCCCTGGCCTTGATCGGCGTCATGCTGGCTCTGCTGCTGTGGAGGTCGACGCTGAACGTCTTCTCGATGATCGGCCTGGTGATGCTGATGGGCCTGGTGACCAAGAACGCCATTCTTTTGGTGGACTTCGCCAACCATGCCCGCAAGGCCGGGGCGACGATTGCCGACGCGTTGCTGCAGGCCGGCCTGATCCGCATGCGCCCCATCATCATGACGACGGCCGCCATGGTCTTCGGCATGCTGCCCATGGCCATCGCGCTGAATGACGGCGGCGAGATCCAGGCACCGATGGGCCGCGCCATCATCGGCGGCGTCATCACCTCGACGCTGCTGACCCTGGTCGTCGTGCCGGTGCTCTACAGCTATCTGGTGCGGGAAAAGAAGCCTGCGAAGAAGGCTGCGGAGCAGGGCGGTGCCAGTTCGCTGCCGCTGCACGGCATGCCGGGCGCGATGCCGGCGGACAAGGAATAAGCAACGATCTCCCTCGAGCGCGCTCCAGCGCTGGGCCGGCCACTTCGGTGGTCGGCCTTTTTTTTGCGGGCCCTGCCGGGTTGCAATGTCGACCAGACCCGCTAAGTTCTGCCCTGGGGAAGCCGATTAGAACCCTGGAAAGCCTCCACTCTCTCCACATGGCCAGCATTGAACGCCTGAACGGCACGTCTTCGGCAAGCCCCGCGAGCGCAGCCGCGCCACGAGCACCGGCCACGGCCGGCAGCGAGCTTGCAAAGCTCGAAACCCAGCTCTCCGACTGGGTTCACTGCCCGTCCTGCAAGACGCCGGCCGGCAAGGCCAAGATCGCCGAAATCACCGACAAGATCGATGCCATCAAGGCCCAGGTCAAGACGGCCGAAGACGCCAAGGCGGCTGCGGTGCGCGGCCACCAAGCCATGGAGTCGTCGAAGGCCGCCGTGCCGGGCGTGCGATTCGATGGGCAGGGCGGCTGGCTGAAGGAACTGGCCTAGCCGGCGGCCTCAGCCCGAACAGACCTCCCGCACATGGCCACGCAGCCAACGGTGGGCGGCGTCGCCATCCATGCGGGGGTGCCACAGCAGCGAGACTGTGAAGGCCTCCATCGCCAGCGGCAGATCGAAGCTCAGCAGACCGTCCCGCAGCTGACCCGTATGCCGCTCCGGCACCGTCGCAATCAGGTCGGTGCTGCGAGCGATGGCCAGGGCCTCGGAGAAGCCGGCCACGGTGATGGCGAAGCCGCGGCTCAGGCCCAGGCCTGAGAGCGCGTCGTCCACATGCCCCGGCCTGCTGCCGCGGCGGGCAATGGCGATGTGTTGTCCCGCGGCGTAGCGCTGGGCCGTGAGCTTGCCGCGCGCGAGCGGGTGGCCGGCGCGGACGACACCCACGAAGCGATCGCGGAACAGCGCCTGGGCGCGCAGTTCCGGTCCCGTGTTGGAGCCGACCACGCCGGTCTCGAGGTCCACGCTGCCGTCGCGCAGCGGCCCGCTGTCCCGGTCCGGCTTGGGCACGAAGCGCAGCCGCACGCCCGGCGCTTCGCTCGCGACTCGTTGCAGCAACGCCGCGCCGAAGTTCTCGACAAAGCCTTCGCGCGTGCGCAGCGTGAACTCGCGCTGCAATTTGGCGAGATCCAGTTCCGCCGCCGGCCGCAGCGCTGCCTGGACCTCCTGCAGCAGCGGCCCAACTCGATCACGCAACTCCAGCGCGCGCGGGGAGGGAACCAGCCCGCGCCCGGCGCGTACCAGCAGCGGGTCGCCGGTCGCTTCGCGCAGGCGGGCCAGGGATCGACTCATGGCCGACGGGCTGAGCCGCAGCCGCCTGGCGGCGCCCGCGACGCTGCCTTCGGCCAGCAGGGCGTCCAGCGTCAGCAAGAGGTTGAGGTCGGCGTCGGACATGGCGTCTCATGCAGGTATGAAGTGCAAATGATGCGTCTTCCGCCATGCATCGCCAAGGCCTAAGGTCTGGGCATGACAAGCGCCGCCACCCAATCCGCCCCTCCCGTCGCCGCTGCGGCGCCCGTTGCCGTGCTCACCAGCCTGGCCCTGGGCATGCTGCTGCCGGCCCTGGCCATCAGCAGCGCCAACGTCGCGCTGCCGACGCTGGCCGAGGCCTTCGGCGCCCGCTTCGCCGAGGTGCAATGGGTGGTGCTGGCCTATCTGCTGGCGACGACGACGCTGATCGTCGGGGCCGGCCGTCTCGGTGATCTGTTCGGCCGCCGGCGCCTGCTGCTGGGCGGTATCGCGCTGTTCTCGGCCGCATCCGCTGGGGCGGCACTGGCTCCCGGCCTCGGCTGGCTGATCGCCGCGCGTGCCGTGCAGGGCCTGGGTGCCGCGGCCATGATGGCCCTGACCCTGGCCTTTGTCGGTGAGACGGTGCCCAAGGCCCGCACCGGCAGCGCGATGGGACTGCTGGGCACCATGTCGGCCGTCGGCACGGCCCTCGGTCCCTCGATGGGCGGGCTGTTGATCGCTGCCACGGGCTGGCGGGCGATCTTCGCGGTCAACCTGCCGCTGGGCCTGCTGGCCCTCCTGCTGGCCTGGCGTTGCCTGCCGGGCGACCAACCCCGGCGGGGTGCACCGCGCTTCGACATCCTCGGCACGGTGTTGCTCGCGCTGACCCTCGCTGCCTATGCCCTCGGCATGACCCGGCACCCGGGCCTGCTGATGGCATCGGCCGCTGGCCTGGTGCTCTTCATCGGCGTCGAGTCCCGTGTCGCCGCGCCGCTGTTGAAGCCCGCGCAGTTCCGCGACCGAGCGCTGAGCGCCAGCCTGGCGATGAACGCCCTGGTCTCGACGGTAATGATGGCGACGCTGGTTGTCGGGCCCTTCCACCTCGGGCAAGGTCTGGGCCTGGGGGCCGCGACCATCGGCGCGCTGATGTCCGTCGGCCCCATCGTGTCGGCCTTCAGCGGCGTGCCGGCCGGGCGCCTCGTCGACCGCTTCGGCGCCCGCCCGATGGCCCGTGTCGGCCTGGCCGCGATGACGCTGGGCTGCGCCCTCATCGGCCTGCTGCCGGCTGCGCTCGGTGCCCTGGGCTATGTCGGGCCGCTGGTGATCGTCACGCCGGGCTATGCGCTTTTCCAGGCTGCCAACAACACGGCCGTCATGGCCGATGTGGCGCCCGATCAGCGCGGCGTCGTCTCCGCGCTGCTGACGCTGTCCCGCAATCTCGGCCTCGTCACCGGCGCTGCCGCGCTGGGTGCTGTCTTCGCGGCTGCAGGCTTGCAAGTCGCCTTCGCGGTTGCGGCAGGCCTGCTTCTCATGGCGCTCGCCCTTGCCAAGCTCGCCCGTTGACCCGCACAATCGCCCCCGCTCCGGGGTGCCCGGGCTTGCTCAAGCAGGCTCGACGCTGAGACGGTCACCGAAGACCGAACCCGTGAACTTGAACCGGCTAGTACCGGCGTAAGGAGAGCGCATGCCTTGAAGCATGCAGGCGAGGGCCGTCCGTCCTCGCCCTGCGTCCACAGGCGGCCACGGAGCAACCGAACCCAACGCTCCAGGAGTCCGCCGCCGTGAATGCCCCCGAAAAGAATCTCTCCCTCGATGAGCGCCTGTCGCTGACACGCGAGCCCTTTCCCGCGTCCACCAAGACCTATGTGACCGGCAACCGGCCCGATGTATGCGTG
This sequence comes from uncultured Comamonadaceae bacterium, assembly GCA_966111775.1. Classification (GTDB taxonomy): domain Bacteria; phylum Pseudomonadota; class Gammaproteobacteria; order Burkholderiales; family Burkholderiaceae_C; genus Pelomonas. The sequence continues at coordinate 26,290 of CBHWBD010000037.1, read as the reverse complement.
CCCATGCGCGAGATCGCGCTGACCAACGGCGAGACCGTCGTCATGCACGACACCTCCGGCCCCTACACCGACCCGAAGGCGCAGATCGACGTGCGCCGCGGCCTGCCGGCCGTGCGTTCCAGCTGGGTCTCGGACCGCGGCGACACCGAGGCCTACGCCGGCCGCCAGCGCGTGGCCCTGGACGACGGCGGCAAACATGAGGACAACGAGCGCATTGCCCAGTTGCGCGCCGAGGCCGCCGCGCTGCAGCGCCAGCCGCGCCGAGCCACGCCGGGTGGCAACGTCAGCCAGCTGCACTACGCCCGCCGCGGCATCATCACGCCGGAGATGGAGTTCGTCGCCCTGCGCGAGAACGGCAAGCGCGAGTGGATGCGCGACTACCTGGGCGATGCCGAGCGCGAGCAGCGCCTGCGCGGCGACCCGCTGGGCGCCTTCATCCCCGACATCATCACGCCCGAGTTCGTGCGCCAGGAGGTGGCCCGTGGCCGCGCCGTCATCCCGGCCAACATCAACCACACCGAGCTCGAGCCGACCATCATCGGCCGCAACTTCCTCGTCAAGGTCAACGCCAACATCGGCAATTCGGCCGTCACCTCCAGCATCGAGGAGGAGGTCGAGAAGCTGGTGTGGAGCATCCGCTGGGGTGCGGACACGGTGATGGACCTCTCCACCGGCCGCAACATCCACACGACGCGCGACTGGATCGTGCGCAACTCGCCGGTGCCCATCGGCACCGTGCCCATCTACCAGGCGCTGGAGAAGGTCGGCGGCGTGGCCGAGGACCTGAGCTGGGCCGTCTTCCGCGACACGCTGATCGAACAGGCCGAGCAGGGCGTCGACTACTTCACCATCCACGCCGGCCTGCGCCTGCCCTTCATCCCGATGACCACCAAGCGCCGCACCGGCATCGTGTCGCGCGGCGGCTCCATCCTGGCCAAGTGGTGCATCACCCACCACCGCGAGAACTTCCTGTACACGCACTTCGAAGAGATCTGCGAAATCATGAAGGCCTATGACGTGACCTTCTCGCTGGGCGACGGCCTGCGCCCCGGCAGCGGCGCCGACGCCAACGACGAGGCCCAGTTCGCCGAACTGCGCACCCTGGGCGAATTGACGCAGGTGGCTTGGAAGCATGACGTGCAGACCATGATCGAAGGCCCGGGCCATGTGCCCATGCACCTCATCCAGGCCAACATGGCCGAGCAGCTGAAGCACTGCCACGAAGCGCCGTTCTACACCCTGGGCCCGCTGACCATCGACATCGCGCCGGGCTATGACCACATCGCCTCGGCCATAGGCGCCGCCATGATCGGCTGGATGGGTACGGCCATGCTCTGCTATGTGACGCCCAAGGAGCACCTGGGCCTGCCCGACCGCGACGACGTCAAGCAGGGGCTGATCGCCTACAAGATCGCCGCCCATGCCGCCGACATCGCCAAGGGCCACCCCGGTGCCCGAGCGCGTGACGACGCGATGAGCAAGGCGCGCTTCGAGTTCCGCTGGAACGATCAGTTCGCATTGGGACTCGACCCCGACACGGCGCGCGACTATCACGACGAGACCCTGCCCAAGGACTCGTCCAAGGAGGCCCACTTCTGCTCGATGTGCGGCCCCAAGTTCTGCTCGATGAAGATCACCCAGGACGTGCGCGAGTACGCCGCAGCCAAGGGCTTGGAGGCCGCCGAAGTGGTGGCCGACGGCATGGCGCAGAAATCGGCCGAGTTCAAGGCCGGCGGCGGCGAGTTCTACATCCCCATCAAGCCGCAAGCCTGATGGCCAGCATCGCCATTGCGGGTGCCGGCGTCCTGGGCCGGCTGCTGGCCTGGCAGCTCGCGCGGGCCGGGCACCGCGTCAGCGTCGTCGACCCTGCCGAAGGGCCGGCTCAACCCGGCGCGGCGGGCTTCGCGGCCGCGGGCATGCTGAGCCCGCTGGCCGAGCGCGAGCATGCCGAGCCCGAGGTCGTCGAGCTGGGCTGGCGATCGCTGCAGCTGTGGCCGCAGATCGCCGCGGCGCTGGGCCGGCCCGAGCTGGTGAAGACCGAGGGCAGCCTGCTGCTGGCGCATGGCTGCGATCTGGGCGCTGCGCTTCGGGTGCTGGCGCGGCTGCAGGGCGAGCCCGAGCCGCTGAACCGTGCCGCGCTGCAGATGCTGGAGCCCGCGCTCGCGCCCGACCTCAAGGCCTGGTGGCTGCCGGGCGAGGGCCAGTTGCTGCCGCGTGAACTCCTGGTCGCCTTGGCGGATCAGGCAGGCAGCGTGGATTGGCACTGGGGGCGCCGCGCCGTGGCCGTGCGGCCGCATCGTCTCGAACTGGACGACGGCCACCGGCTCGACGCCGATCTCGTCATCGACACCCGCGGACTCGGCGCCAAGGCGGACATGCCGGGCCTGCGCGGCGTGCGTGGCGAAATCCTGTGGCTGCACGCGCCGGGCGTGGCCCTGCAAAGGCCGGTGCGGCTGATGCACCCGCGCCATCGTGTCTACCTCGTGCCGCGGCCGGGCGATGTCATCGTGGTCGGCGCCTCGGAAGTCGAAAGCGAGGACCGCTCGCCCGTCAGCCTGCGCAGCGCCGTCGAGCTGATGGCTGCCGCCCACAGCGTCATGCCGGCGTTGGCGGAAGCGCGCATCGCGCACATGGAAACCCATCTGCGCCCGGCGCTGCCCGACCACAAGCCGCGCATGGATCACGAGCCCGGCCTGCTGCGCATCAACGGCCTGTTCCGCCATGGCTGGTTGCTGGCACCGGCGCTGGCCGAGAAAGCACTCGAGCATGTCTGAGTTCACCCTCAACCAACAACCCCAGCCTTGGCGCGAAGGCCTCAACGTCGCCGCGCTGCTGGCCGAGCAGGGCAGGGCGGCCGACGCCGTCGCCACCGCCATCAACGGGGTCTTCGTGCCGCGCCTGCGCCGTGAAGCGACGCTGATCCAGCCCGGCGACGAGCTGACCTTGATCCAACCCATCACCGGAGGCTAGGCATGTCTTGGACCCTCTACGGCCGCCTATTGACGAGCCGCTTCCTGCTCGGCACCGCCGGCTACCCCTCGCCCGATGTGCTGCGCCAGGCCGTCGTCGCCAGCGGCACCCAGGTGCTGACCGTCGGCTTGAAACGCACGCTGGCCGCGGTCGGTGACAACGGCTTCGTGGGCGCCATCCGTGAGACGCTGAAGACGACCGGCGGCCATCTGCTGCCCAACACCGCCGGCTGCCGCACCGCGCAGGAGGCCATCACGCTCGCCCAGATGGCGCGCGAGCTCTACGCCACGGCATGGATCAAGCTCGAGGTCGTCGGCGACGAGTACACCTTGCAGCCCGACCCCTGGGAGCTGGTCGCTGCCGCCGAGGCCCTGGTCAAGGATGGCTTCCAGGTCTTCCCCTACTGCACCGACGACCTCATCACCTGCCGCCGCCTGCTCGACGTCGGCTGCGAAGTGCTGATGCCCTGGGGCGCGCCTATAGGCTCGGGCCAGGGCCTGCTCAACCCGTTCGCGCTGCGCACGCTGCGCGAACGACTGCCGGGCGTGCCGCTGATCGTCGATGCCGGCATCGGCGCGCCGTCCCACGCCGCTCAGGCCATGGAGCTGGGCTACGACGGCGTGCTGCTGAACTCGGCCGTCGCCCAGGCGGGGGACCCCATCCGCATGGCCGCGGCGTTCGGCCAGGCCATTGCGGCCGGGCGGCTCGGTTTCGAAGCGGGTGTCATGGCCAGACAGGACATGGCGGTCGCGAGCACGCCGGTGGGTGGGCGGCCCTTCCTGATCTCATGAACAACAGCAAGCCCCCCATCCTCTGGAGCATTGCCGGCCTGGACAGCGGCGGCGGCGCGGGCCTGTCGGCCGACCAGCGCGCGGCCGACCCGGCCGGCGTCCATCTATGCCCCGTTGCGGCGGCTTTGACGGCGCAAAACAGCGTCGCCGTCCAGGCGGTCTTTCCGGTGTCGGCCGAACGCCTGGACGCGCAACTGGCGGCGTTGGAAGAGGATCTGCCTCCCGCGGCGGTCAAGACCGGCCTGCTGGGCGGTGTCGAGCAACTGCGCGTCGTCGTGCGCTGGATCGACCGCCTGCGTGAACGCGGCCCCGTTGCCCTCGTCGTTGACCCGGTGCTGCGCGCGTCCACCGGCGCCAACCTGGCCAACGCGGCCTTGCTGCGGGCCTATCGCGAGGAACTGCTGCCGCGCGCCGACGCCGTCACGCCCAACCGCAGCGAAGCGGCCCGACTCGTGGGCGAGGCCAGCCCGCAGGAACAGGCCCGCGCGCTGCGGGGCCTCGGCACGAGCGCGGTCTGCATCACCGGCGGCGACGAGTCGGGTGATCTCGCCCTCGACTGGCTGGACGCCGAACACGCGACAGGCTGGCTGGCCCTGCCGCGGCGGCCGTCGCGGGACAACCATGGCACGGGTTGCACCTTCGCGACCGCCCTGGCTGCCGCCCTGGCGCGCGGCTTTGTCGCAGCGGATGCCGCCGTCATCGCCAAGATGCTGACGACATCGGGGCTCGGTGCGAACCTTCAGGCGCCCGGAGCCGGCGCCGGGCCGGTGCGGCCTCGCCCCGACTTCATCCGCGATGCCCAGCTGTTGCCGGCCCTGTTCGACGATGAATCGCCCCCGACGGTCTGGCCCGCGTCATGCGGCGGCTCCCCGGCCGTCGAAGGCGTCTATGCGATCACCGACATGGGCGCCCATGCAGCCCGCCTGTTCGACGCCGGCCTGCAAACCGTCCAGCTGCGCGTCAAGCGCGGCGCCAACGAGGCTCAGGCCGATTGGCAGGCGCGCTTGCAGGCCGAGATCGGGGCCGCGCGCCGAAGCGGCGGGACGCTCATCGTCAACGACCATTGGCGTGAGGCGCTGGCCGCGGGTGTCGATTTCGTCCACCTCGGCCAGGAGGACCTGTTGGCGCTGTCCGCTGCCGATCGCCGTGACCTCGCCGCGGCGCGCGAGCGGGGGGTGCGCCTGGGCCTGAGTTCGCACAGCCTTTGGGAGCTGGCGCGTGCCCGGGCCTGGGGGCCTGACTACGTCGCCTGCGGCCCGGTGTGGCCGACCCTGACCAAGGCCATGCCCTGGCGGCCGCAGGGCCGGGTCAACCTGGCCTGGTGGGTGGCCGTCGCGCCGGCGCCGGTGGTGGGCATAGGCGGCGTGCTGGAACCCGGACAGCTCGCCGATATCGCGGCCTGCGGTGCGGGTGCTGGCTGCGTGGTGCGTGGACTCGAAGCCGACAGCGCGCACTCGCCGCAAGCCTGGCAGAAGGCTTGGCAGCGAGGGCGTGAAGCGGTGCCGTCCCGGGCGCCGGCATGGCCATGCCCCAGCCTGCCCGTCAAGCCCCGTTGAGGGGTTCGCCCCCGATCCGGGTGTCGGCGGGCTTTACAGCGCCGGTTACAACTACTTGGGGTTTCATAGGAGAAACCAGGGTTGGCCTGGAGATTGCTTCAAGCCTTCTGATTGCCTGGAGAACAAGATGAACTTCCGTACCGTCCTTGCCGGTGTCGCCCTCGCGGCCTCGGCGCTGGCCGCCCAAGCCAACCCCGTCCTCGTCATGCGCGCCGTGGGTGGCATTGATCTGAACAACCTGCTCATCGGTCAGAGCTTCCAGGTCGAAGTGATCATCCATGGCGATACGCAAGGTGAGGTGGACGCCGGTTCGGGAGGCGGTGCCTTTGATGATGGGTCGCCGTTCCTCGCAGCACCGGGCTCCGCGTTTGGCACGGTGAAGAACGGTGTCGATTGGACGCTGGATCCTTCGCTGTTCATCATCGACTACCAAGCCCAGCAGGCTGGCAGCGGTGCCATCTTCACTCAATCCAGCTGCCTGGTTTCCAACCTCCAGAACTATGGCTGCGGCTTCGCCAGCGGCCCGCTGAGCTTCACGGTGCGTGATCCCAAGCGCCTGCCGGAGCCGGCCAGTCTGGCCCTCGTGGGTCTGACGTTGCTGGGCCTGGGCGTCGCTCGCCGCCGCGCCTGAACCCCGCGGCCGCCGTGCCGCGCCACTCGCGACCAGGGCCCCGCAGCGGGCCCTGATGCTTTCTGCGAGCCGCCGCAGAGCCGGTGTCAGGCGGTGCCGCCCCACCGCCATCCAATGCAGCGGTGCCGGCTCGCCCAGCCAGCCGGGCAGCAGCGGCAGCAGGCGTCCCGCGGCCAGATCGGCGGCGACGTCCAGCCGGCTCTTGTAGGCGATCCCCAGCCCCGCCACCGCCCATTCGCGCACCAGGCCGCCGTCGTCGGCGATGCGGCTGCCGCCTACTTCGATGGCCGTTGTCTCCCCCTCGGGCGAGGTGAAGCGCCAGCGGCCATGCAGGGTCTCTCCCAGGCCCCAGCGCAGGCAGTCGTGAGCCCTGAGCTCGGTCGGCGTGCGGGGCTGGCCGTGGCGGGCGATGTAGGCCGGGCTGGCGCACAGCACGCGGCGGTTGTCGGGTGCCAGTGGCAGGGCGACCAGGCTGGAGTCCGGCGGTTCGCCGTAGCGCACCGCATAGTCCACCGGGTCCTGCACCAGGTCGGCGAGGCGATCGCTCAGCCGCAGTTCCAGTGCCAGCCGCGGCCCGGCCTCGGTGGCGATGAAGTCCTCGATCCAGCGCCACAGATGCTGCCGGCCGACGTCGCTCGGCAGGCTCACGCGCAGCCGGCCGCTGAGCGGCTGCTCCAGGCCCGCCGCTTCGCGCAGCGCGGCCTGACCGTCTTCCCAGGTGGCGACCAGCTGGCGCGCATGCGGCAGCCATTGCTCACCGGCATCGGTCAGGCGCAGGCGCCGCGTCGAGCGCTCGAACAGGCGCACGCCCAGCTCGCGCTCCAGCCGCGCAATCGTGGCGCTGGCCTGCACCGGGCCCAGGTCGAGCCGCCTCGCCGCGGCCGAGAAGCTGCCGGCGTCGGCCGCCGCAATGAAGAGCTGCAGGGGTGAAAGTCGATCCATCTTCACTTGTTTGATGAAACTGATTCGCCAATCCTAGGCTTTATGAAAGGAATTTGCGGCGCCACCATGACGGCCATCGTTGATTCACCTGGAAAGAGCGCCCATGAAAGCCGTCGGCTATCTGCAATCCCTGCCCATCGACCACCCCGAGTCCCTGGTGGACCTGGAACTGCCGGCACCCACGCCGGGCCCGCTGGACCTGCTGGTTCGCGTGGCCGCGGTCTCGGTCAATCCGGTCGACACCAAGGTGCGCCGCAACCGCGCGCCGCAGGCCGGCCAGCCCGAGGTGCTGGGCTGGGACGCGGTCGGCTGCGTCGAGGCCCTGGGTCGCGACGTCACCGGCTTCACCGTCGGTGACCGCGTCTACTACGCCGGCGGCATCAACCGCCCCGGTTCCAACGCCGAACTGCAGCTCGTCGACCACCGCATCGCCGCCCATGCGCCGCAAAGCCTGAGCGATGCCGAAGCCGCGGCCCTGCCGCTGACGGCCATCACGGCCTGGGAACTGCTGTTCGATCGCCTGGGCATGACGGAGGGGGGCGGCGCGGGCCAGAGCCTGCTCGTCATCGGCGCGGCCGGCGGCGTCGGCTCCATCCTCGTGCAACTGGCGCGTCGCCTGACGAAGTTGCGCGTCATCGGCACGGCCAGCCGCCCGCAGACCCAGGCCTGGGCCCGGGAACTCGGCGCGCACGCCGTCATCGACCACAGCCAGCCCTGGCGGCCCCAGCTGGTTGCGGCCGGGGTGGCCGAAGTCGAGTTCGTCGCCAGCCTGACCCATACCGAACAGCATTGGGACGCCATCATCGACACCGCGGCGCCGCAGGGCCGCGTCGGCCTCATCGACGACCTGTCGGGCCCCATCGACGTGATGACGCTCAAGCGCAAGGCCCTGTCCCTGCACTGGGAAATGATGTTCACGCGGCCGCTGTTCGGCACGGCCGACATTGCCGAGCAGGGACGGCTGCTGGCGCGCGTCGCCACGCTGGTGGACGAAGGCCAGCTGCGCACCACGGTCAGCGAGGCGCTGAGCCCCATCAATGCGCACAACCTGCGCCGGGCGCATGAACTGGTCGAATCCGGCCGGATGCGAGGAAAGATCGTGCTCAGCGGCTTCTGAGCCGCGTCGGACAGCGGGGGCGCGAATCTGCGTCCTTGTCCGACGCGCCGGCCCCGCGCGCCTGCCTAGGCTGCGGAGCATGACGATCTTCATCGGCACCGCGGACTGGGCCCTGGGGGCCGACGGGACAGCGGCCTTCCAGGCCGAGTGCTTCGACCTGCAACGCTTTGCGGGCCTGATGGACTGCGTGGAGATCAATTCATCCTTCTATCGCAGCCATCGGGCCCGCGTCTACGAGCGCTGGGCCGAGTGCACGCCGACCGACTTCCGCTTCGCCGTCAAATGCCCCAAGCAGATCTCGCACGGATGCCGGCTCGAAGCCGCGGGGGACCCGCTGCGGCGCTTCGTGGACGCCGCCGCCGCTCTCGGCCCGAAATGGTGTGTGCTGCTGGTGCAGCTTCCGACGTCACTGGCCTACGACGACCGCCTGGCGGGGCGCTTCTTCGAGCAGGCTCATGCCTGCTTCGGCGCTGCCATCGTCTGCGAGCCGCGGCACCCGAGCTGGTTCACGCCGCCGGCCGAGCGCCTGCTGCGTGAGCTTGAGGTGTCGCGGGCTGCCATCGATCCCGCCAGATGGCCGCAGGCGGCCGAGCCCGGGGGGTGGGCCCAGGCCATCGCGATGGACCACGCGCCGACGCTGTACAGCCGCTGGCACGGCGCGCCGCGCGAGTACTGGTCGTCGTATGACGAGAGCTGGCTGCGCGAGCGCGCGCAGTGGCTGCAGTCGCAATCCGGCGACCAGCCTTGCTGGGGCATCTTCGGCAACACGGCCGGCGGCAAGGCGGTGCGCAATGCGCTGCGCCTGAAGGCCATGCTGCGCGGCGATGCCGGTCTTGGCGAGGCCTGGCCTCAGGGCCCGGGCAACGCGACCCGCCAGCATGTCCGCCCGCCGCGCTGAAGCCCCATCACCATTTGCAGCCCTTGCCGCGGGCGGCATCGATGGCCAGCGGCACGGCGGCCAGGATGCCGGCATTGGCGTAGGCCTTGCGGCAATCCTTGTTGGCGGCGTCCTCGATGGACTGCTCGAGCCTGGACTTGCGTTCCGGCGGCTGGGGCAGCATGTCGACGAGGCCGGGACCTTTGCGGGAAGCGATGTCGCCGCGCGGCAGCGACAGGTTCAGCGGCGTGCGCGGCGCGCTGGCGGCCACCGATGGCGGCATGGGCAGGTCCGGTCCCAGGTGCGAACCGGCGTCGGGTGAGCCGGCGGCCGCCTTGGGCGCCGCGTAGGGACTGGCATTCGGGTCGCCGCGGGCGGGGCCTGCAGGCGCAGGGACCTCGCCCGGCAGGCTGCCCGACAGCTCGCTCACGGCTGCGGCACCTGGCGCCACGCTGGCAGCACGCGGGCTGGCCGTCCGCTGCAGCGGCGCGACCGTGGCACCGCCGTCGGCCGATTCCAGGCGACGGACCTGGGAAGGCAGGTCCTGGGCGTTGAGCGTCGACGCGGCATTGGCTGCCGCCGCGGGCGCACGCAATTCGCTGGAACGCGTCAGTGGCGTGACGGCGCCACCCGGGGCCGTCGGCGCCTCCAGCCTCTGCACGGCCGAGGGCAGGGCCGTGCTCGGCGCGCTCTGCATGGCGGCGGCGGACGGTGCCGTGCGCAGCTCGGCCGCGCGGGGCAGGGCCGTGCTCGCGCCGGAGGCCTCGGTCGGGGCCTCGAGGCGGCGCACCGCTGCCGGCAGCTCGGTGCTGGGCGCGGCCAGGGTGGTTGAAGGCGTGGGCAGATTGCGCAGTTCGGCCGGGCGCTGCAGCGGCGAGCTGACGCTGGCTTCTGCGGGCGCTTCGAGGCGGCGCACGGCGGCCGGCAATTCCGCGCTCGGCGTGACGCTGGGCGCCGGCGGCAGGGTGCGCAGCTCGGTCGGACGGGGCAGCGCTGGCGTGGGCGCCGTGGGCATGGCGTCGAGTCGGCGCACCGCCGCCGGCAGCTCGGTGGGCAGGCTGGGCAGCTCGCTGGGACGATTCGGGGTGCGCAGGCTGGCAGCCGGGGGCAGCGCCGCGGCGGGGGTTTCCGGCCGGGCCTCCAGACGATTGACGGCCGCGGGCAGCTCGGTCGCTGGCGCCTGCAACGGTACGGCGCGCGGCAGGGCGGTGAGGTTCTCGCGTTCCAGCGGCTTGAAGCCTTCGGGCAGCTCCAGCGTCGCGGTGCTGGGCGGCGCGGTCGAGGCTTCCTCGGTGCGAGCTGCTTCGGGCGGCACCTCCTGCGGATTGCTGCGCCCCAGCTTCGCGGCGCCGGCTTCTGCCGTGGGGTCGGCCTGCCGGTCGCCGGACCCCGAGGAGCTGGCGTCGCTGGGCGGTGCGTCGGCCTGGCTGCCGCTGCGGCCCAGCAGCTTGACGGTCAGGCTGCCCCAGACACCCTGGCCCGGCGCCGCCGTGCCGCTGGCATTGCCGAAGACAAGGACGAGCCAGACGTGCAGCAGCACCGCCAGCAGCAGGCAGCGCTGCAACTGGCGGGGGTCGGGCGGCTGGCGGGGGTGGGCGTTGAGGACGGCTGCGGTCACGACCGGGCCATTGTGGCTTGAGGTCGGTACGGACTTGTTACCGCAGCGAAGCCTCGAATGCGGGGTCGTTCACGGCCGCGAACCGGAAGCCCTCGGCGAGCAGCCGCGTGATCAGCGTGTCGAGCTGGACCAGCGTGTGCGGATGGATCTCGTGCATCAGCACGATGCCGCCCTTGCGCGCCTTCACGGCGGCGACGACGTGGTCGATGAAGTGCTCCCGGTTGGCCTTGTCCACGCCGCAGATCTTGGCCTCGTGGGCGTCGATGCTGCCGGTCTTGTCGAAGGCCCAGTCGCAGCTGTCGACATGCCAGCCGACGATGCGGTAGCCGCGTTGCTGCAATTCGGCATTGGCGTCGCAGCTCGAATTGCCGTAGGGATAGCGGAAGAGCTTGGGTGTCTCCAGCGCGGCGAGCGCCGCGTCGCTGCGCTCGACCTCGCTGGCGCGCTGGGCCGGCGCGATGTCGTGGAAGTTGGGATGCGACCAGGAATGGTTGCCGACCAGGGCACGCGGGTGCGCCTTCACGAGGGCGGCGAGTTCGGGGTGGCGCTCGGCCTTGGCCGCGATGAGGAAGAAGCTGGCCGGGATCTGGTGCTTGTCGAGCAGGGCGAGGATGGCCTCGGTGGCGCCGGGCTCGGGGCCGTCGTCGAAGCTCAGCGACACGATGCCGGGCGGCGGCGGCGTGGTGATGTCGGACTCGAAGCGGCAGCTCTGCTTCAGCGTCTCGGTTGGCAGATTCATCTGCTCGGCCAGGCCGCGCACCCGGGCGCTGCGGATGGCGGCCGTGTGGTTGTGGTGGGGTGCCGAGGCAGCGGGGGCAGGGGCGGGCGCGGTCTGCGCCTGGGCGCCGCCCAGGGCAAGAGCCAGCAGGAGGTACGAGAGCAACTTCACGGCGGCATTGTTGCCGCCACTTCAGAAGATGGTTTGCGCGAAGGTGTCGCGCCCGGCGGCCTTGGCGCGGTAGAGGGCGCGGTCGGCACGCTCGAGCAGGTCTTGCGCGCCCTCGCCGACGCCGCCCCAGCAGGCCATGCCGACGCTGGTCGTCACGTGGATCTCACCGCCGGCCGGCAGGGGAATGGGGGGACGGATGGCATCGACGAGCTTGGCGGCCACCCGCGAGGCCTCGGCGTCGTTCTGCAGGCCTTCCAGGATGACGACAAACTCGTCGCCGGCCAGGCGCGCCGCGGTGTCGGTGCTGCGCACGGCGCGGCGGATGCGGGTGGCGAATTCCTTCAGCACGGCGTCGCCGGCCGCATGGCCATGGCCGTCGTTGATGCGCTTGAAGTGGTCGACGTCCATGTAGATGACGGCCATGGCCTTCTGGGCGCGGCGGCTGCGTGCCAGCGCCAGGGTCAGCCTCTCCTCGAACTCGCGGCGGTTGGGCAGTCGGGTCAGCGGGTCGATGCGGGCCAGCTCCTGCAGGCGGCGCTCGACGTCCTTGGTGGCCGTGATGTCGGTGGACAGGGTGTAGACGCCCGCGATGTTGCCGTCGGTGCGTCGGTCGGGGATGTAGACGGTGTGCAGATGCCGCGTCTGGCCCGGGGCCGGGGAGACGACCTCGAATTCGACGCGCTCGCCGCGCAGGGCCTGTTCCAGGGACTCGTGGCGCTGGGCATAGAGCTCGGGACCGATCAGCGCCTTCAGGTGGCTGCCGACGGCCAGCTCGGGGTCGACGCCCATCCACTCCTCGAAAGTCTTGTTGACGAAGGTCAGCCGGTGATGGCGGTCGATATAGGAGATCAGCACCGGCAGGTTGTCGGCGATGGCCTTGAGATGGGCCTGGGCGTCGCTGAGGCGCTGCTCGACCAGCTTGCGCTCGGTGATGTCGAAGGTGACGGCGAAGACGCCGATGACGCTGCCGGCGCCGTCGAACTCGGGCACATAGGTCTGCTGGTATTTGCGCGTCTCGCCATCGCGCGGCCCCGTCTCGGATTCGAAGACCACGGTCTGGCCGCCCATGGCCTTGTCCAGCCAGGGCTTGATCTGCTCGACATAGTCCGCGTCGCGCACCTCGTCGATGCGTTGGCCGATCAGCCGGTCGGGCTTGAGGTCCAGCAAGGTCTGGAACTGGCCGTTGGCGAAGAGGTAGCGGCCGTCGGCGTCGAGGTGGGAGATCAGGGCGGGCAGGCTGTCGGTGATGGAGCGCAGCCGCCGCTCGCTGCGCTCCTGCTGCAGCTGGGCACTGCGCAGGGCCGTGATGTCGAAGGTCATCAGGTAGAAGCCGTTGACCGCGTCGGTCTGCGCGTCGCGCATGGGCACCAGGTGGATCTGGAAATAGCCGGTGCCGTCGCGCCAGGGCAGGGAGCCTTCGAAGGTCTGGCGTCGGCCCTGCAGCACCGCCTTCACATGGGCCTCGTGCAGGGCATAGCTGGCTTCGCCCAGGCCCTCGCGCATGGGCATGCCGATGGCGTTGTCGCGCCCGAGCTGGTGCACCTTGAGGGCCAGGTCGTTGGCGAAGACGCAGCGTTCCTGGGCATCGAAGACGCCGACCATGGCGGGGATGGCATTGGTGACGTCGCGCATGCGCTGCTCGCTGGCGGCGAGCTGGCGGGCGGCGGCCTTGCGCTGGCTGACGTCGCGCACGAAGGCGTGGGCCGCGAAGCCATCGGCCGTGGACAGGCTCGCAACGGACAGCTCCACCTCCAGCTGCCGTCCATCGCGATGCTGGGCGATGACCTCGACACGCTGGTTGACGACGCGGCCCTGGCCCGTGCGGCGGAATCGCTCCATGCCGGCCTCGTGCGCCGCCCGTGTCAGCGGCGGGATGATGAGCTCCGACAGGCGACACCCCATCGCCTCGGCGGCGGTGTAGCCGAACAGGCGCTCGGCCTGCAGGTTCCAGTCGGTGACATGCCCGTAGCCATCCATGCCGATGAAGGCGTCGTTGGAGTGGTCCAGGATGGCGCGGCAGCGCGCCTGCTCGCCGGCCAGCTGCTTCACCAGCGGCCGCACATGCTGCCTGAGCACCCAGGTGCCGAACAGGGTCAGCGCGGTCAGCAGCAGGGCCAGCCAGCCCAGACGCTGTCGGATGACGGCGAAGACGGCCTCGATGTCGGCCTTGACGACCATGGCAAGACCGGTGCGGCCGAGAGGCACATAGGCGGCGACGACGGGCACGCCGCGCAGGTCGGGTGTCAGCAGGACGCCGCTTTCGCCGCGCAGGGCGCGGCCGATCGGCAGGTTGACGTTGCCGTTCGCCTCGGACATCGGGATGGTGAACGGCTTGGGGTGGAGCTTGGACGGTACGCAGGACGCGACCTGGTCGGCGCGGTTGCAGATCAGCACGTCGGAAGAGGCGTCGGCGTCGCGGATGCGCATGACGAGGCGGTCCATCAGCGCCAGGTGCTGCTCGCTGTGCAGTCGGCCCACCAGCGCGCCCTTGTCCATGACCGGGATGTCCGTGGCCAGGATGAAGCCGCTGGCCCAGACCAGGCGGCTGGTGGCGGCGTAGTCGCGGGCCAGGGCCAGCGACGGCGTGTCGGCCTGGGCCGCGAAGCTCCCCGCCTCGGCCAGGGTCGCGCCCGCCACGTCGACGAAGCGGGCCGCGGTGACGCCCGCCGTCAGCAGGCTGCGCGTGATGTTGCGCAGGCGTTCGCGACGGGCGCTTTCCTGCGGGTTGACCGCCAGGGCGGCAAGCTGCTCGACGACGACGGGACGGGTGGCGATGGTCTGGGCCAGCCAGACGCCGCTGTCCACGGCGCTGACCAGGGCTTCGCCGGTGACGACGGCTGTCGAGTGCACATCCTCCCTGCGCGCGCGCTCGAATTCGGACTCCAGCGCCGCGAAGCCACCGGCGCCGGCCGCGATGGCAATGAGGGCCAACACGGCCAGCGAGCGGCGGGTGATGCGCTGCTCGTGCAGGTCCAGGCGCTCGCGCACGCCGGTCCAGCGCAGGCGGGTCTCCCACAGCGACAGCGACAGCAGGGCCAGCGCGGCGGCGGTCGGCAGCGTGAGGCGGTTGAAGCTTCCCCAGTGGTAGAGCTGCTCCAGGTTCAGCAGATAGCCGAGGATGCCGACGCCGGCGATCAAGGCCGCGACCGCGATGCCGGTCGAACTCAGGCGCCGGGCCAGCATGCCCGGAGCCCCGGCAAGCAGGCCCTGGCAGCCGGACAACAGCATCAGCGCCACGCAGGCGTTGGGCGAGATCCGGCCCGGATGCGGGTTCAGCGGACCGGGCAGCGTGCCGGTGCGGGCGATGTCGATGCCCAGCGACATGCCGCTGACGGCCTCGACCAGCATCAGTGCCGGCGGCAGCGCGGTCAGCAGCGCCAGGCCCTGCACGGCAAGCCGTGCCGACGCATCTGGCGCCTTTCCACCCGGCCAGCCCGCCATGACCCAGGCCGCCGCGCCGCCGAGCAGCAACAGCACGGATGAAGTGATGCCGACCTCGGCCAGTCCGGGCAGCAAGCGACCGACATCCAGTTGCAGGCTCCAGCGCGCGGCAGCGAAGGCGGCGATCAGCATGCAAGCCAGCGCGGCCCAGCGGGCAGTGGACAGGCGCAACGGTCGGGTCATCGGGCGGCGGAAAGCAGCGACGCCCGCCTGTATAGCAGCTCGGGGAGCCCTTGGTTCAGGGCCAGTGGGTCATTTCGTGATGGACGGGCGCCAGCCAGTCACCCTCGGCCGTGATGCTGCGCTCAATGACGTGGGTAGCGCCACTGGCTTCGCGGACCAGCACGGTGGCGCAGCGGGTGCCATAGAGGGCCGTGCCGGGTCTTGCCGGGTCGGGCATGCGCACGAAGCGCGGCGACAGCAGGCGCTCGCGGGCAAGGCCGACGCCGGTATCGGGCAGGGCGTCGTCCGCCGCCGGGCGGGGGTCGGCCAGTGCGATGAAGAGCCGTTCGGCCAGTTGCTCTGCGCTGGTGGCTGCCGCCAGGGCCTCGGCCATGGCGGCCTGCAGCCCCGTCGTCTTGGGCCAGGGGGTGTCCAGCGCGGCGTTGGACAACGCATGGATGCCGGACCGCAGAGCCTGCGGCAAGGGCGCGCGGTTGCTGATCCAGTGCCAGTCGTCGCTGCGCAGATCGGCCGTGATCAGGTTGAAGCCGTTGTAGCCGGGTTGCCTGCGGCGGGCGAAGACCGCGGCGTCCTCCGCGCCGGCCAGCCAGTCGATGACCAGGGTGCCGCGCGTCGGGGCGGTCGGATCGTTGCGCGCAGGTTCCCGGATATTGGTCAACAGGGCCAGCCGCCCGGCGCGCGTCAGACCGAACCAGGTGCCGCCGGCGGACAGGTCGCGGCCGGCGAGCAGTTCGACGCCCCCTGATCGCCACCAGGCCATGGGCACTGCCTCGCGCGCGAAGAATTCGTCGCGGTTGGCGGCGATGACCAGAGGGAAGCGGGCGTGGGCCCCGAGGGCGAAGGCGGCCAGACACATGGTTTACGAAGTCGCATCGGCATCGCCGAGCGCCACCCGCAGCCAGGCCCTGGCCTTGAGCCAGTCCCGTCGCACGGTGCGGTCGCTCAGGCCCAGCGCCGCGGCCGTTTCCTCGTCGCTGTAGCCCCCGAAGAAGCGGCACTCGACGACGTCCGCCCAACGCGGGCTGAGTGCGCGCAGGCGCTCCAGGGCCTGGTCCACCTCCACCAGTTGCTGTGCCGCGGCCTGCGGCATCTGCGGCAGATCGGCTTCCTCGTCCAGCGGCAGGTGGACGGCCTGGGCTCCGTGCTTGTCGCTGGCCGCCGAGCGCGCCAGGTTGATCAGGATGTGGCGCATGGCCAGTGCCGCGGCCCGCATGAAATGCTGGCGGTCGCTGAAGCCGTCGCTGCCGTGCAGCTTCAGGAAGGCTTCGTGCACCAGGGCCGTGGTCTGCAGGGTCTCGCCAGCCGAGACCCGCCAGCGGCTGCGGTGCGCCAGGCGTCGCAGTTCGGGGTAGAGCAGCGGCAGCAGGCTTGCGGCGGTGTATTGAAGGCGGGCAGCGGGGTCGGCTTGCATGGCCGACCCAGTATCCCGGGCTCAGTCGCGTTTGAGCAAGCGCCGGTGGGTCCAGGCTCCCAGCGCCAGCAGTCCGCAGAGCGCGAGCCAGGCGCTTGCCGGCTCGGGTACCGCGGCCGTGGCGTAGTTGTAGCCACTGACGCCAATGGTGTTGGCGCCTGGCGTGACGGCGTCAAGGTAGACGTGGACGGTGCCGCTGTAGTCGGCGGTGCCGGAGGCCGTCTGGAAGGCGAAGGCGTTCACGCCCGACGTCACCTCCAAGGTGGAACGCATCTGGAAGGAGGCACCGGTGTTGAGCGTGAAGCTGCCGCTGTAGGTGGTGGAGCTGCCCTTGGGGCCGCTGGACTCGGAGTCCCAGTTGGCGATGACGCCGGCATCGCCGCAGCCCGCGGCGGGGCAGCCGAAGGGGCTGGTGTTGAAGTCGACGGCCACGAGACCGCGAGCCAGGGGAAACAGCCCGATGACCCCCACCTGGGGTGAGAGGCTGCCGTTCACGACCACCGTGTATTTGTAGGTGTTGCTGCTGGCGCCCTGGCTGTTGGTGACGGCGATGACGTCCGACATGTCCGCGCTGGCCTTGCTCTGCGTGTTGCGGAACAGCGGCGAGGTGCCGGGGTTGGTGGTGGTGGCGTAGGCCTTCAGCGTGCCCAGGGCGGCAATGCCCCAGGCGCTGGTGGTGACGCCGTCGGCGAAGCTGGTGTTGCTGTTGCCGCTGGCCGCCGACCCCGCGACGGCCGCCGACACGCTGTCGTTGCTGGCGCAGAAGCGCAGGTCGTTGCCAATGTGGGCGCCGAGATTGCAGATGGCGACGTCGTTGGCGGTGTCGCCCGCAAAGCTGCCGACTTGCAAGCTGGCCGTGGCGGCGCCGGCCGATGCGGCAGCAAAGAGCAGGCCGCAGGCCCAGGCGAGAGTGCAGAGAGAGTGTTTCATGAAGCCTCCTGGCTGGTTCGTGAGAAAACGGTTCGGGCGGTGATGCCCAGCAAGCCCAGCAGCATCAGCAGCAGGCTCGCGGGTTCGGGCACGGCGGTGGCGTAGTTGAAGCCGCTGGCACCCAGGGTGTTGGCGCCGGGCGTGATGCCGTCGATGTGCAGGGTGACCGTGTGCCCAAAGTCCGCCAGTTCGGTCACGGGCGTGCCGGCCGGCACCGCCGCATAGGTCCAGACGTCCAGACCGAGGCCGATCTCGAACTTGACGCCCGTGGGCACGCTGAAGCTGCCGCCGTAGCTGAAGTTGCTGGGGCCCAGGGCCGGGCTGCGGTTGTCCACCACGTTGTTGCAGGCAAAGCAGATCGGCGAGGCGAAGAAGTTCACATAGGCGCTGGTGCGCCCGACGTCGGAGCCGGCGAGCGTCAACCAGGGCGACAGCGTGCCGTGCACGGTGACGGTGTAGCTGTAGACCGTCATCGGTGTGCCGCCGGAATTGCCCGCGGTGATGAAGTCCACCATCGACGCGGCACCGCGGCTCTGGGTATTGCGGTCGTCGGTGACGCCGGGGTTGGTGGTCTCGGCAAAGGCCTTCAGGCTGCCGAAGGCGGCCGTGGCCCAGGCCTGGCTGTCGATGCCGTTGGCCCAGACCGCATGGCCCACGCCGTGCAGCGTGGTGCCGGCCGTCGCCGGGGTGGAGTCGATGGCGCCCGAGCAACCGCGCACGTCGCCGAAGGGGTGGGTGCCATTCAGGCAGGTGGCGGGATCGGCGACCGACTCACCCGCGTTGGCATCGTTGATCTGCAGCGACTGCGCGCCTGCGGAGGCACTCAGCGCCAGCATCAAGCCGGCCAGCGGGACGGATGAGGTTCTGCTGGCGTTCACGACGTGCCCCCGTGCTTGCGTTGGCGCGCGGCCGCCCGGCAGCCGAGAGCGAACATCCCGCCCAGAAGCAGCAGCGCAGACGCGGGCTCGGGCACGGCGGCCGCGCTGACTTCCATGAGCTGCATGCCGTTCAGATTGGCTTCGGGGAAGGCGCCAAGCTTGAGGCTGTCCTCCACGCGGGACATGACCACCGTGATCTGCCCGAAGCGGCTCGCCGTCAGCGTCCAGTCGGCGTAGTTGGCGCCTTCGACAAAGCTGGTCTCTCCGGCCTGCCGCACCACCTCGCTGCGCTGGCCGTCGCTGGCGGTGAAGCGCGTGCCGCGACCCGGCGTGTCGGCCACCGAATACAGGATGAGGTGATAGCTCTTGCTGGGTGCCAGGCCGCTGAAGGTGAGCACGCCCGGGCCCGTGCTGCTGCCAGCGATCTCGGTGTCGCCGAAGAGGTAGGAGGTCATCAGGGCGTCATAGGCGCTGCCCGTGAAGGGACTGGAGAAATGCGCTCCAGAGCCCGGCGTGTAGTAGCTCAGGCTGACGCCGGTGGCGGCCCCGCTGCTGTCGTGCAGCGCCACGTCGCTGGCGCCATGGGAGCCGGCGCCCGTCATCGGCAGGGTGAGCAGATTCCATTGATCGCCCGCGCCGCCCAGCACCGCGCCGCCGCTGTAGGCGGTCGTCGGCGTCAGGAAATTGCCCGAGGTTCCGAACTGGACATCGATCAGGGCGTCGGCCCGGGCGCCCGCGGCGAGGGCGGCCAGCGCCAGCGCGACCGCTGCGGAGATGACGCGGCTCACAGCTCACCCCGCTGCATGCGCCGGCTGCGCAGCCAGAAGACGAGGGCGCCGGCCAGCAGCAAGGCCGCACTGGCGGGCTCGGGCACGGCCTGGGTGAAGCTGAGGTTGGTCAGCTGGTAGCTGTTGCCGTCAGGGCCGGTGGCGCGGTCGACGATGAAGGCGATGCCGTCGACCTGGGCGAAGTTGAAGAGGCCGGCCGGCATGTTGGCGTCGGCCCCCTTGAACAGGATGTTGCCGCTGACCGGGCCGCCGCCGGCGGCCGGGTTCAGCGTGATCTCGCCGTTCAGGTAGTAGGTCGCGCCCGGCGCCGCGACGGGGTTGCTGGTGTAGAAGCTGACGATCAGGTTGATCGGCTTGGCCAGTGAGGCGAAGCTGACGCGCAGGGCGTCATAGCCGCTCAGGTCGAGGTTGAGAAAGGGCCCGTTGCTCTGCAGATTGCCGGCCGGAGCGCCATAGGCGCCATAGCCCAGCCCCACCTCGCCGATGGTGCCGGGCGCGGCCGCCACGGTGACCGCGCCGTTGCCGATGGTGGCCGTGTTGCCCGCGCCCGCCGCCGGGTTGGGGAAGTAGGGGTAGTAGTAGGCCGCGCGGTTCTGGCCCGGGACGCCGGCATAGCTGCCGGCTTGCGAGGTCACGAAGTTCTGCGAGGGCGCCATCAGGTTGACGACCGGCGTGGGCGCCGCGAAGTCGTCGAGCAGCAGGCTGCTGGCGGACGCCTTGGATATCGGGCACAGCAACGCGGGCAGCAGCGCCGCCAGCGCCAGGGATGGGCGGATCAGTCGGAACATGGGACCTCCTTGATGTCGACGATGGGGACCGCGGCAATGCCACGACTCCCAGCGAAGAACACGCTGGAGGCGCCCATCCGGACAGCGCGATGGAGGTTGAATTAGGGGGCGGGTTTTCCTGGGAGGGCCGCGACAGCCTGTTCGACGCGTGCGCGCCAGACGCTGGCCGCGTCGTCGCTGGCAAGGCGCAGGCGCAGCGCCGTCGCCAGGGCCTCGCGGGCTTCGACGGGTTGGCCCATGGCGCTCAGGGCCAGGCCGCGCTCCAGCCACAGGGCGGCACGCAGCTGCGGCAGGGCGTCGGGCTTGAAACTCGCGTCCAGCAACTGCAGGCCGTCCCGCGCCGCGCGGGCGGCATCGGCGGGCCGGCCCGACTCGCGCAGCGCGGCCGCGCGGTTCTGGGCGAGGGCCGGCAGCAGGGGCCGGGCGTCGGGGTCTGCGGGGGGCAGATCGACTGCCAGCGCATCCAGCAGGGACAGGGCCGCTGCCGGCTGGCCGGCCGACAGCAACAGGGCGGCCTGGTCCAGGCGGATGGGCGCCAAGCCGGCCGCCCTGGCCTGTGCGCCCAGCGCGCGCTTCATGGTGGCCAGGGCCGTGTCTATGGCCTGGGTGGCCTCGGCCTTGCGGCCCAGGGCATCGAGCACGCGCGCGCGCAGCTGCAGGGCGCGCGCCAGCGGCACGCTGCTGCCGTTGCTGCGCTGCTGGGCCTGCACGGAGGCGGCCGACCAGGCGTCGGCCTCCTCCAGGCGGCCGGTGTCCCAGGCCTGCAGTGCGGCGGCGCCCAGCATGGTGGAGTGCAGATTGGTGCTGCCGCGCACGATGGGGTCTTGCAGCAGCAGGCGCAGCCGGGTCTGGATGGCCCGGGCCTCGGCGGCGCGCGAGGTCTCGCGGTAGACGCGCATCTGGCGCAGCAGCACGTGGTAGCTGTCGATGTGCTCGGCGCCGTTGACCCGCAGCGAGGTGCTCATGGCCTCGTCCAGGGCGGCTTCGGCGCGGGCATGGTCGCCCAGGCACAGCGCGACACCCGCGATCGCCGTGTCGTCCGTGATGACCCACTGGGGCACCGGGGGACGCACGGCCAGCGTGATGCGGTGCGCGTCGTCGAGCTTGGCGAGACCCTGGGTGCAGGCGCCGAGAAAGCCGAGGTCCAGCCCTTGGGAATAGAGCGTGCTGCGCCGCTGCGACTCCGTGCCGCCGATGCTGGTGATGAGCGCGTTGGCTTCGTCCACAAAGCGCATCGAGGTGCTGACGTCGGTGTAGCGGGCCTCGTTGGCCTGGGCCAGCAGGATGCGCAGCTTCAGGGGCGGATCGCCCAGGGGCGCCTGGTCGACGATGCGGCGGGCGCGCTCCAGCAGCTGGGCGCCGCTGATGGAGCCGGCGGTGGGGTCCGTCGCATAGGCCTGCTGGATCAGCGCGTCGGCGACACGCAGGTCATTGGGGCCATAGGTCTTGGCACGCAGCGCGACGCGTTCGCCGGCGAGCTGTGCCGCCTCCGGGTCCAGACCCACGTCGACATACATCTCGGCCAGCGTCTGCAACAGCAGATCCCTGACCTCGGGCGAGCGCCCCGAGTCCTGCCTGGCCTGGGCGGCGCCCATGTCCAGCAGTTCGCGTGCGGTCGTGGCCCGAGCCCGCGCGGGGTCGGGATGGCTGTCGGCATTGGCACGGAACAGCCCGAGCAGGAACTCCTGCACCGCCAGCGCGCGCTGCTCCTGCTGCTGCGCGCGCCGCGCCTGCCACAGGGCCACGCCCGTGCCCACCAGCAGCGCCAGGCAGGTCAGCACGCCCGCGGCCACCGGCAGGCGGTAGCGGGCGACGAAGCGGCCGAGGCGATAGTTCAGCGTGCCGCGCCTCGCCATCACGGGTACCGCGCCCAGGTGTCGCTGCACGTCGGCCTGCAGTTCGGCCACGCTGCCGTAGCGCCGCTCGGGTTCCTTGCGCAGCGCCATGGCGACGATGGCATCCAGGTCGCCCGCCAGTCGCGCCGCCGGCACCGGCGGTGCGACCTGGGCTTGCGCCGCGCGACTGGGCGCCTGGGGGTCCTGGGTCGCGACCTGCTGCTTGGCGGCCGCCAGCGGCAGGTGCTGGACGGGCTGGGCCGGCTCGCCCGTGAGCAGCTCGTGCAGCAGCAGGCCCAGGGCATACACGTCGGCCGCCGTCGTGATGGCGCCACCGGCCAGTTGCTCCGGGCTGGCATAGGCCGGCGTCAGCAGCAGCTCGCGCGTGACGGCACCGCCCGGCGCGTCCAGCAGGCGCGCCACGCCGAAGTCCAGCAGCTTGACGCGGCCCTCGTCGGTGACCATCACGTTGGCCGGCTTCAGGTCGCGGTGCACGACAAGGTTGCGGTGCGCATAGGCCACGGCTTCGCAGACCTCGATGAACAGGGCCAGCCGCTGTGACAGCGACGCCTGGTGATCCCGACACCAGCGCGTGATGGTCTGGCCGCTCACCAGCTCCATCACCATGAAAGGCTGGCCCGCCGCCGACACGCCGCCGTCCAGCAACCGCGCGATGCCGGGGTGCGTCAGGCGCGCAACGATCTGCCTCTCGGCCTGGAAGCGCGCCAGGTGGGGCGCCACGTCCGCCCGCATCAGCTTGATGGCCGCCTGCTGCTCGAACTCTTCGTCGGCCCGCTCGGCGCTGTAGACCTCGCCCATGCCGCCCCTGCCGATGAGGGCCAGCACGCGCCAGGCCCCCAGGCGGCTGCCGGCCGCGAGCGTGGGCGCCGGCACGTCCTCCGCCGCCGCGCCGCTGGAGACGGCCATGGCGGCGGGCTGGTCGAGCAGGGCGTCGGGCTCGTCCAGTTCGGCCAGCAAGGGCAGCAAGGCCGCTGCCAGTGCCGCATCCCCGCCCGTCAGGCGCTCCACGGCCTCGAGGCGCTCCGCGGGGGGCAGGGCCAGCAGGGCATCCAATGCAGCGTCGAGCCGGTCCCAGTCTTCGGGTGTCGGCGGAGGGGCACTGCGGGGCATGAGCTTCAGTATGCGCTTGACGACACCCAGCGCATCCTGCGGCAGCAGGCCGCCTATCATCCCGGCATAGACACTGGAGAACACAGTGCAGCGACGCCAGTTGGGGCTGTTGGGGCTCGCATGGACGTTGGATGGCCTGGCGGCGACGAGCACGCCAGCGCCTTCGACCTCGTCCGCCGCCGGGGTGCGGTTGCGGCTGCTGAGCGAGGAGTTTCCGCCCATCAACTTCACCGAAGCTGGCCAGCCCAGCGGCCTGGCCGTGGAAGTCGTGCAGCAGGTGATGGTGCGACTGGGGCAGGTGGTGCCCATCGAATTCCTGCCCTGGGCGCGCGCCTACCGCGATGCGCAGGGGCGGCAACCGATCGCGCTGTTCTCGGCCGCGCGCATCCCCGAGCGTGAGAGGCTGTTCCAGTGGGCCGGACCCATCGTCACCTTCTACAGCAGCTTCTACGCGCGCGCCGGCGCCGAGCGGCTCAAGCGCTTCGACGACGCCCGCCATGCCGAGGACGTGCTGGTGGTGCGGGACTGGTACACGGCCCAGCAACTCGCGTCGGAAGGTTTCAAGAATCTGCGCTACGTCAGCGACCCCATCCAGGGCCTGCGCATGCTGCTGGCCGGCCGCTCGTCGCTGTTCGCCACAGAGCGCATCAGCATGCCCAGCACGCTGCAGTCGGCAGGCATCGGGCCTGACGCGCTGGCCGAGGTCTACACCTATGCCAGCAGCGACGGCTATATCGCCTTCTCGCCCGGAACGCCTCGCCGCGTCGTAGCGGCCTGGCAGGGCGAGATCGACGCCATGAAGCGCGACGGCAGCTTCCAGGCGATCTACAAGCGGTGGTTGCCGCAGGACAACCCTCCGAGATGATGAGCCCCTCGCCGCTCACACCGGGCTGAACGCCGGTGTGCTCGTCGGTCTTGCAGACCGCGCTGCGGCGGTGCCGCAGCTCTTCGGCAGGCACAGGCCGTCCACTGGACGCCCTGTGTCCGGCCTCAGCCCCCGAGGGGACGGCGATGCTTGCGGCATTGAGCCGCAAGCACATCGCCAGCGCGGGCCGGCTAGGGGCGGCCCGGCGCTCGGCCCGAATACGAGGTAACAGTCAGCACTCGACGATATTGACCGCCAGGCCGCCGCGGGCAGTCTCTTTGTACTTCGTCATCATGTCGGCGCCGGTGTCGCGCATGGTCTTGATGACCTTGTCCAGGCTGACGAAGTGGGTGCCGTCGCCGCGCAGGGCCATGCGGGCCGCGTTGATGGCCTTGACCGACGCGATGGCGTTGCGCTCGATGCAGGGGATCTGCACCAGGCCGCCGACCGGGTCGCAGGTCAGGCCGAGGTGGTGCTCCATGCCGATTTCGGCCGCGTTCTCGACCTGCTCGGGCGTGCCGCCCATGACCTGGCAAAGCGCCGCGGCCGCCATCGAGCAGGCCACGCCGACCTCGCCCTGGCAGCCGACCTCGGCGCCGCTGATGGAGGCGTTTTCCTTGTAGAGGATGCCGATGGCGGCAGCGGTCAGCAGGAAGTCGGTCACGCCCTTGGCCGTGCTGCCGTGGACGAAGCGCGTGTAGTAGTGCAGCACCGCGGGGATGATGCCGGCCGCGCCATTGGTGGGCGCCGTGACGACGCGGCCGCCAGCGGCGTTCTCCTCGTTGACGGCCAGCGCGTAGAGGTTGACCCAGTCCATCACCTGCAGCGGGTCGCGCAGCGCGGCCTCGGGGTTGGCCGTCAGGTCGCGGTGCAGTTGCGCGGCGCGGCGCTTGACCTTGAAGCCGCCGGGCAGGATGCCCTCGGTCTTGCAGCCGCGCGTGACGCAGGCCTGCATGACGTCCCAGATCTTCATCAGGCCCGCGTCGATCTCGGCCTCGCTGCGCCAGTGGCATTCGTTGCGGCGCATCAGCTCGGCGATGGACAGGCCGTGGCGCTTGGTCTGCACCAGCAGCTCGTCGCCGGTCTTGAAGGGGTAGGGCAGCACGGTCACGTCAGGGGCGATGACCTTCTGCTTGCTGCCGTCGGCCGCCACCTCGTCGCTGACGATGAAGCCGCCGCCGACCGAGTAGTAGACGCGGTTGGCGATTTCATTGCCCTCGGCGTCGAAGGCGATGCAGCGCATGCCGTTGGCGTGGAAGGGCAGCGTCTCGCGGCGCTTGAAGACGAGGTCTTTCGCTTCGTCGAAGGCGACCTTGTGCTGGCCGACCAGGTGCAGGTCGCCGGCGCGGATCACGTCCAGCAACTGGGGAATGGCCTCGACGTCGACCGAATCCGGCTCATGCCCGGCCAGGCCGAGCAGCACTGCCTTGTCGCTGCCGTGGCCCTTGCCGGTGGCACCGAGGCTGCCGTACAGGATGACCTGCACGCGGGCCACCTTGTCCAGCAGTCCATCGTGATGCAGCCGCAGTCCGAACAGGCGCGCGGCCCGGCACCGCCCCACCCGGGGGGAGCGGCGCGGGCCGGGGCCCGAGTTGGAGAGGTAGTAAAACGAAAACCCCCAATTGCGCGACCGTGAGTGAGCTGCTCGGGCCGATGCCGATCTTGAAGAGGTCGAAAACGGAAACGGCCATATGGCGCTACCTTGAGTTGATGAAGCGCCGCTCAGCTAGGGGCTTCGGATGTCTTGCGCAGCTAGGCGCCATGGCTGTCTTCAGCTGTTCGCTCGACGACAAACTTTGGATTCGGCCCCAACCAAGCAGCCTTGACTGAAGTCAGTGCGCTGAACAGCGAGCCCAGGATCGCCATTCCCAACCCCAGCGCCAGCGCAAACATCATGACGAGCGCCGTGACGGAGTCCTTGAACCCAGAGGAAGCCCACATTGCCAACGCCAGCAGCGCCGATACAGCGGAAAGGAGCAGCAACCAGCCTAAGGCGAACCAGGTCTTGCGACGGTAGTAACTGCTTTTGGCTTCGCCATCAGCTGGGAAAGGCCCGGTCCAGGTGAACAGCAGTCGCACCGGTGCCGATTTGGGAAAGCGCTTAATGCCCCACCGCAAGCCAACAACGAACACCATGAGCAAAGCGATCAAGAGGTCGTTGCTCATGGCGTGCCGATCAGGCTTCTTGGTATTCGCTCAGCGGCACGCAGCTGCAGAACAGGTTGCGGTCGCCGTAGACGTTGTCCACGCGGCCCACGGGCGACCAGTACTTCTGGCGGCGCAGGCTGGGCAGCGGGAAGGCGGCGGCTTCGCGGCTGTAGCCGTGGGTCCACTCGGTGGCGCAGACGACCATGGAGGTGTGCGGCGCATTGACCAGCGGGTTGTCCTCGCGGCTAAGCTTGCCGGACTCGACATCGGCGATCTCGTGGCGGATCTGGATCATCGCGTCGATGAAGCGGTCCAGCTCGGCGCGCGACTCGCTCTCGGTCGGCTCGACCATCAGCGTGCCGGCAACCGGGAAGCTCAGCGTCGGGGCGTGGAAGCCGTAGTCGATGAGGCGCTTGGCGACGTCCTCGGCGCTGACGCCGGAGGAATCCTTCAGCGGGCGCAGGTCCAGGATGCACTCGTGGGCCACGCCGCCGCCCTTGA
>CBHWBD010000036.1:0-32989 GCA_966111775.1 uncultured Comamonadaceae bacterium | reverse complement strand
GTGACGGTCAGCCCGAGCGGCGGCACGCCGGTGGCGAACTTCACGTTCACCACCAGTGGCCTGACGGCGAACTTCACCGACACCTCGACCGACACCGGCGGCAGCATCGGTTCGCACGCGTGGAACTTCGGCGACGGCTCGACGTCGACGACGACCAGCCCGAGCCACACCTACGCCGCATCGGGCACCTACAGCGTCAGCGAGACGGTGACCGACAGCGTGAGTGGCGCGAGCAACACCAAGACGAGCTCCGTCACGGTGAGCACCTCGTCGCAGCTGCTGGGCAACACCGGCCTGGAGAGCGGCACGGCCAGCCCCTGGACGCTGACCTCGGGCGTGCTTTGCTCGACCAGCAGCAGCGGCTGCAGCGGCGAAACCTCGCATGGCGGCAGCTGGTTCCTGTGGCTCAACGGCTATGGCAGCTCGCACACCGACTCGGCGGCGCAGACCGTCAGCATCCCCGCAGGCAAGTCCGGCGCCACGCTGTCGTTCTATCTGCACATCGACACCAAGGAGACGGGTACGACGGCCTACGACACGCTGAAGGTGCAGGTGCTGAACAGCGCCGGCACCGTGCTGGCGACGCTGGCGACCTACTCCAATGCCAACGCGGCTTCCGGCTATGTGCTGAAGAGCTTGAACATGGGCGCCTACATCGGGCAGACCGTGACCATCAAGTTCCTGGGCACTGAAGACTCGTCGCTCGCGACGTCCTTCGTGCTGGACGACATCACGCTCACCGTCCAGTGAGATCACACTTGCATTGAGCCAGGGGCGGCCTGTCGGGCCGCCCTTTTTTTTGGAGCCCGAAATGCTGAAAGAAATTCCCACATCGCCGGGCCGCCGCTCGGTTGCCGGTGCGCTGGCCATGGTGATTGCCGGCCTGGCGGCTTGTGCGTCACCGACGCTGGTCGCGGCACCGGTGGTGCCGCAGCCGCGGCTCGAGCTGCTGCCCGGTCAATTGCAGCTGGCGCCAGGCGCAGAGGCACTGCTTGCGGCCCGCCCCGGGGGCGGCGAGGCCATGCTTTTCCATGTCGACTGGCAGGTCGTCGAGGGCGAAGCCGGTGGCCGGCTGGAAGCCAGCGAGTCGCGTGATGAGGACGGCCGGTATCTGGCGCGCTACACCGCACCCGCCGCGGAAGGGGTTTTCCACGTGGTGGCGCGCCTGCGCGAGTACCCGGCTGCCGAAGCCCGCGTCGAGATCCGCGTGCGCCGCTAGCGCTGGGCCAGCTGCTTCTTGATCGCGCCGACCAGCTTGGCATCCGCCCCGGCCAGCATGCTGGTGCGCGCCGTCACGCGCCCGTCGCCGTCGAGCAGGATGAGTTCGGCGCTGTGGTTGAACTCGCCGTCGGGCAGGGCGCGGTACTGGAACTTCAGCAGCGCGGCGATCTTGCGCACGGTGGCGGGGTCGGTGCGGGCCAGCGTCCACTGCGAGGCGTCCAGGCCGCGTTCCTTGGCCATGCTCTCCAGCTTGGCGGGCGTGTCGCGCGCCGGGTCGAAGCTGATCAGCAGCACCTTGACGCGCTTGCGCTCGGCCTCGCTCAGCGCGGCCTGGGTGTCGCGGGCTGCGTCGATCAGCATCGGGCAGACGAACTGGCAGGACGTGTAGAACATGCTGACCAGCACGGGCTGGCCGCGGGCGTTGTCGAGCTTGACGGCATGGCCGAGCTGGTCGGTCAGCTGGGCGTCAAGCTGGTAGACGGAGTCACCGGGCAGGGCAAGGGCCACGCCGGCCAGCCACAGCCAGGCGCAGGCGAACAGGCGCTTCATCATCATTTGATCTCCTGTGCACAGCGGAAGCCCAGGCTGCCGGTGCTGTCGGCGGCGTTGAGCGAAGAGAGCAGGGCGATGCGCATCAGCACCGCGTAGTTCTGGCGGTCCTGCAGGTCGATGGCGCCCGCGCCGCAGAACTTCAGCTTGTCGGGGTCGCCGCTGCTGCGGCTGTCGGCATTGACGAGCAGGGCGTTGAAGTCGTCCACCCATTCCCACACCAGGCCGTGCAGGTCGCGCACGCCGTAGACATTGGCTTGGCCGCCGACTTCGGGCAGCGGGCCGCTGGCGGGCCGCGCATACCAGCCGAGGATGCGCGCCAGCCAGGCCGGGTCGCCGCGTGCGTCGGCGCGGGTGGGGTCGGCCGCGGCCGCGTATTCCCATTCGTACCAGGTCGGCAGCCGGCCGCCTTCCGCCTCGCAATAGGCCTGGGCGGCGAACCAGCTGACCTCGGTGACCGGGACCGCGGTCTCGTCCGGCTCGTGCTGCAGATAGCCACTGCCTGCGAACACCGCCGGCGCGCGGCTGGACTGCCACTCGGGGTGGCTGACGAGGAAGCGGCGGAACTCGGCGCGGGTGACCGGCGTTTCGCGCAGCTTGAAGGCGGCGATCGGCGTCGGCTCCCGGTCGGTGTCGCGGGCCAGCACGCTGTTGAGGGTGCCGGCCGGCAGCGCGACATAGGCCGCGCCGGCCAGGACGGTCAGCGCGGTGGTGAGGCTCATCAGTGGCCTGCCTGGTTGGTCGTGGCGGGCTTGGCCGAGCGCTGCTTCTTGACCTCGTCGGCCGAGATGCTGCCGCCCGGGTTGCCCCAGCTGTTCAACACATAGGTCAGGATGTTGGCGACCTCGTCATCGTTGAGCTGGTTCATCGGCGGCATGACCGAGTCGTAGTCCTTGCCGTTGACCTTGACCTTGCCCGACAGGCCGTGCAGCACGACGTTGACGGCGCGCTTGGTGTCCTGGTTCAGGAAGTCGGACTTGGCCAGCGGCGGGAACACGCCCGGCAGCCCGGCACCGTTGGCCTGGTGGCAGACCGAGCAGGTGCCGGCGAACAGGGCCTGGCCGGCGGCAATCTGGTCCTTGGGCGTCAGCGTGCCGGTGGCGGCCGCGGTCGTCGCGGTGGCCACGGCCTGGAGGTTGGGCGCGGCGCGGTCGCCGAGGTAGACCGAGTCGACTTCCTTGCCGGAGTAGATGGCCTTGTTCTCGGGGCCGTCGATCTTCAGGATGGCCAGGGCGCCCTTGTTGAAGGCGCGGAAGATGGAGTGGTCGACCAGCACATAGCTGCCCGGCACCTTGGCCTTGAAGTCGACGATGGCGGCGCCGCCCGCGGGGATCAGCGTCGTCTGCACATTCTTCTGCGCCAGCGTGCCGCCTTCGAAGCGCACGTTGTCGAAGATGGCGCCGATGACGTGGAAGCTGGACACGAGGTTGGGGCCGCCGTTGCCGACGAACATGCGCACCGTCTCGCCGACCTTGGCGCCCATGGCGCGTTCACCGGTCAGCGCGCCTTCCGCGCCGTTGAACAGCACATAGGTCGGGCGCTCGTCGATGGCCTTCTCCATGTCGAAGGGCTGCAGGCCCTTCTCGCGGTACTTGCCCGTCGTGTAGAAGTCGCCCTGCATGACGTAGTACTCGTGGTCGACCTTGGGCAGGCCCTGCGGCGGCTCGACGAGGATGAGGCCGTACATGCCGTTGGCCACGTGCATGCCCACCGGCGCCGTGGCGCAGTGGTAGACGTAGATGCCTTCGTTCAGGGCCTGGAAGGTGAACTGCGACTCGTGGCCGGGTGCCGTGAAGCTGGAGGCCGCGCCGCCGCCGGGGCCGGTGACGCCGTGCAGGTCGATGTTGTGCGGCATCTTGCTGCTCGGGTGGTTCTTCAGGTGGAACTCCACCGTGTCGCCCTGGCGCACGCGGATGAAGCTGCCGGGCACCGTGCCGCCGAAGGTCCAGAAGGTGTAGTTGACGCCTTCGGAGATGGGCATTTCCTTCTCGACCACTTCCAGCTCGACGATGACCTTGGCCGGCGCCTTGCGCGCCGTGGGCGGCGGCACCATGGGCGGGCTGGTCAGCTGGGCGCGGATGACCGGCAGATTGGCGGCATCCGTCGCGCTGTGCGCGGGAGTGGTCACTGCCATCGAGGCGGCGACGGTGGCGAGCAGAAGCAGTCGCTCGAGCATGAGGTTCTCCTTGGTCTTGAGTGGCCAGGCCATGCTAGGGAGGGCTGGCGTGTAGGGGCTTGCGCCAAATCAAGCTTGGTGACGCTACCCCGGCGCGGCTATGCTCGTCCACCACGCCAACCCCAATCGTTCGCCATGCGCGCTGCCTTCAGCCTTCTCGCCCTCGTCATCGTCGCGGCCATCGTGCTGTCGCTGGCCAAGAAGCAGGCCACGGCCTTGAAGCCGGCGGCGCCCGGCGCTTCCGCGGCCGCTGCCGGCAGTGGTGGCGCGCTGCCGCAGCCCCAGGCCGTCGGCCAGCAGGTGCAGAGCAACATCGACGAGGCCGCCAAGCGCGCCGCCGAGGCCGCGTCCGCACAGTCCAACTGAGCTCGTGACCGGGCACAAGCTCTTCTTCGCGCTGCGGCCGGACGAAGAGACGGCCAAGCGCATTGCCGACTTCGTCGTCGCCGAGCATGAAGCGCGAGGCCTGCAGCCGCGGCTGCGACCCAGCCGCGTCTTCCACATCACGCTGCACTACTTCGGCTACTTCGATGGCGAGCCCGATGCGCAGGTGGTCGAGAGTGCCGAGCGCGCCGCATCGGAGGTCGTCCGACCGGCCTTCGACCTGAGCTTCGACGGTTTCAGCAGCTGGGGCCGGGAAGGCGCGACCAAGCATCCCTTCGTGCTGACCGGCGGCCAGGGCCTGCAGGCCGTGCGCGAACTGCGCGACGCCCTGGTGCAGCGCCTCCTCGCCCACGGCCTGCCGGCGCCCGAACATGACTATGAACCGCATCTGACCTTGCGCTACGACAAGCGCAGGGCGCCCACCTGGCCGGTCGATCTGCCGGGCTGGATCGCCAGTGAATTCGTGCTGGTCAAAAGCCCCCAGGGCGAGACGCGGCACGAGGTCATGCGTCGCTGGCCCCTGCAGGGCTGAGGCCTCTTCCTACAGGCCCTGAAGCCGCCGGCCGACGGGTGGCGGGCCGCGGATCGCTGACGATGCGGCATCTCTGCAAGCGGAGGCCCTCATGATCCTCAAGCCCATTCTTGCCGTCCTCGCCACCTCGGCCCTGGCGATGAAGCTGGTCCAGCACCTGGGCCACAGGCATCAGCAGCGGCGCGTGCGCCACGACGGCCAGCAGCACCGCGAAGACGTCAACCGCTGGGAGGCCGAGGGCGGCAATCTGCCCGCCACGCCGCCGGCGGCCAAGGCGCCGGCCAAGCGCCGTGCCAGCCGAACCCGGCGCGTCAGCCCGTGACGATGGCCTGGGCCAGGGCCCGCACGCTCAGCGGTGCCGAGCCCTCGGCCTTGTTGGAGATGGTGACGAAGGCATCCTGGCCTGCGTTCGCCGTGCCGCGGACGATGCGGGCCAGTTCGGCGCGGGTCTCGGGATCGGGGTCCAGCATCTCGTTGAACTCGCCGTAGCGCTTCTCGGCTTCTTCGTAGCCGTAGGGCCCGTGCAGGCGGTTCAGGTTCCAGCGCACCACCAGCGGCCCCGGCCACAGGGCGCGCAGCAGCGGCAGTTGCTCCGCCAGCGGCGGCAGCTTGGGGTGCAGGCCGACGCAGTAGCGTGCGCCGGCATCCTTCAGCAAGGCGACCAGGTCTGGCGTCAGCCAGGCAGCATCCCGGACCTCGACGGCGATGACGCCGGCGGGCGGCTTGGGCAGGCCCAGCAGCAACGCGTGCAGCAGGTCGAACTGCTCGTTCATGGTCGCCAGCCGCGGGCCGGGCAGGGGGCTGAGCTGGAAGACCAGGGCACCGATGCTGGAGCCCAGCCCTTCGTAGACCGGTTCGATGAAGCTCTGCAGCGCCGTCGCGGCGTCCAGGAACAACGGGTTGGGTTCCTGGCCACGGCCGTCGTCGCTGCGCACGAGCGCGTCGGTCACCAGGCTGGGCGCCTTGACCGTGAAGCGAAAGCCGGCCGGCACCTGCTGGGCATGGCGCTCGAAGTCGCTGGCCGCCAGTGGCCGGTAGAAGCCGCGGTCGATGCCGACGGCACGCAGCAGGGGATGGGCGGAATAGGCCGTCAGGCCGGTCTTGGACAGTGTCGCCTCGCTGTGCCTGCCGGCCCAGACCAGGCCCTCCCAGCCGGGATAACTCCAGGTCGAGGTGCCGAGGTGGATGTGGGGCGACAACGCCGCGGCCAGGGCCTGGTCTTCGGCGAGGGGCGGCGCCGCATGGACGCCGCGCTGCCGCTTCTCGGGCGGGCCGCCGAACAGCTCATCCTGCATCAGAACATCAGCAGCTTCAGCAGCACGATATTGACGCCCAGCAGCATCAGCGCGGTGGGCAGCTGTGCGCGGATGACGCCGTTCTTGTCCTTCAGCTCGAGCAGGGCGGCAGGGATGATGTTGAAGTTGGCGGCCATGGGCGTCATCAGTGTGCCGCAGTAGCCGCAGAACATGCCGATGGCTGCCATGACGGCCGGGTTGCCGTGGTGCATGCCGAGCAGGATGGGAATGCCGATGCCCGCCGTCATGACGGGGAAGGCCGCGAAGGCATTGCCCATGACCATGGTGAAGAGGGCCATGCCCAGCGCATAGGCCGCGACGGCGATCAGCGAGTTGTCGACCGGGATGTAGCTCGTCGTGAGATGAGCGATGGCCTTGCCGACGCCGGCGTCGGTGAACAGCAGGCCGAGCGTGGCCAGCATCTGCGGCAGGATGACGGCCGGGCCCATGGTCTCCAGCAGGCGGCGCGATTCGCGCAGGGCCTGCATCGGTGTTTCACGCGTCATCCACAGCGCAGCAACCAGACCTGCCAAGGCGCCCAGGCCGACGCTGATCAGCGTGATGTTCTTGGTCTCGGCGATCAGCAGGCTGCCGACGTGCACGTCCTTCAGCGTCAGCGTGCCGACCAGGGCCAGGACCGTGATGGCCAGAATGGGCAGGAAGAGCTTGTTGCCCAGGCGGGCGGCGCTGGCCTGGCGCTCGGCCGGTTCGCGCGTGCCGTGCTTGCCCAGGGACACGCCACCCAGGCCGCCCAGGGCCGCGAGCATGACGACGATGAGGCCGGAGACCACCGGCGGCAGCAGGTCGCCCACCAGGTAGATGGCCGCCCACAGGGCCCAGAACAGGCCGCTGCTCCAGCGCTTGGTGTTGCTGCGGTCGCGCCAGGTCAGCCCCGCGACGACGAGCAGGGCAACGCCGGTCAGCAGGAAGAGTTGGTCGAGCTTGAGGAGGGTGTTCATTTGGATTCCTCGGCGCGGGCACGTGCGATGTCTTGCGGCAGGCGGTGGTCGAGGCGGATCAGGCGTGCGGCATGGATGAGGAAGGCGGCGATGGCCGTCGGGATGCCCCACAGCGCGATGTGCAGCGGGTCGGTGACGACGCCGTTCTCGGCCAGGAAGGTCTGCATCAGCACGATGGAGCCGAAGGCCACGAAGATGTCCTCACCGAAGAACAGGCCGACGTTGTCGGTCGCCGAGGCCATGGCCTTCCACTTGTCGCGCACGGCCTGCGGGATGGGGCCATGGGTCTTCTCGGCGGCGGCTTCGGTCATGGGCGCGACGAGAGGCCGCACCATGGGTGCATGGCCGCCCAGCGAGGTCAGGCCCATGGCCGCGGCGAGTTCGCGGATGAAGAGGTAGACGACGAGGAGACGGCCCGCGGTTGCCGAGCGGATGCTGGCGATCCAGGTCTGCGCTCGCTCGCGCAGGCCGTGGCGTTCCAGCAGGCCGATGATGGGCAGGGGCAGCAGCAGGGTCAGCGGCAGATTGCGCGTCTTGACGAAGCCGGTGCCCAGCTTGGCGAGGATGAGGTCCAGCGGCAGCTTGGCCGCCAGGCCGGTCGCGATGCCGGCGACGGCCACGACCAGGACCGGGTTGAAGCGCAAGACAAAGCCGACGATGACAACGGCGACGCCGATCAGCGGCCAGAGGGAGACATCTGCAGTCATGAAGGGCTCCGGG
Source organism: uncultured Comamonadaceae bacterium (assembly GCA_966111775.1). GTDB lineage: Bacteria > Pseudomonadota > Gammaproteobacteria > Burkholderiales > Burkholderiaceae_C > Pelomonas. Next base: position 25,153 of record CBHWBD010000036.1, on the reverse strand, counting down.
TCAGGCGCGCAGTGCGACGCCGGCTTGGTTGAGGGCTTGGTGGATGGCGCGGGCGAAGGCGATGGCGTGGGGGCCGTCGCCATGCAGGCAGATGGTCTGGGCCTGCAGGGGAACGATTTCTCCGCTGACGGCCTGCACCACGCCTTCGCTGACCATGCGCAGCGTGCGGGCGACGGCTTCGTCGGTGTCGTGGATCAGCGCACCGGGCTGGCTGCGCGGCACCAGGCTGCCGTCGGCGCGGTAGCCGCGGTCGGCAAAGACTTCGGCGACGGCACGTAGGCCGGCGCGTTCGGCGGCCTTCAGCAGCTCGCCACCTGCCAGGCCGTAGACGGCGAGTGACGGATTGACGTCGAGCACGGCCGCTGCGATGGCATCGGCGAGAGCAGGATCGCGCGCAGCCTGGTTGTAGAGGGCGCCGTGCGGCTTGACGTGATGCAGGCGGCCGCCGGCGGCGCGCACCAGGGCGTCCAGCGCACCGACTTGATAGATGACGTCGGCCCGCACTTGTTCCGGTGTGAGCTGCATCTCGCTGCGGCCGAAATTCTCGCGGTCGGGATAGCTCGGGTGGGCGCCGATGGCCACGCCGCGCTCCAGCGCCGCAACCACCGTGGCCTGCATCAGCCGTGCATCGCCGGCATGCCAGCCGCAGGCGATATTGGCGGAGCTGACCAGGGCCAGCAGTTCGGCGTCGTCGGGCGCGCCTTCGCCGAGGTCGGCGTTCAGGTCGACATGCATAGGGCAGTCCTCAGTTGATCCAGCGTGGCCTGGCGTTGGCGCAGCGCGTCGCGGGCCTCGTCCAGGGTGCAGGGAACGAAACGCAACGTGCTGCCCAAGCGCAGCTGGCCCAGCTTCCACAGGTCGGCGCGGATGACGACGCCCATCTTGGGATAGCCACCGGTCGTCTGCGCGTCGGCCAGCAGGACGATGGGCTGACCCGAAGGCGGCACCTGGATGACGCCGGGCAGCACGCCATGCGAGGCCAGCTCGCCGCCGCGCTCGCGCTGGAGTTCGGGGCCGGAGAAGCGATAGCCCATGCGATTGCTTTGCGGCGTGAGTTGCCAGTCGGCGGCCCAAAAGGTGGCGCGGGCAGCGTCCGAGAAATCGTCGTGCTCGGCACCGGGCAGCACGCGCACGCTGGCGTCCCACCCGGGGGGCTGGATGCCGATGCTGGGGGTGGGCAGGCGCGCCGGTGCGGCCAGCGGCAGCACATCGCCGTCACGCAGGGCGCGGCCGTCGAACCCGCCGAAGCCGGCCTTGAGGTCGGTGCTGCGCGAACCCAGGGCCTCGGGCAGGGCGATGCCGCCGGAGACCGTCAGATAGCTCCGCATGCGCTCGCGCGGCGCGGCAAGCTTGAGGGTCTGGCCGGCCTGCACGCGGTGGCGCCACCAGGGCCGCAACGGGCGGCCGTCCAGCGTGGCGTCGACATCGGTGCCGGTGATGGCGACGCAGCAGTCGGCGTCCAAACGCAGCGTGGCCGGGCCGAGGGTGAACTCCAGGCCGGCGGCATTGATGTCGTTGCCGACCAGCAGATTGCCCCAGCTCAGCGCGATGTCGTCGACGGCGCCGCAGCGGCTGATGCCGCGGTCGCGCCAGGTGTCGCGGCCGAGATCCTGCACGGTGGTCAGCGGGCCGGCGCGCAGCAGCAGGAGGCTCATGGAGCCTCCGCGATGAAGCGCACGCGGTCGCCCGGCGCCAGCAGCGTGGGCGGCTCGGCCTGCGGGTCGAAAAGGGGCAGGGCGGTGCGGCCGATCAATTGCCAGCCGCCGGGCGTGACGAGGGGATAGATGCCGGTCTGCGCACCGCCGATGCCGACGCTGCCGGCCGGCACGGCCACGCGCGGCTCTGCCCGGCGCGGCGTGTGCAGGGATTCGTCCAGCCCACCCAGATAGGCAAAGCCGGGCTGGAAGCCGATGAAGTAGACGACGTAGTCGGCCGCGGTGTGGCGGCGCACGACTTCGTCGGTGGAGAGGCCGCAATGGCTGGCGACGTCGGCCAGGTCCGGCCCGTCGTAGCGGACCGGGATCTCGACCAGGCGGCCGGCCTGCTGACGCTTCAACGGCTTGGCCCACAGCGCGCGCGCTGCCTGCTCCAGCGACGCCGCTTCGGTCCGCAGCGGGTCGAAGGTCAGCGTCAGGTTGTTCATGCCCGGGATCAGGCCCAGCACGCCGGTCGTCTGGGCCAGGCCCGCGCCGAGCTGCCAGATGCGCTGCTGGTGCTCCAGCGCGATGGCCCCGTCGACCGCGCAGTACAGCGCTGCCTCGCCCAGGGGGCGAATCATCAGGTCGGGTGACGAAGCGCTCATGTTGATGATTGAAAAACGTATACGATTTGTATTCGACTCGTGTTTATGATGTCAATCATGGTTCGCAGCATCGTGTCGTCTTCGCATCTGGTGTCGGACAAAAGCGCCGAGCTCTCGGAGTTCGAGTTCGGCCTCATCGTTGTCAGCAATGCCTTCAACCGCTGGATGGTGCGCTGCATGGCCGCCGCCGGCATGAAGGACCTGGCGGCCCTGGACGTGTCGCTGCTGCATCACGTCAACCATCGCGACCGGCAGAAGAAGCTGGCCGACATCTGCTTCGTGCTGAACGTGGAAGACACCCATGTCGTCGCCTACTCGCTGCGCAAGCTGGTCGGCCTGGGCCTGGTGCAGAGCGAGAAGGTGGGCAAGGAAGCCTTCTATTCGACGACGGATCAGGGCCAGGCCCTGTGCGAGGCCTACCGCGAGGTGCGTGAGCGCTGCCTGATGGAGGCCCTGGCCGACAGCGGCCAGCAGAACCAGGACATCGGCGACTGCGCCCAGTTGATGCGCCTTCTGTCGGGGCTCTATGACCAGGCGTCGCGTTCCGCCGCTTCCCTCTGAGCCCGGCCCTAAACTGCCGGCGCGATGACAGAGCCGCCCATCCTTTTCTCCCCCGCCGACGAGTTCGCCATGCGCCAGGCGCTGGATCAGGCGCACAACGCCTGGCTGGTGGGCGAGGTGCCGGTGGGTGCCGTCATCGTGCGCGCCGGCCAGGTCATCGCGACCGGCTACAACCGCCCCATCACGACGCACGACCCGACGGCCCATGCCGAGATCGTGGCCCTGCGCCATGCGGCCACGCTGCTGGAGAACTACCGCCTGCCGGAGTGCGAGCTCTTCGTGACCTTGGAGCCCTGTGCGATGTGCGCGATGGCGCTGATGCATGCCCGCTTCAAGCGCGTCGTCTTCGCCGCGGCCGATCCCAAGACCGGCGTGGCCGGCTCGGTGATCAACCTGTTTGGCCAGCCCCAGCTCAATCACCACACGCGCATTGAAGGCGGGCTGATGGCCGAGGCCTCGGCCCAGCTGTTGCGCGACTTCTTCGCCGAACGCCGCGAGGCCGCACGCGCACGCCGCGCCGAGCGGCAAGGGATCATCCCGACCGGCGAAGCGACCCACCTGGACGAAACCTGATGACCTCACTCACGCTGTTCACGCCGTCCGGCGTGCTCGCCAAGGCCGAGAACCTGAAGCGCGCCACCAAGCGGCTGACGAAGCTCGGCTTCGAGGTCAGCATCGACGCCGATGCGCTGTCCAAGCACCAGCGCTTTGCTGGCGATGATGCGACCCGGCTGGCGGCCCTGCACCGCGTTGCCGACGCGGCGCCTTCGGTGGCCCTGGCGACGCGCGGTGGCTACGGTCTGACGCGCCTGCTCGACCAGCTGGACTGGAATCGCATCGCGAAGAGTGTCGAGCGAGGCACGCGCTGGGTCGGCTACAGCGATCTCACTGCCCTGCAGAATGGCCTGATCGCGCGCCACAAGGGCTTGTCCATGTGGGCCGGGCCGCTGGCCTGTGACGACTTCGGCCGCAGCGAGGCCGACGGCGGTGTCGACGAGATCACCCAGGACTGCTTCACCGAGGCCATGAGCGGCGCACTGGAGGCCGTGGGCTTCCGTGCGCCCACTGCCGAATTCGACGGCCTGGAAGCGCGCGGCCGGCTCTGGGGCGGCAATCTGACGGTGCTGTGCTCGCTGCTCGGCACGCCGCACTGGCCCAGGATCAAGGGCGGCATCCTGTTCCTGGAAGACATCAACGAGCATCCCTACCGCGTCGAGCGCATGCTGCTGCAGTTGCAGCAGGCCGGCGTCATCGACAATCAGGCGGCGGTGCTGCTGGGCGACTTCAGCGGTGCTGCCAAGTCGCCGCTGGACCGGGGCTACGGCATCAAGGACGCCGTCGCAATGCTGCGTGCGCGCACCCGGACGCCGGTGCTGACCGGCCTGCCTTTCGGCCATGTGCGCACCAAGGTCTGCCTGCCGGTGGGCGGCACGGTGGAGCTCTATGTGCAGGGCCGCGAGGCCATCCTGGGCTGGCAGTCCGACCCGCGCCTGGCGCATGCCGCGCATCATCAGCATGATGAAAACTGCGGCGACGACTGCGGCCACGACCCTCACTGAAGTCACCCCGGGTTTTCCTCGCCGCCTTTACGGCGCGACGGGGCCTGTATAGACGAGTGGCCCGACTATCATCCCGACATCGCCTCGGCCTGCCGAGGCGCTTGTCTTTCGAGGGTTGGCGTTGGGTGCATTGGGTGGTTGGATCAAGGTAGGCCTGGGCGCGTTGGCGCTGCTGGTGCTTTCCGCTTGCGACAACAGCCCCCACCCGCATGGCGCCGAGCGCGAGAACACGCTCTACATGGCCTTCGCCGAGCGCTCGCCGCGCTATCTGGACCCGACCTCGTCGTATACGGCGCCCGAAAGCACCTACACCTACGAGATCAGCGAGCCGCCCTATGGCTACCACCCGCTGAAGCGCCCCTACACGCTGATCCCGCGTGCCGCGTCCGAGATCGCCCAGCCCTACTACCTCGACGCCCAGGGCAAGCGCCTGCCCGACGATGCGCCCGACGAGCAGATCGCCGAGGCCGTCTACGACATCGCCATCAAGCCGGGCCTGAAGTGGTCGCCCCATCCGGCCTTCGCCAAGGACGCCCAGGGCCATTACCTTTATCACCACCTCAAGCCCGGCGAGCTGGGCGACAAGCGCAGCCCCTTCGAGTTCAAGCAGCTGGATACGCGCGAGGTGGTTGCCGAGGACTTCGTCTACGCCATCAAGCGCCACGCCAACCCGCGCATCGAGACGCCGCTGCAGGCCGTGTTCGCAGAGCATGTGTTGGGCCTGAAGGACTATGTCGCGCAGTTGAAGCGCGAGAGCGCCAGGCAGCTCGAAGGCAGCCCCGAGAACCTGGCCGACAAGCCCTTCCTGGACTTGCGTCAATGGCCGCTGGCCGGCGCCCAGGCCGTGGGCGACCACCTGCTGCGCATCCGCCTCAAGGGCCGCTACCCGCAGTGGCGTTTCTGGCTGGCCACCAACTTCACGGCCGCCGTGCCTTGGGAGGTGGACGCCTTCTACGCCCAGCCCGGCATGGCGGCCAATTCGCTCACCTGGAACCAGTGGCCGGTGGGCACGGGCGCTTTCATGATGACGGAGTATGTGCAGGACCGCCGCCATGTGATGAGCCGCAACCCCAACTACCGGGTCGAGACCTATCCCTGCGACGGCAGTCCCGGTGATGCCGAGGCGGGCCTGCTGGCGGACTGCGGCAAGCGCATTCCCTTCGTCGACAAGGTCGTCGCCATCAACGTCAAGGAGAAGGTGCCGATCAAGGAGCTGTTCAAGCAGGGCTATCTCGACCTGCCTGAGATGGACCGCGCCGACTGGGGCGTCAACCTGGCGGTCGATCGCGACGACTCCGACGAGGTCAAGGCCTTCTTCGAGCAGCGCGGCTTTCGCCTGCCCATGGATGTCGACATCAGCAGCTGGTACCTCGGCTTCAACTGGCTGGACCCCGTCGTCGGGCGCGGCGACACGCCCGAGCAGCAGAAGCGCAACCGTGCCCTGCGCCAGGCCATCTCCATCGCCATCGACTGGGAAGAGGGCTATGGCCGCATCTTCCGCGACCGTGGTGGTGACGTCGCCTACGGTCCCATCCCGCCCGGCGTGTATGGCTCCAAGGAGGGCCAACCGGGTGAGTTCAACCCGGTCACGCACAAGCTCGTCAACGGCAAGCCGGTGCGCCGGCCGCTGGAAGACGCCTTCAAGCTGATGGCCGAGGCCGGCTATCCCGATGGCCGCGACGCCAGAACCGGCAAGCCCCTGGTGCTGAACTACGACTTCCAGCGCGTCATCACGCCCGAGCTGAAGGCCGAGAACGACTGGATGGTGCGCCAGTTCGCCAAGCTCGGCATCCAGCTCGACATCCGCGCCACCGACTTCAACCAGTTCCAGGAAAAGATCCTCAAGGGCAAGCACCAGATCTTCTGGTGGGGCTGGTTCGCCGACTACCCGGACGCCGAGAATTTCCTCTTCCTGCTCTACGGCCCCAACAGCAAGAGCCATCACGAAGGCGAGAACACGGCCAACTATGCCAACCCGGAATTCGACCGCCTGTTCCGCAAGCTGCAGTCGCTGGAGGACGGGCCCGAGAAGACGAAGGTGATGGCGCAGATGAACGACATCGTGCGCGCGGATTCGCCCTGGGCCTGGGGCTTCTGGAGCTACTCGGGTGTGGCCTTCCAGCGCTGGGTGCACAACGGCAAGCCCGGCGTCGTCGTGCGCGACCGCGCCCGCTATCTGCGCGTGGATGCCCAGGAGCGCACCCGCAGCATCCACGAATGGAACCAACCGGTCTGGTGGCCGCTGCTGTTGCTGGCGGCGGGCGGCCTGGCCATCCTCGTCGCCACGCGCCGTGCCTGGCGCGCCCGCGAGACGGCGACGGCGGTGAAGGTGGAGGAGGCCGCCTGATGCTGGGCTTCGCACTGCGCCGCCTGGGCTATGGCCTGGCCATCCTCATCGGCGTCAACCTCTTCACCTTCCTGCTGTTCTTCTCGGTCAACACGCCCGACGACATGGCGCGCCTGAACATCGGCGGCAAGCGCGTGACGCAGGAGCAGATCGAGAAGTGGAAGCAGGAGCGCGGCTATGACAAGCCGCTGTATTTCGACGAGAGCCGGCAAGGCAGTGAACGCCTGACCCACACCATCCTGTGGGAGCGCTCGGTGTCGCTGTTCGCGCTGGACTTCGGCAAGAGCGATGCGCGCCAGGCCGTCAACATCGGCCACGAGATCAAGGTGCGCATGGGCGTCAGCCTGCGGCTGGCCGTGCCCCTCTTCATCCTGCAGGTCATCGTCAGCATCGCCTTCTCGTTGCTGCTGGTGTTCTTCAGGCACACCCGCATCGACTTCTGGGGCGTCGTGCTCTGCGTGCTGATGCTGTCGATCTCCAGCCTGTTCTACATCATCGTCGGCCAGTTCCTGTTCGCGCGCCTGCTCAAGCTGGTGCCCATGAACGGCTTCGCGCCGGGGCTGGACGCCATGCGCTTCCTGGTCCTGCCGATCTTTCTGTCGCTGCTGTCGCGACTCGGCGGCGAGGCGCGCCTGTATCGCGCCATGTTCCTCGAGGAGATGGGCAAGGACTATGTGCGCACCGCACGTGCCAAGGGCCTGAGCGAGGGCAGGGTGCTGAGCCGCCATGTGCTGCGCAATGCCCTCATCCCCATCATCACCAGCGCCGGCAGCTATCTGCCCTATGTCTTCCTCGGCAGCCTGGTGTTCGAGAGCTTCTTCGGCATCCCGGGCCTGGGCGCCTTCGTCATCGAGGCCATCACGGGCCAGGACTTCGCCATCGTGCGCACCATGGTCTTCCTCGGCGCGCTGCTCTACATCGCCAGCAATGCGTTGATCGACATCGCGTACACGTGGGTGGATCCCCGCGTCAGGCTCTCATGAAGTTCGTGCTGCTCTGGACCGACCTGGCGCTGTGGCTGATGACCGCCGCGGGCCTGGGCTACGCCTGGAGGGTGAGGACGCAGGCTCATCTGCGTGCAACCTGGCAGCGCGTGCTGCGGGACCCGGTGGCCGCCTGCGCCGGCGTCGTCATGGCCCTCTTCCTGCTCGTCACGCTGGTGGACAGCTTCCACCTGCGCCGCGCCCTGCCGACGACGGATGGCAGCACGGTCTACGACACGCGCACGCAGTCGGCCCTGGACCTGCTGCTGGAGCGCCAGATCGCGATGCGCGAGGTCAGCTACTCGGTGCCGCTGGGCGCGCACGGTTTCAACAAGGAGAGCCTGATCGACGCCGGGGGCGAGGTGCGGCGCGACTACCCGCGCCTGGCATTCGGTGGCGCGCATCTGGCGGATCCCGCCACGCAGTGGGCCGGCGACGTCGCTGCCCGTGCCGGCGTCGGCCTGGCCTGCGCCCTCGTCGTCGCCCTGGTCCTGGTGGCGCTGACCGCCGCCGGCCTGGCGCGCCATCACGGCGGCTGGCGCCCGGCCCTGAGCGACCTTGCCGCAGACCGTACCTTCTACCCGTTGCGCGCCATGCTGCTGACGCTGGCCGTCGTCCTGCTGCTGGCCGGCCCCGTCATCGCGCTGATGCCGCACTACCACGTGTTCGGCACCGACCGCACCGGCAACGACGTCCTCGTGCAGGCGCTGAAAAGCGTGCGCACGGCCTTCGTCATAGGTGCACTGTCGACGCTGGCCACCCTGCCCATCGCCCTGCTGCTCGGCGTGCTGGCGGGCTATTACAAGGGCTGGGTCGACGAGGCCATCCAGTACGCCTACACGACGCTGAGCTCGGTGCCCAATGTGCTGCTGATCGCCGCCTGCGTGCTGATGGTGCAGGTCTTCTTCGACAAGAACCCCGAGCTCTTCGAGACGGCTGCCGAACGCTCGGACGTGAAGATGCTGATGCTTTGCCTCATCCTCGGCCTGACAGGCTGGGCCGGCCTGTGCCGCCTGGTGCGGGCCGAGACGCTGAAGCTGCGCGAGCTCGACTATGTGCAGGCCGCGACGGCCTTCGGTGTCGGCGACCTGCGCATCATGGCCCGCCACATCGTGCCCAACGTCATGCACCTGGTGCTGATCACCGTCGTGCTGAGCTTCTCCGAGCTCATCCTGTACGAGGCCGTGCTGACCTATGTCGGCGTCGGCGTCGATCCGGTCATGAACAGCTTCGGCAGCATGATCAACCTGGCCCGCGCCGAGATGTCGCGCGACCCCATCGTCTGGTGGAGCTTCGCAGCGGCCTTCGGTTTCATGGTCAGCCTGGTGCTGGCGGCCAATCTCTTTGCCGACGGCGTGCGCGACGCCTTCGATCCCAAGGCGCGTTCGGCTCGGCCGCGCCTGTTCCGGCGCAGCCAGGGGGCCGTCGATGCTTGAGATCGACGACCTGAAGGTCCAGCTCGATGCCGACGCCGGCCTGGTGCGCGCCATCGACGGCATGCACCTGGCGTTGTCGCGCGGCGAGACCTTCGCGCTGGTCGGCGAAAGCGGCTGCGGCAAGAGCATGACGGCCCTGGCCCTGATGCGCCTGCTGCCCGAAAACGGCAGCATCACCAGCGGCAGCGTGCGCCTGGATGGGCGGGACCTGCTGGCGCTGCCCGAGAGCCACATGCGCCAGGTGCGCGGCGGGCGGGTGTCCATGATCTTCCAGGAGCCGTCGACCAGCCTGAACCCCGTCATGCGCGTCGGTGACCAGATCGTCGAGGCCATCGAGGCGCACACGGCGCTGCGCGGCGCGGCGGCGCGGGCCAAGGCCATCGACTGGCTGCAGCGGGTCGGCATCCCCGAGCCGCAGCGTCGCATCGACGACTACCCCTTCCGCCTGTCCGGCGGCCAGAAGCAGCGGGTCATGATCGCCATCGCACTGGCGGCCGAGCCCGACTATCTGATCGCCGACGAGCCGACCACGGCCCTGGACGTGACCATCCAGGCACAGATCCTCGACCTGATCCGCGACCTGCAGCGCGAACGCCAGCTCGGCGTGCTGCTGATCACCCACGACCTGGCCGTCGTCAGCGGCATGGCCCACCGCGTGGCGCTGATGTATGCCGGCCAGATCATCGAGGTCGCGCCGGCGGCGGAGTTCTTCGCCCATCCCAGGCATCCCTACGCCCGGCTGCTGCTGCAGGCCCTGCCGGACGCGGCGCGCCGCGATGCGCCGCTGGCGGCCATCGCCGGCACCGTGCCGCCGCTGTGGCTGGACTTCACCGGCTGCCGCTTCGCGCCGCGCTGCGACAAGGCCATGGGCCATTGCGCGACCATGCCGCCCGCGCTGACGCAGGAAGGCCCGCGCCACCAGGTGCGCTGCCTCCTCTACAGCCAGCCCGGCGCAGCCCTGCCTCGCGAAGTGGCGACTCCGAAGGCGCTGCCGCCTGCGGCAACGGGGGAGGGCGCTCCCCTGCTCGATGTGCGCGATCTGCGCGTGCGCTTCGCGCTGAAGGCGCCGTTCTTTCATCGCGGCCCGCGCCATTTCGATGCGGTCGACGGCATCAACCTGCAGCTGCATGCCGGCCGCACCCTGGCTCTGGTCGGCGAATCCGGCTGCGGCAAGACCACCTCGGGCAAGGCCATCGTGCAGCTGCTGCGCCGCCAGGCCAGCATCAGCGGCCAGGCCCTGTTCGAAGGCCGGGATCTGTTCCAGCTCCACGGTCCGGCTCTTCTGGAGGCCAGGCGGCAACTCCAGATCATCTTCCAGGACCCCTTCGCGTCGCTGAATCCGCGCCTGCGCGTGGCCGACCTGCTGGAGGAGGGCCTGATCGCGCTGCGCCCGGACCTCGACGCGGGCGCCCGCCGCGAGCGCCTGCACCGCCTGGTCGACCAGGTCGGCCTGCGCCGCGATGCGCTGCGGCGCTGGCCCCATGAGTTCTCCGGCGGCCAGCGCCAGCGCATCGCCATCGCCCGGGCGCTGGCGGTCGAACCCCGCCTCATCGTCTGCGACGAACCGACGTCGGCGCTGGACGTCTCGGTGCAGGCCCAGATCCTCAACCTGCTGCGCGAATTGCAGCGCGAGCAGGGCCTGGCCTACCTCTTCATCACCCACAACATCGGCGTCGTCGAATACATCGCCGACGAGGTCGCCGTCATGCAGGCGGGGCGGGTTGTCGAGCGCGGAAGTTGTGAAGAAGTTCTCAGACAGCCTTCAGAAAGCTTTACGCAAGCTTTACTCAAGGCTGTGCCCAGGCTCATTTCTGACCCGTCGCGCCGCGACAACGGCTAGGGGTTTTACTCTAGGGGTCGTAACTCCTGGAAACCCTTGTAAATCAATGGCTTACTGCGCCCCACCATGGCTCTAGGGACATCTACGGGGCGGGGCGAATGTTGCGCCCGCACAAACTTCCGGCACCCCAAATCTGAGCTGATCGCTCAGGCCAAGGATTGGCCTCATCGGGCCAGCACGCCTCACCACCAAGGCGGGCATCCATCCATTCAGGAGTGTCCATGTTCAAAACAACCACCATCACTGGCGCCATCCTGGCGCTGGCCGCAACAAGCGCGCTGGCCCAGGAAGCACAAAAGCTGGAACGCATCGAAATCACGGGTTCGAGCATCAAGCGCGTGTCTGCCGAGACCTCGCTGCCGATCACGACCTTCAACCGCGAGGAAATCGCCCGTACCGGCGCGACGACCGTCCAGGATCTGGTCCAGACCCTGCCGTCCAGCTTCGGCGGCGGCGTCGTGGCCAACAACGTCGGCGCGACCGGCGGTGCCTCGACCGCCAACCTGCGCGCCCTGGGCCCCAAGTACACGCTGGTGCTGCTGAACGGCCGCCGCGTGGCCAACTTCGCCTTCGGCAACAACCCCGTTGACCTGAACTCCATTCCCCTGGCTGCTGTCGAGCGCGTTGAAATCGTGCGTGACGGCGCCTCGTCCACCTACGGCGCCGACGCCGTTGCCGGCGTCATCAACTTCATCCTGAAGAAGGACTATCAGGGCGCTGAAGTCACCTGGGCCGAGTACAAGTCGGACCAGCACGGCGGCAACGTCGACAACGTCAGCGCCGTGATGGGCTTCGGTGACCTGGCTGCCGACAAGTACAACGTCATGCTGACGGCCGGCCGCGAAGAAGTCTCGCCCGTCAAGGCGCGTGACCGCAGCTTCGCCAACACCGCCGTCCGTCCGGACCTGGGCATCAACAAGTCCTCGCCCCGCAACGGCGTCCCGAACCTGAACTTCACGGACACCAAGGGCAACAAGTACACCGGCGTCAACCCGCTGCGCTACACCGGTTGCAATGCACCCGAGTTCGGCCTGGCCACCTTTGGCGTCCCCGCCAGCGCCACGCAGTGCGGCACCGACTACGTCAAGTTCATCGACCTGGTGCCCGAGCAGTGGCGCGCCAACTTCACGGGCCGCGCGGTCGTCCAGCTCCCGGGCGACAACCAGCTCATCGTCGAGGGCATGCACAACCGCGACCGCCAGCAGTCGTTCTACTCGCCGGCGCCCTACACCAAGCCGATGTCGTATCCGACGACCGGCCGCTTCTATCCCAAGAGCATCACGCTGCCCAAGGGCATGACCCTGCCGGCCGGCTACACGATGCCTGACGGCAGCAAGCTGGCTGCGGCCACGGTGCTGGCCAACGACATGGTCGTCACGCCCACCGGCAACCTCACCGGCACCTGGCGTACCGTCGCCGGCGGCGGCCGTTCCGACATCACCGAGACCGAGACCGACCGCCTGATGGTTGGTGCCAAGGGCTCGATCGCAGGTTGGGACTACAACACCGGCCTGACCTTCTCGCGCAACAAGGGCGAGATCTTCTTCGGCCCGGGCAAGTTCTCCTATGCCAAGCTGACCCCGCTGGTCAATTCGGGCCAGATCAACGTCTTCGGTGCCCAGGACGCCACCAGCCAGGCCCTGCTCGACAGCGCCCTGCTGACCGGCACCCGCCAGCAGGCTGCCCAGTCCAAGTCCACCGAATTCGACTTCACCATCAACCGCGAGCTGATGGAACTGCCGGCCGGCCCGATGGCCATGGCCCTGGGCGTCACCTATCGCCAGGAAAAGCTGAACCAGATCTCCGACCCGGTGCTCGAGTCCGGCGACGAAGTCGGTGGCGGCGGCGCCGTGCCGACCGTCAGCAGCGGCCGCAAGGTCTATGGCGTGTTCGGCGAACTGGAAGTGCCCCTGGTCAAGGACCTGAGCATGAACCTGGCCGCCCGCTACGACAACTACAAGAACGACTTCGGCACCAGCTTCAACAACTTCAGCCCCAAGGCCAGCCTGCGCTGGCAGCCGAACAAGGACCTGGTCCTGCGTGGCTCCGTGGCCAAGGGCTACCGTGCCCCGACGCTGTATGAAAACCTGCGTCCCCTGACCACCAGCAACAACACGGCCGCCAACTGGAGCGACCCGATCCGCTGCCCGAACGGCGTGCCCATCACCAACACCATCAACCCCGTGGGTGAAGTGGTGGACGAGTGCCAGGTCCAGCTGACTGCCGGCACCGCGGGCGACCCCAACCTGAAGCCTGAGAAGTCCAAGCAGTTCTCCTTCGGCGTCGTGTTCTCGCCCGTCAAGGACATGACCCTGGGCGTGGACTACTGGAACGTCCAGATCAAGGACCCCATCGTCGCCAAGTCTGAAATCCAGGTGCTGAGCGATGCCGCCAAGTACAAGGACTACATCTACCGCTTCGACCCGGTGGCCGATCCTGACCAGGCGCATCCCATCAAGGGCAGCCAGAACAAGGACTTCCCGATCGCCTACGTCTTCCTGCCGTACGAGAACACGGACAAGACCTATGCTTCGGGCCTGGACCTGAACGCGGCCTATCGCACCAAGCTGGCTGGCGTGGGCACGGTCGGCTTCAACTTCGACGGCGCCCTGATGCTGACCCACGGCTATCAGTACACCGGCCTGGCCAAGACCGACGACCTCGGCAAGTTCAAGGACTTCGGTGCCGTGCCGCGCTGGCGCCATGCCATCACGGCCAGCTGGTCCAGTGGCATGTTCAGCGCTTCGGTGACGAACAACTACACCCACAGCTACGAGGACTACACCGACCCGACGGCCGTCGGCGCCAGCTACCCGCTGGTCCGCAAGGTTGATGCCTACTACACCTGGGACACCCAGTTCGGCCTCAAGCCCACCAAGTCGCTGTCGCTGACCTTCGGTATCAAGAACCTGCTGGACAAGGATCCGCCGGCTTCGCGTAACTCGCTGTACTTCCAGACCGGCTATGACCCGACCTACACCAACCCCATCGGCCGCCAGTTCTATGGCCGCATCAACTACAAGTTCTTCTGAGCTTGAGCTGATGGGTTGATGAGTGAAGCCGCGCCCCAGGGCGCGGCTTTTTTGTGTCCGCTTGCATGTAATCCGCCTGTCTCGCTTGCCCGGGTTAGCCCCAGGAAGTCGCGACAAAACGGACGGCTAAGATGCTTGCATGGCCAGGTTTGGCCGGGGGTGTAGTTTTGCTGCACCTGGTTCGTGGCGATGAAACGCGTGCCCGACGGCTGATTGCCACCGGGCGTTTTTTTTGGCTCGGGCAGGTGTAAAGAGGCCTTACACGCCGGCTGCACTGCGTGTTTTCGACGAGGCGGAATCGTTCTCTCCGCGATCTAGAATGCACGCCCTTCGGGAACCAGTTGACGGCAGGAACGCAACTTCCTCCGTGGCAGTGGCCGCTTTCCAAGAAGAGTCATTGACTGTGATTTGTAGTTGCAAGAAGGAGCGCGCATGAATTTTGCGCAGGAGAAGCAGGGCGCGTCCCGGTTCACGGGCTTTGGCGTCGTCGTCCTGATCCACGTCGTCGCCATCTACGCGCTGGCCAGCGGTCTGGCTCGCGATATCGTCAAGAAGGTCACCGGCCCCATCGACGTCAAGGTGATCGAAGAGAAGGTCAAGCCGCCGCCGCCGCCTGAGAAGGTCGTGCCGCCGCCGCCGGACATGAAGGCGCCGCCGCCGCCTTTCGTCCCCCCGCCCGAATTCCAGGTGACCGCGCCGACGCCGCCGGCACCCGCCATCGTTTCCACCCAGGTCCAACCGCCGCAGGCCGACATCCGTCCGGCACCGCCGCCGGTTGTCGCGGCTCCGCCGCCGGCCGCCAAGCCGACCAAGATCACGGCCGGCATGGTCTGCACCAAGATGGGCAAGCCTGAAGTGCCGTCCGTCAACTGGAGCGGCGAAGCCCTCTACAAGGCCGTGGCCACCGTCAAGGCGGGTCGCGTCACCTCTGTCGAAATCACCCCCTTGCGTGGTGGTGTTGACCGCAAGGCCCAACGCGCGATGACGCAAGCCATCACGCAGACGCTGCAGGACACCTACGAATGCCCGGGCGACCACGTGTTCGAGCAGGAGTTCCAGTTCAAGATCGAATAAGAGACCTCGCTTCGAACCCGGCGCCAGACCGGCGCAATCAGAACCGCATCAAACCAGAATTTTTCCTAGGAGTTGACTCCATGATTTCTCGCATCACCGGCTTCCTTGCCGCCATCGCCATGGCCGCGACCCTGGCAGTTTCGCCCGCTCACGCGCAAGACCAGAAGCCGGCCGACGCCGCCTCGGCCGCCGCTGTCGACGCTGCTGCTGCTCCCGCTCCCGCTGCTGCTCCTTCGAAGCCTGCTGAGAACCCGTACAGCCTGACCAACATCCTGGCCCACGGCAACATCGTCGACCAGGCCGTGCTGGTCCTGCTGGGCATCATGTCCATGGGCTCGTGGTACATCCTGGTCGTCCGCCTGTGGGACACCAGCAAGCTGGCGTCCGAAGCCAAGGAAGTCCGCGCCACCTTCTTCAAGAAGGCCAGCCTGGCTGACGGCGTCCGCAGCCTGAAGGAAGAAAGCGCCTTCCGCTACATCGCCACCGCCGCCATCGAGGCCTCGGAGCACCATGAAGGCGCCCTGACCGAGAACATCGACCACAGCAGCTGGGTGACGATGAACGTCGACCGCGCCGTCGCCGACGTCAACTCCAAGATCTCGGGCGGCCTGGGCTTCCTGGCTACCGTCGGCTCGACGGCTCCCTTCATCGGCCTGTTCGGCACGGTGTGGGGCATTCTGAACGCGCTGACCGCCATCGGTCTGGCCGGCCAGGCTTCCATCGACAAGGTGGCAGGCCCCGTGGGCGCCGCCCTGATCATGACCGCCATCGGTCTGTTCGTCGCCGTCCCGGCCGTGCTGGGCTACAACTGGCTGGTCAACCGCAACAAGAGCGTCATGAGCCAGGTCCGTTCCTTCGCCGGCGACCTGCACGGCGTGCTCATGGGCAACCGCGCCGTCAAGCGCTAATCCCTGAGCTGAAGCTCATTCAGGAGCCAATGCCATGGGCATGAACGTCGGATCCTCTTCCGGCGATGAAGATGTGGTCTCGTCCATCAACACCACGCCCCTTGTGGACGTGATGTTGGTGCTCTTGATCATCTTCCTCATCACCGTGCCGGTGGTGACGCAATCGATCGCGGTGAACCTGCCAAAGGAAACCAACATCGTCCGCGTCACCAAACCGGAAAACATCGAAATCTCGGTCAGCAAAGGCGGCGACGTCTACTGGGGTACCAAGCTGGTTCCTGACATGGAGGAGCTGGTCAAGCGCCTCGGCAAGGAATCGGTCAAGAACCCGCAGCCCGAGGTGCACATCCGCGGCGACGACAAGTCGCGCTACGAGTCGGTCGGTCGCGTGATCTTCGCCTGCCAGCGCGCCGGCATCATGAAGATCAACTTCGTCACCGAGCCGCCGGCTCGCGGCGGTTGATCCCAGGAGTCGAATAATGGGAATGAATGTTGGAAGCTCGTCGGGCGGCGGTGAACCCGAAGTCATGATGGACGTCAACACGACGCCGCTGATCGACGTGATGCTGGTGCTGCTGGTGATGCTCATCATCACCATCCCGATCCAGCTGCACACGGTCAACCTGGACATGCCGCCGCCGAGCACGACGCCGCCGACGGAAGACCCCGTCGTGCACACCGTCATGATCGACTTCGATGGCACCGTCTACTGGGACGAGAACGCACTGCCGAACAGCACGGATGCCGTCAACGCCAAGATGCAGGAAGTCGGTGCCATGCCGCTGAGCCAGCAGCCCGAAATCCACATCAAGCCGAACAAGCTGGTGGACTACGGTGTCGTTGCTTCCGTGATGGCTTCGGCCCAGCGGAACAACGTCAAGAAGATGGGCATGGTCGGTAACGAGCAATACGTCAAGTGACGTCCTCGGGACCGCTGACCACGATACTGTGATGCGCGCTGCCCGAAAGGGCGGCGCGTTTTTGCTTTGCAGGAGAGCAGATTGAAGACTCTGAAAACCATGGTGGCCGTCGCCGTTGGCGCCCTGGCCCTGTCCCTGAATGGCGCCCCCGGCGCCGAGTTCGGATTCAGCCAGGCCGCCGCCCAGGACAGCGTGCGCAAGGAAGTCGGCGCGCCGCTGACCGACGCCAGCAAGTTCGTCAAGGCCGGTAAGTACAAGGAAGCCCTGGCCAAGCTGCGTGATGCCGAAGCCATCGGTGGCCGCACGGCCGCCGAGACCAACGCCATCGAAGGCGTGCGCTTCTCCGCCGCCATGGGTGCGAACGACCCCGACACCATGGCCCGCTCGTTCGACGTGCTGAAGGCCAAGCTCGGTGGTCCGCAGCAGCTGCAATACATGGAAGCCATCGCCGGCACCTATCTGCGCGCCAACAACGCGCCGAAGGCGCTGGAATGGGCCAACAAATACTTTGCGGCTGGCGGCAGCAGCCCGGCGGTCAAGCAGATGCAGCAGCAGGCCCAGTTCAAGTCGGGCGACATGACGGCCGTCCTGAAGGACACCATGGCCGAGATCCAGGCCGACGAGAAGGCCGGTCGTGCACCGACCCAGGACAAGCTGAACATCCTGCTGTACGCCGCCCAGAAGAAGGGTGACGCCGCGACCGAGTCCTACGCCATCGGCCTGCTGCTGAACCACTATCCCCGCAAGGAGCTGTGGGCCCAGGTGCTGGGCGGGCTGCAGGGCAAGAAGGGCTTCTCGCCGCGCTTCGCGCTGGACGTCTATCGCCTGCAGCTGGCCACGGGCAATCTGCGCACGGCGGACGACTACATGGAAATGGCCCAGCTGGCTGCCCAGGCGGGCTATCCGGACGAAGGCAAGAAGGTCGTCGAGCAAGGCCTGGCCGCCAACATCCTGGGTCAGGGCGCCGAGGGGGCACGCCACAAGCGACTGATGGACCTTTTGGTCAACAAGTCCAATGCGGCCACGGCCGGCGCGGCCGCCACTGAAAAGGCGGCCAACGACGCCAAGACCGGTGACGAACTGGTCAAGCTGGGCCTGTCGCGCGTCTTCGCCGGCGACAAGGCCGGTGGCCTGCAGCTGGTCGACGCCGGCATCGCCAAGGAAAACTTCACGCGTGCCGACGACGTCAAGCTCTACCAAGGCCTGGCCTACTACAACGCCGGCGAGACCGCCAAGGCCCAGGCTGCCTGGCGCGCCGTGAAGGGCACCGACGGTTCCGGCGATCTGGCCCGCCTGTGGCAGGTCCAGGCGCGCAGCGCCAAGAAGTGATGAGCCGGCGGGCCTTGCCCGCTGCGCCTCACTCCAAGCAAAAGGCCCCGTCGGGGCCTTTTTTCATGGCTGCGCGGTGCCGGTCTTCACTTCGGCGCCATGCGGATGGCGCCGTCCAGGCGGATGACCTCGCCGTTCAGCATGTCGTTGGTGACGATCTGGTGCACCAGCTTGGCATAGTCCTCGGGCTTGCCCAGGCGGCTCGGGAAGGGGACGCTGGCGGCCAGTGCGTCCTGCACTTCCTGCGGCATGCCGAACAACATCGGCGTGCCGAAGATGCCGGGGGCGATGGTCATGTTGCGGATGCCGTTGCGCGCCAGGTCGCGGGCGATCGGCAGGGTCATGCCGACGACGCCGCCCTTGGAGGCCGCATAGGCCGCCTGGCCGATCTGGCCGTCGTAGGCAGCCACCGAGGCCGTCGAGATCATCACGCCGCGCTCGCCGGTAGCTTCCGGCTCGTTCTTGGACATGGCTTCGGCGGCCAGGCGGATCATGTTGAAGCTGCCGACCAGGTTGACCGTGACGGTCTTGCTGAAGGCCGCCAGCGGGTGGGCGCCGTCCTTGCCGACCGTCTTGATGGCCGGGGCGATGCCGGCGCAGTTGACCAGGCCCATCAGCTTGCCCAGACCCGTGGCGGCGGCCACGGCGGCCTGGCCATCGGCCTCCTGGCTGACGTCGCACTTGACGAAGACGCCGCCGATTTCGGCCGCGACCTGCTGGCCGCGCTCGACCTGCAGATCGGCGATGACGACCTTGGCGCCGTGGGCCGCGAACATGCGGGCCGTACCTTCGCCGAGGCCCGAGGCGCCGCCGGTGACGATGAACACCTTGCCTGCGATTTCCATGATGAGGATCTCCTGGTTGACGTAAACGTCAATTGTGGACGACAAAAAAGCCGCGAGGCCAAAGGCGCCGCGGCTTGTTTGGGGTGAAGGCGCTCAGGCCAGTGCGGCCAGCGCCTTCTTCATGATGTCGTCGACCGAACCCACGCCTTCGATGCGGCGGTACCTGGGTGCATTGGCGTCGCCGGTGGCGGCCCATTGCGAGTAGTAGTCGACCAGGGGGCGGGTCTGGGCCGAGTAGACGTCCAGGCGCTTCTTGACGGTCTCTTCCTTGTCGTCTTCGCGCTGGATCAGGTCCTCGCCCGTCTCGTCGTCCTTGCCGCTCACCTTGGGCGGGTTGAACTTGACGTGATAGGTGCGGCCCGAGGCCACGTGCACGCGACGGCCGCTCATGCGCTCGATGATGGCGTCGAAGGGCACGTCGATCTCGAGCACATAGTCCAGCTTCACGCCGGCGGCCTTCATCGCGTCGGCTTGCGGGATGGTGCGCGGGAAGCCGTCGAACAGGAAGCCCTTGGCGCAGTCGTCCTGGGCGATGCGTTCCTTGACCAGGCCGATGATGATGTCGTCGCTGACCAGGGCGCCCGAATCCATGACGGCCTTGGCGGCCAGGCCCATGGCGGTGCCGGCCTTGATGGCGGCGCGCAGCATGTCGCCGGTGGAGATCTGCGGAATGCCGAATTGCTTGCAGATGAAGGCAGCTTGGGTGCCTTTGCCGGCGCCGGGTGCGCCCAGAAGGATCAATCGCATGGGTCTCCTCGTCATGTCGGGACTTGGTGGAAAGTCCCTTTTCATTCAGCGGTCAAGTATCGCATGTGGCCTTTCTAGGGCCTGACGTGTCAACCCGCGATCAGACGCCTCACGCGCTCCAGATCCTCGGGCGTGTCGACACCCGGTCCCGGCCGTTCTTCGCTGACGTGCACGGCGATGCGCTCGCCATGCCAGAGCACGCGCAACTGCTCCAGAGACTCGATCTGCTCCAAGGGGCTGACGGCCAGCGTGGGGAAGCGGCGCAGGAAGCCGGCGCGGTAGGCGTACAGGCCGACATGGCGCAGCGCCTGGTTGGGTTGGCCGGCGCCGTCGCGCCACCAGGCGATGGGGGCGCGAGAGAAATAGAGGGCCCGGCCGGCCTTGTCGGTGACCAGCTTGACGACGTTGGGGTTCGCGAACTCGGAAGGATCGGTCAGCGCATGCGCGACGGTGGCCATCACGCAGTCGGGCTGAGCTGCCAACGTGGCCGCGCAGGCGTCGATCATGGCCGGCGCGATCAGCGGCTCGTCGCCCTGCACATTGACGACGGCGGCATCGTCGGCCAGGCCGAGCTGCTCGACGGCTTCGGCCAGGCGATCGCTGCCCGAGGGATGGTCGGCGCGTGTCATCAGCGCGCGCACGCCGTGGGCGGCGCAGGCGGCGGCCACTTCGGGGGCATCGGTCGCCACGACGATCTGGCTCGCGCCCGACAGGGCGGCGCGCTGGGCGACGCGCACGATCATCGGCAGCCCGGCGATGTCGGCCAGCGGCTTGTTGGGCAGGCGGGTGGACGCCAGTCGCGCCGGGACGATGACGGTAAAGCTCACGGCGCGAGCGGCACCGGCGCGCTGGCGGTGTCGGGATCCCAGGGCTTCGCCTCGCTCTCCAGCATCAGCGGGATGCCATCGCGGATCGGGAAGGCCAGGCGGTCGGCACGGCAGGCCAGGGCGGGTTCATCGCCGCGCAGCAGCGTCAGCGGCCCCTTGCACAGCGGGCAGACCAGCATCTCGATCAGTCTTGGGTCCATCGGGAGGGAAACAGGCGTTGGAGTTGGGCATCCAGCGCGGCCTCGAAGCCGGCGCCGGGGGCAAAGTCTAGCGTCACGACCCAGACCGGCGTCGCGCCGACGCGCACCGGGGGCAGCTTGACGGCGTCCTTCTCGGTCAGCAGCACGCCGGCGGCATCCGCGGGCCAGGGCAGGGCGGTGAAGTCGGCGTGATCGGGCAGGGGGTGTGCGTCGAAGGCCAGGCCCAGGCCGGCCAGCATGTCGAAGAAGCGCTGCGGGCGGGCCAGGCCGGCGCAGGCGACCAGGCCGGCGTGGCCGCGCAGAGCCAGCAAAGCGTCCATCGACGCCTTCTCGCCCGCCCACCAGCCCGCCAGCGGCACGGCACCGGCGAGGTGTCGCTCGGCGACAAAGCCGGGCAGGGCGGTGCTGGGCGAGGCCGCGTTGTAGACGACGAGTTGGTCGGCTGCCAGCGCCGCTGGCGGCTGGCGCAGCGGTCCCGCCGGCAGCAGGCGGCCATTGCCCAGGCCGCGCTCGTCGAAGACCAGCAGGCTGAGTTGCCGCGGCAGCCGCCAGTGTTGCAGCCCGTCGTCGCTGACGAGCAGGTCCAGCTCGGGATGGGCCGCCAGCAGGGCCCGTGCGGCGGCGACGCGGTCGCTGCCGACGGCGACCGGCACGCGGCCACGCAGATGGATGAGCAGGGGTTCATCACCGGCCTGGCGCGCCGTCGACTGCTGCATCACCAGCTGCACTTCGTCGCCCTCGCGCCCATAGCCGCGCGACACGACGCCGGCGCTCAGCCCGCGCGTGCGCAGCAGTTGCAGCAGGGCCAGCGTCGTCGGCGTCTTGCCGGCACCGCCGACGATCCAGTTGCCGACGACGATGACGGGGACGGGCAGGGTTTCGGTGCGCTTGAAGCCGACGCGGCAGGCCAGTGTTCGCAGCGCCAGCAGCGCGCGGTAGAGCCAGCTCAGCGGCAGCAACGCGGCGGACAGCGGTCCGCCGGTCAGCCACTGTTGCTGGAGGCGATCAGCGAGCGTCGGTCTGCGCGGCGAAGGTGACACGCGTCAGGCCGACGCGGCGCGCGGCGTCCATCACGTTGACCACGGCCTGGTGGGGCGTGGCGGCATCGGCCGAGATGATCAGCGACGCGTCGGTGCTGCCGCCCGAGGCCTGGCGCAGCGCGCCGATGAGGATGTCCACCGAGCGGCCTTCCACCGGCTGGCGGTTGACGACGAAGCGGCCGTCGGCGGCGATGCCGACGATGACTTCCTGCGGCCTGTCCTTCAGCTTGTCCGCATCCGCCGAAGGCAGGGTGATCTGCAGCTCGGTGAACTTGGAATACGTCGTCGACAGCATCAGGAAGATCAGGATCACCAACAGCACGTCGATGAAGGGGATCAGGTTGATCTCCGGCGGCTCGCGGTGGGGGGCGCGAAAACGCATCGCGTCCTCCTCAAGCCGTGTAGCGGCGCAGTTGCCCGAGCAACCGGTCGGCGGCGGCTTCCAGCTCCAGGACGTACTCCTCGATCTTGCCGCGGAAGTAGCGGTAGAACATCAGCGAGGGGATGGCGATCATCAGGCCGAAGGCGGTGTTGTAGAGGGCGATGGAGATACCGTGCGCCAGCTGGGCGGGGTTGCCGCCGCCGGGCGTCTGGCTGCCGAAGATCTCGATCATGCCGACCACGGTGCCCATCAGGCCCAGCAGCGGCGC
Source organism: uncultured Comamonadaceae bacterium (assembly GCA_966111775.1). Lineage (GTDB taxonomy): Bacteria > Pseudomonadota > Gammaproteobacteria > Burkholderiales > Burkholderiaceae_C > Pelomonas. The sequence goes on along the minus strand of CBHWBD010000036.1, from coordinate 2,553 downwards.
GGCCGTGGCGATGGTGCCCAGGGTGTTCATATAGCGCTCGAGCTGGTGCACGGCGCGGCGGCCGGCGAACTCGAACACCAGGCGCAGCTTGCCCTCGGGCATCTGCGGCTCGGCCGTCACGGCGCGCAGGCCGGACGCCAGCACCTCGCCCAGCACGGAGTTCTCCGCCAGGCGGTCGACCATGTCGGGCGCCGGCAGCTGCTGGGCGCTGACGTTCATGACGTCCTCCAGCAGCCGCGGCGGCAGGATGCGGCTGGCGCGCAGGCTGGACAGCCTCTCGATGATCAGGGCCAGGGCCACCACGGAGCACAGGAGCAAGGGCCAGATCGGCCAACCGGCGGCTTGTATGATCGAAAACAAGGTCGTCCCCGTCTAAAGAGTGCGCGGGATTATGGCCCCAGCCTCGGCGCCCGCCGCGCATCCTCCAGGTCCGCGAAAGCGTTCCCACAATCCACCGTTGCTGTGGATAACTTTGTGGGCAAGCCGGGTCGGTCGGCCGGCAGAGGCCGTCAAATCAAGGCCTTGGACAACTTGCCTCCAATTTGAGCAGCGGAAATCGAATTGAAAAACAAGGCCTTATGTGCTCATGACGGCGCCGTGACAGGCGCAATGAGCCGCAATTGCCCGCCAGCCCAGTATTGGCGCGGCTGTGGACTTCCCGGCCCGCGCCGGCATTGGGTTTGCGCGTGATTGAGCCTCGCGAAGCCGCTTCAAATCGGCGTATCTGGGGCGTGGCCGGCCTGCTGGAGGCGGTGGGCCAGAGCCTGGCCGAACGCTTTTCCGTGGTGGCCGTCGGCGGCGAGATCGGCGGCTTCACCCGGGCGGCCAGCGGCCACTGCTACTTCAACCTCAAGGACGCCGACGGCCAGGCCGCCAGCCTGCGCTGTGCGATGTTCCGCCGTGCGGCCGCCCTGCTGGACTTCGCGCCGGGCGAGGGCGTGCTGGTGGAGGTGCGCGGCCGCGTGGCCGTCTACGAGCCGCGGGGCGAACTGCAATTCGTCGTCGAGGCCATGCGCCGCGCCGGCGCGGGCACGCTGTACGAGCAGTTCCTGAAGCTGCGCGCCCGGCTGGCGGCCGAGGGCCTGTTCGAGGCCGACACCAAGCGCGAGCTGCCGCCCCATCCGCGGCGCATCGGCGTCATCACCTCGGCGGCCGGCGCCGCCCTGCACGATGTGCTGACGGCGCTGGCGCGCCGCGCGCCGCAGGTCGAGGTCGTCGTCTATCCCAGCCCGGTGCAGGGCGTCGAAGCGCCGCCGGCTCTGGTGCGGGCCCTGCAGACGGCCAATGCGCGGGCCGAGGTCGATGTGCTGCTGCTGGTGCGTGGCGGTGGCTCGCTGGAGGACCTGTGGGCCTTCAACGACGAACGTGTGGTGCGCGCCGTGGTGGCTTCGGCCTTGCCGGTGGTCTGCGGTGTCGGCCACGAGACCGACGTGACCCTGTGCGACCTGGCGGCCGACCTGCGCGCGCCCACGCCCACGGCCGCGGCCGAACTGGCCGCGCCGTCCCGCGCCAGCCTGCTCCAGCATCTTGCCAGCCTGGAGCGCAGCCTGACCCTGCGCACCGACCATCGCCTGCAGTCCCTGGCCCAGCGCCTGGACCGCCTGGCCCTGCGCCTGTCCCGGCCCAGCGACACGCTGGCGCGCCAGCGCCGGCTGCTGGCCCTGCTGGCCCAGCGCGCCACTGCCGCGCCGGGCCGGCGCGTCGAACTGCAGGGTCAGCGCCTGAACCATCTCGAGCAGCGCCACGAACGCGCCCACCGCGACATCCTGGCCCGCCAGCACACCCGGCTCGACGGCCTGCAAGCCCGCCTGCTCGCCCTGGACCCCCAGCATGTGCTGGCCCGCGGCTATGCCTGGCTGGACGACGGCCAGGGCGGTGCAGTCACCTCCGTGCAGGCCCTGCAGCCCGGTCGCGAGCTGCGCGCCGTGCTGGCCGACGGCAGCGCCGACATGCAAGTCCTGCGGGTACGGCCTTTGCCGCAAGGGTAGGGCCTGCTGGCGCTACGGCAATGGGTCGCGAAGGCATGCTGCCAGCGCCTAATCAAGGCGCAACGCGCCGCCCGCACTCGCGTGCGGGCTAGCGATGCAACACCGAGTAGGCCCTGGCAGCATGCCTTCCCGAAGGGTTGTGGCCAGAAAAGCCGCGCGCAGCGTTGCAAATCCTCGCCGGGTAACCAACCCGGCTGCGGTTTGCGCCGTGCTCGCGATTTTTCTGGCCACAACGCGGCCCATTGCCGTAGCGTCAGCAGGCCCTCTCGCCCTCCCTACAATCCGCCGCGTTTCCCTTCCCCCCAACACTCTGAGGTTCACACCATGGAACACACGCTGCCCCCGCTGCCTTACCCCATCGACTCGCTGGCTCCGCACTACAGCAAGGAAACGCTGGAGTTCCACCACGGCAAGCACCACAACGCCTACGTGGTCAACCTCAACAACCTGCAGAAGGGCACCGAGTTCGAGAACATGTCCCTCGAGGACATCATCAAGAAGAGCTCCGGCGGCATCTACAACAACTCGGCCCAGATCTGGAACCACACCTTCTTCTGGAACTGCA
>CBHWBD010000035.1:0-33279 GCA_966111775.1 uncultured Comamonadaceae bacterium | reverse complement strand
GGCCTGATGACGCTGCGCCAGATCGAGTTCGCGCTGTTCGACATGCGCCTGCATGGCGAGCCGGGAGCGGAAGCCGATGTTCAGAAGGTGCTGGACGAAGTGCGCGCCGAAGTCGCCGTGCTGATCCCGCCGAGCTTCAACCGCTTCCAGCACAGCTTCTCCCATATCTTCGCGGGCGGCTATGCGGCGGGCTACTACAGCTACAAATGGGCCGAACTGCTCAGCGCCGATGCCTGGAGCGCCTTCGAAGAGGAAGGCGTGTTCAACGCCGCCACCGGCAAGCGCTTCCTGACCGAGGTGCTGGAGCGCGGCGGTGCGCGCGACGCCATCGACAACTTCAAGGCCTTCCGCGGCCGCGAACCGAAGATCGACGCCCTGCTGCGCCACCAGGGCATGAGCTGAAAACAGCGCGAAAAAAGTCTCACGCCGGCGTGGTGGCGAAGGGAATCCCACCCGGCTGAGGGTGATGCGACCGGAGGGCGGCCCGGACAATTCGAGGTTCAGGGACGACCACCGAACCATGAGCTTTCGAATCCTGCCGGCGCTGCTCGCGCTGCTCTGCCTCACGCCGGCCGCCTTTGCGGCCACCTACCGCTGCTAATTCAGCGGCTCCGTCTTGATCACCGACAAGCCCTGCGCGGGAAGCGCGCCGCCGCCGATGGGGTCCATCGGCCCGGCGCGGACCAACACCGCCTACCAGCCGCGCACGCCCGCCATGGAGCAGGCCCCCGAACACCATCGCTTCCTGAGCCAGCGCTGCGCCGAAATCAGCGACGCCATCCGCACCGCGCCGGCACGCGGCGTCGGCTACGCCACGGTCAACGACCTGCGCCGCGAGTACGAGCAGAAGTGCAGCGAGGACGACCGCTACGCGCGCCGCCTGGCCAGCGAGGCCAGGAACAAGGAGCGCGAAGGCCAGTTGGCCGAACGCCGCGACACCGAGCGCGCGCGCCAGGACGCCGACCGCATGCGCGAAAAGTGCTTGGCCCTCCGCGATTCGCTGCGCAACCGCCGCGTCGAGAACGAGACCGAGCGCCTCAACAAGAAGGCGGCCGAAGAGGCCTACAACAGCAACTGCCTCGGGAAATAGCCCACCCGCAGGCCGGCCGCCATGGCCGAGACTGCGTAGATGCGACTAAAGACACTGCTCTCCGCCGCCTTGATGCTTCTTGGCGGCGGTGCCGTTTCCGCCCAGGCCCTGCTCGTCCACAACGCCCGCGGCCTGACGCTGGACGAACGCGGCCGCGTCGTCCGCTTCGACGCCATGCAGGTCGGCGCCGACGGCCGCGTGCTGGCTCTGGGCAAGCTCGGCGACCTGCCGGGCGGCGACCTGCAGCGCGTCGATGCCGGCGGCCGCGTGCTGATGCCTGGCCTCATCGACGCCCACGGCCATGTGCTGTCCCTGGGCGCCGCGCGGCGCAGCCTGCAGCTGCGCGACACGGTCGACATCGCCGCCGCACTCGCCGCCATCCAGGCCCATGCCGAGGCCCGGCCCGAAGCGGCGTGGATCACCGGCGGCGGCTGGAACCAGGCCGTATGGAAGCTGGGCCGCTTCCCGACCGCGGCCGAGCTGGATACGGCCGAAAGCCGACGCCCGGTCTGGCTGACCCGCGTCGACGGCCATGCCGGCTGGGCCAACAGCCGGGCCCTGCAGCTGGCCGGCATCACGCGCGACACGGCCGACCCGAGCGGCGGTCGCATCGAGCGCGATGCCAAGGGCGAGGCCACCGGCGTGCTCGTCGACGCCGCCATGGGTCTGGTCGAGCGCCAGGTGCCGGCTGAGGATGCAACCGAGCTCGCCGCCAACCTCGACACCGCCGAGCGCGAGCTGCTGTCCCTTGGCATCACCACGGCCCATGACGCCGGCATCTCGGCCGCCGCAGATCAATTGCTGCGTCATCGCGCCGCCGCCGGCCTGCTCAAGATGCGCATCTACGGCATGGCCCGCGGCAGCGACGAAGCCTTCATGGCCAGGCTGCGCGCCGCCGGCCCGCTGCTGGACGCCGGCGACGGCCACTACACCCTGCGCGCCGTCAAGCTGTTTGCCGACGGCGCCCTGGGTAGCCGTGGCGCCGCCCTGCTGGCGCCCTATTCGGACGCGCCGCAGTCCCGCGGCCTGCTGTTCCGCAGTGACACCGACCTGCAAGCACTGATGCGCGCGGCGGCCAAGGCCGGCTTCCAGGTCAATGTCCACGCCATCGGCGATGCCGCCAACCGCCAGGTGCTGGCCGGCTACGAGGTCCTGTCCAAGGAGATGGGCACGCGCAGCACCCAGCTGCGCCACCGCATCGAGCACGCCCAGGTCGTGGCCCTGGCCGACATCCCGCGCTTCGCCAAGGACCAGGTCATCGCCTCCATCCAGCCAACGCATGCCACCTCCGACATGAACATGGCCGAAGACCGCGTCGGCCCCCAGCGCATCCAGGGCGCCTATGCCTGGCAGCGCCTGCTCAAGAGCGGCGCCCGGCTGGCCTGCGGCTCGGACTTCCCGGTCGAGGAACCCAGCCCCTGGGCCGGGCTCTACGCCGCCATCACGCGCGAGGACGCTACGGCCCAGCCCGTCGGCGGCTGGTACCGCCAGCAGGCTCTCAACCCGGTCCAGGCCCTGGACTGCTTCACGCGCGGCGCCGCCTTTGCGGGCCACGCCGAGAAGGACCTCGGCTCGCTGACACCCGGACATCGCGCCGACTTCATCCTCGTCGACCGCGACCCGCTGACCTCCTCGCCCGCGGCCCTGCTCAAGACCCGCGTGCTGCAGACCTGGGTCGGCGGTAGCCTCGTCTTCAAGGCGGAGAACTGAGATGCGCTATATCGCTTTGTGGCGCGGCATCAATGTCGGCAAGGCCAAGCGCCTGGCCATGGCCGACCTCAAGGTCCTGCTGGCCGAACTCGGCGCGACGAATGTGGCAACGCTGCTGAACAGCGGCAATGCAGTCTTCGATTCGAAGAAGAAGCTGAGCGCCGACAAGATCCGCGCGGCGGTGCTGGAGCAACTCGGCGTCGATGCCGCCGTCATCCTGAAGACGGCGGCCGAATGGGCCGCCATCGCCGCAGCCCAGCCCATCGCCGAGGCCGACGACCCGAGTCGCCTGCTCGTCGCGATCACCTCGGACGCCCAGGCCCTGCAAGCCGCCAGCGATATCGTGGCTGCCAGCGGCGAAGGCTTTGTCGTGACGGCCGACGCGGCCTATCTGTGGTGCGGCAACGGCATCCTGGAAAGCAAGGCCGCCGTGGCGCTGCTGAAGAAGCTCGGCGAGCGCGGCACGACGCGCAACTGGGCCACGGTGGAAAAGCTCAAGGCCCTGGCTCAGGGCTGAGGCGCCAGCGAACCCGCGGCGTCGGCCACGCTCCAGAACTGCCTTTCTTCCCGACCCAACCCGTCCGGCGCACTGGCGGCCAGCAGGGCGCGCACCGGTTCCTTGACCCGCGCCAGCAACAGGCGCTGCTTGTGGGCGACGAGGCGCAAGTCCAGCTCCAGCAGGCATTCGAGGGCCGTGCTGTCGAGGTCGCTGCTCTCCTCCAGGCTCAGCACCAGCGTGTCCACACCACGGGCGGCCAGGCGCGCTGCGGCCTCGGCCATCACGCGCTCGGCGCTGGCGAAGAAAAGCGGCTCCTGGGGCCGCAGGATCAACGCGCCCGCCACCGGCAGGGCATCGGGATGCTCCGGCCGGTTGACGAAGTTGCGCGTGCCCGGCAGCGCGCCCAGCTCGTGCAGCACCGGCTGGCTGAAGCGGCGCAGGGCCTCGACCAGGGACAGCGCGATCGAGGCCAGCATGCCGTGCAGCAGGCCCAGGGCCAGCACGGCCACGACGGCACCCGCGATGAGCAGGCGGTCGCGGCCGAGATGCCAGGTCGCCAGCAGCGGCCGCGGTGACAAGGCATGCCACAGCGCCGCGATGACGGCCACCGCCAGCACCGGTCGCGGCAGCCACTGCAGGGCCGGCAAGGCGACGGCGACGGCCAGGGCGAGCACGACGAGGGCGACGACGCCGGCACGGCGGCTCTGCGCCCCGGCGCTGTGGTTGGCCATGCTGGCCGAAAAGCCCGCGCCAACCGGCATGCCCTGCAACAGGCCGGAGGCCAGGTTGGCCGCCCCCAGGGCCAGCAGCTCGCGATTGGCATTCAGCGTGTCGCCGCGCACCAGGGCCAGCGAGCGCATGCTGCCCCAGGACTCGGCGAACAGCAGCACTACCAGGCCCACGGCCAGCTCGGCCACGCGCAGCCAGGCATCGCGGCCCAGTGACGGCAGATGCGGCGCGAAGGCCGGCGCTGCGACGGCGCCGACAACCTCGACGCCGTCGGCCTGCAGGTCCAGCACGCGGGTGGCCGCGATGGCAGCCAGCAGCGCGATCAGCGAGGCCGGCCAGGTCGGCCAACGCCGCAGCAGCGCGATGAGGGCGCCGCTGGCCACGGCGACGAGCAGGCTCAGCCCATGCCAGTCCGAGGTGTGGGCCAACACCCAGGCCAGCAGCCGCGGCGCATCCAGCCCCGGCGGTGGATGCAGGCCCAGCACGTCCGGCAATTGCTTGATGACGATGGTGATGGCCAACGCGAAGGCGAAGCCGCGCAGCACCGGCCGCGACACGAAGGCCGACAGCTGCCCCTGGCGTGCCGCGGCCAGCACCAGCAGCACGACGCCGGCGGCACAGGTCAACGCCAGCAGCGCCTCGCCGGGCGCGATGCCGGCCAGCCCTGCGGCGGCAGCGGCGGCGAGGCTGGCGCTGGATGAGGTGGGGGCCACGACGGCATCACGGCTGCGACCGAGCAGCGCATAGACGGCCAGACCGACCAGAGCCGCCGCAAAGGCGTGGGCCACCGGCAGGCCGGCCAGGCCCGCATAGGCCACGCCCTCGGGCAACAGCAGGCCGGCCACGCACAGGCCGGCCGTCAGGTCGGCGCGCCAGGGCGAGCGCGGGGTCGCTGACTCAGCCATCGTGGTGACCGGCGTTGAAGGCGCCGCCGTCGCTGGCGCGGCAGAACAGCGTCCAGTCCTCGCGCGCCTGCCCGGCAGCCGCGCGCGACAAGGCCATCAGCCGGTCGCGCCATTTGCCTTCGCCACGGCCGCGCTGGCCGAAGTCGATCAGCTCGTCCGCGGGCGCGGAGCCGTCGCGGCCCGACGAGCGCAGCTGGGCCCAGGCCAGCAGCCGGCCCATGGTGGCGAGGCTGTCGGCCAGACCCCGCCGGTCCGACGCCAGGGCTGCCAGGTCCAGGCGGTCTTCATTGGGCTGCAGGCCGCGCAGCACAAAGGGCTGACCGTCAAACTGCACCGGATGCAGAAAGGCCATGGACACCGCCTGCATGCGGCGCTGCACGGCCACCACGCGCTGCGCCTCGTCGCCCAGGCGGGGCTGCTTGCAGCCGCCCGCAGCGGCCAGCGTCGACGGCTGGGCCGCCTTCAGGTCGAGCAGGTACTGGCTGTCGAGGCTGCCCTTGCCGCGCACCAGGATGACGAAGCGCGGCACACCCAGGCTGCCAGTGCCGGCGATGCGGCGGGCAACGTCCAGCACCTCGAAGAAGCGCGGGTTGGACTGGGTCTGGGCAAAGGCCAGCATGAACTCGCCGACACGTCGCTTCTCATCGGGGCTGGCCGCCAGCGCCCGCACGCCGTCCACGCGCAGGCGGCGGGACTTGCCGTTGCGGCTGGGGGCTTCGCAGCGGCGGGCCAGGAAGTCGGCGCGCTTGCGCAGGCCGACCTGGTCCAGCAGCTCATGCACCGGGCCGGCGGCGGTCTCGCGCTCCAGCCAGTAGGCCTTGCCCGCGGCCAGCGCATCGGCGTAGGCATCCAGCATCGTGCGCGCCATCGCGTCGGCCTGGGCCGCGTCCAGGCGCAGCTCCTCGGCGGCCAGCCTCACACTGGTCAGCATGCGCAGCGGGTCCCACGCGGCCGGAGCCAGGGCGGCCTCGTCGAAGTCGTTGAGGTCGAAGTAGGCCAGCCTGTTGTCGCCCTTGTAGCTGCCGAAGTTCTCCAGGTGCAGGTCGCCGCAGCACCAGGCCGGCGGCGAATTCTTCAGCGCGCCGCGGCGCTGCACCTGGGCGTGAAAGAGATGACTCGTGCCGCGCAGGAAGACAAAGGGGCTGCGGCGCATCTTGGCGAACTTCAGCGCCAGGCGCTCGGGGTCGCGGCCGGCGTTGTGCTCCAGGATGGCCCGGACGACGTCCATCGCGGGCCTCAGGTCTGTGGCAGGGTGTGGACCCGCATGCCGACGCTGGCATCCGCGGGCTTCAGCCAGTCGGAGTGGCGCAGCACACGACGGCCGTCACGCAGGCCGGCGTCCCAGCGGGCCCGCAGCCGCGCGTCGCTGAAGTCGATGTCGCGCCAGGAGTCCTCGCCCGGCAGGGCCTGCATGACGAGGTGGACGACGTCGATGCGCGAGTCGCAGCCCAGGGCCAGCAACTCCTTGATGGCCGGGTCGGCGGCCGTCTTGGCATCCAGCTTGCGGCCGACCAGGCGCAGCGCGCGGCGCAGGTTCTGCAGACGCTCGTGGTCCTCGAGGTGCTCGAGGATGCGGCTGGCGTACTGGATGTCCTTGTAGCGCGTCAGCGCTCCGGCCATCGTGCTCGGTGCGGCTTCGCTGGCATCCCAGAGGTCGACCATGAAGCACAAGGTGTCGCGGCGCTCGCTGTCGTCCAGCACCACGTCCAGCGGCGTGTTGGAGTAGATGCCGCCGTCCCAGTAGGCCTCCTTGCCGATCTGCACCGGCGCGAAGCCCGGCGGCAGCGCGCCGCTGGCCATCACATGCTCGGGGCCGATGCGGGTTTTGCCGTCACGGTTGTCGAACAGGGCCAGGCCGCCGGTGCGCACATTGACGGCGCACAGCGTCAGCCGCGTATCGGCCGCGGCGATACGGTCGAAGTCCACAAGATCCCGCAGCGTCGTGGCCAGCGGCGAGGTGTCGTAGAAGCCCAGCTCGGCCAGCGGCGCGCGGCGGTTCATGTCCCAGGCCTGGGGGCCGCGCGGGCGGAAGAAGCCGGGGATGCCGGTGGTCAGCGTCTGCCAGGTCTGCCAGGCCGCGGTGAAGGGGCTGGCGGGCAGATGCGGTGACAGGCCCGGCCGCGTCACGCTGTCCCAGAACTTGCGCAGGGCCGGCAGGCGATCAGCCGGTGCATTGCCGGCGATCAGCGCCGCGTTGATGGCACCGATGGACGTCCCCACCAGCCAGTCCGGCGGCAGCTTCGCGTTCTCCAGCGCCTCGACGAAGCCGGCCTGGTAGGCGCCCAGGGCACCGCCGCCCTGGAAGACGTAGACGGTCTGCGAGGGTCGCTTGGTCGCCATCAGTTCAACTGCACGCCGTCGTCGCAGGGAATGGCCTGGAAGACCGGCAGCGCCTCGCAGGCCGCGGCTTGCGCCATCAGCCGCGGGAAGTCCGCCGCCGGCACCTGGTCGGCCAGCACCGACTGCGTGAAGGTCCAGGCGACGGCGACGCTGATGCCGGCCTGGCCTATGCCCGCCGCCGTGGGATGCAAGGACTGCGTGGCCAGTTCGCGCTCCAGTTCGCCATAGGCCGCCAGCAACTGGCCGGTGACGCGCTGCACCCAGGGGTCATGGCGCTTCTCGGCAGGCCGCAGCGCACGTTCGTAGACGATCTGGGCCGACTTCTCGCAGGCGGCCAGCGCCAGGCCGATCAGCCTCAGCTCGCGCGCCAGCGGCGCGCTCTGCTGCGGCAGCAGGCTGCGGCCGGCAAGGCTTTCCACGTACTGCAACTGCAACGACGAATCCATCAGCACGGTGCCGTCGTCGCAGACCAGGGTCGGCGCCTTGACGACGGGGTTGAAGCGCTGGAACTCGTCGAAGCCGCGGAACACCGAGATGGACGCATGCTCGAAGGGCAGGCCGAGCAGGCGCATCGAGATGGCGACGCGGCGCACATAGGGGGAGTCCAGCATGCCGATGAGCTTCATGAGCCTGACTCCTTCGGATTCGCGGGGCTGATCGCGAGCTCGTGCAAGACCTGGTCCAACGCTTCACGCCCGTGCTTGCGCTCGATCTCGGCCTGCATGATGCGGTTGTAGGCGTCCGCATGGGCCTGGGTCAGGGGCGTGGCTTCCCTGCCCTTGCTGACCGTGGTGATGCCATAGCGCTGCTTGAGGTTCCGGGCCTTGGCCGCCGGCGTCGCGGGACCGAAGATCTCGAGCTGCAAAAGGCCGGCCTCGATGTCTGCCCTGGCCTTGGCCTCGCCGCGTTCGACGGCGCCCGCCGGGTTGCCGACGCGCAGGTCGACCGCCGCAATCAACTCGCGTGCCGGCTTGGTGTCGCCCGCCGAGACGCGGACGCGGTCGAACAGTCCGTACACGACGCCGGCGGCCAGCAGGCTGCACAGCACGGCCACGATGCGGATGCGCGTACGGTTGCGCCGCCAGCCCGTGCCGGCCAGTTCATCGGCCAGGGCCACTGCCATCGTGGATTTCGAAGATTCCATGGACAACATCAATTCCTAGAGATTCGATTTTCGGCGAGCGGCGCCAGCGCCGCCTGCACACGGGCTTGCCAGGCGCCCTGCTCGGTCGCTGTCCAGTCCGGCCAACGCGGCGACTCGGCCTCGAGTTCAGCCGCCAGAGCCTTCAATTCGCCCCGGCCGGTCACGGCCGCGGCGAGGCTGAGACGAGCCAGCCATTCCTGGGCCTGGCGCATGCGAGGGTAGACGGCGAACAGCCAGCGAGCGACCTCGGGCCGGTCGCGCCAGTCGGCGCTGCCGAAGCGCTCCACGGCAAAAGCGGTGAGGCGCTGACCGGCGCCCAGGCAATCGAAGGCGACACAGCCCTCGAAGCCGCGCGGGACCAGCGCGTCGTGGATGCCGCAGCGGTGGTCGGCGCAAAGATGCTGGCAGGGCGTCTCGGCCGGCTTGTCGAAACCGAAGCCCTGCTGAGCGTCAAACGGAGGGATCACGCAGCACAGGGCCACGCAGGCCGAGCAGTCGGCCTTGAGCTGGGCGGGGAGCTGTGCAGTGGGGCTGGTCACCCCGCATTGTCCGATACGCCCACCATCCACCCCACGCCGAAGCGGTCATTGACCATGCCGAACAGCGGCGCCCAGAAGGTCTTGCCCAGCGGCACATTGACCTGGCCGCCCTCGGCCAGCGCGGCAAAGGCCTCGCGGGCGCTGTCGGCATCGGGGCAGTCCAGCGACAGCGAGAAGCCCTTGAAGGCCGTGTTGCCGTCGCACATGCCGTCGGACATCATGACCAGGGCCCCGCCGATGTGCACCGAGGCATGCATGATCTTGTTCTCCGAGCCCGGCGGAAGCATGCCGGGCGGCGGCGGCTCCGGGCTCTCGGAGTTGCGCATCATGAATTCCACCTTGGCGCCGAGAGCCTTCTTGTAGAACTCGATGGCCTCTTCGCAGCGGCCGTTGAAGAACAGGTAGGGATCGATCTTCATTGCAGTCTCCGGTGACGGGGCGTTGGCAAACTCTAGGGAGTTTTGAAGTCTCCGGCTGTCGAAATGATGAAACTGTCCGCCTTGATGTGTTTGCGCCAGGCGGCGTTGGCCTGCTCGACCGTGACGGCCGCCAGCGCCTCGTCGCGCTGCTGCGCCGCAGCCCAGGTCTCGCCGCGCTCGGCCAGGCTGGTCAGGCCGCCGGCCAGGGCGCCGGGGTCGGCGCGGCCCTGCTTGCGGCCTTCCAGGATGTCCTTCCTGGCACGCTCCAGTTCGGCCGCCGTGACGCCATCCTTGGCCATGCGCGCCACCTCTTCCTGCACGACGGCGATGACGCGCTCACGCTTGTCAGGCGCATAGCTGGCCTGGATGGCGAAGCTGGCGTCGTTGCCCCAGTAGCTCGCATTTAGCGAGGCGCCGATGCCATAGGTCAGGCCCTCCTTCTGGCGCACGCGCTCGGACAGGCGGCTCTCCAGACCGCCGCCGCCGAAGATGTGCACCGCCAGCTCCAGCGCCGGGTAGTCGGCGTCCTGGCTGTTCAGGGCCAGGGGCTCGTGCAGGCGCACGATGGCATTGGCCTTGTCGCGGGCGATGGCGTCGAAGCGCGCCGGCGGAATGCCCACATGCTGCGGAACGTGGCGCACGAACTTCGGCGCCGCCGGCTTCTTCCAGTCGCCGAAGAGCTTGTCGATCTCGGCAGCCAGGCCCCCATTCGCCATTTCAGGCAGAGCCCCCACGACGCTGACCTGGGCTTCGTTGAAGCTCCAGTAGTCGGCATAGAAACGCTTCACCTGGTCCAGCGTCGTCGCCCTCAGGTTGGCAATGCGCTCGTCCACGCTCATCACATAGTCGGGGTGGCCCAGCGTCACGCCGCGAGCCTTGTTGTAGTGGCCGCGCGTGGCTTCCTGGCGCAGCACGCCGGGCTCCTGGCGCGAGGCCTCGAGGCCGGCGATGGCCGACTTGATCTCGCGGTCGAAGGCGTCCTGCGGGAACAGGGGCTGGCGCATGGCATCGGCCGCCACGCGCAGGGCAGGCAGCAAGGTGTCGCGCTCGGCGCTGAGGAAAATGGTGGCACCCTGGTCGTAGCTGGTGACGTTGAGGTTGGCGCGCAGCTTGATCAGTGCGTCCTGCAGCTGCTGCTTGGTGTAGCCCGCGCTGCCCTCATCCATCAGCGAACCCACCATGCCGGTGCCGTTGCGCGCATAGGTCGCGTCGCGCTCGCCCCAGCGCAGCTGCATCTGCAGCACGACGGTGTTGCCGCGCGTCTGCTTCTTCAGCGTATGCAGGGCGATGCCGCTGGCCAGGGTCTCACGCTTCATGCGCGTCTCCAGCACCGCTGGCACGGGGTCGAGCTGCTCGCCCTCCTCCACCTTGGGCGGCCCCTTCAGCTCGGCCAGGCGCTGCTCCAGCGCCGGTGCGGCGGGGATCTCGACGCGCTCGACCTTGTCGACCGGCAGATAGCGGCCGAGCGTCCGGTTGGCCGGCCTGAAGTAGGCGGCGCGCACCCGCTCCACGTCGGCCAGCGTGACCTTGGGAATGTCCTCCATCAACTGGAACAGCAGACGCCAGTCACCTGCCGCGATGAGGCCGGAGATCTGCTGGATCAGCGCCTCGGGGTTCTTCATCTGGTTGCGGTAGCTGTTGACGGCGATGTCGCGCACGCGCACCAGCTCGCTCTCGTCAAACGGCTTGGCCGCGCGGCCTTCGGCGAGGTCCAGCAGCTGGGTCTCGATCTTGTCCACCTCCGCACCCGGCGGCAGGGCCGCATAGGCCGCGATGGTGCCGGGCTCCGCGCCGCCGGCGCCCGCAATGCCGGCCGCCAACGCCAGCTTGGGCTCGACGAGCTGCTTGTAGAGCTGGCCGCTGGGCTGCAGGCTCATCAGCAGGCCGTAGACGATGAGGGCCGGCGTGTCCGGGTGGGTGATGGCCGGCACGTGATAGACCGCCAGCAGGATGGGCTGGCCACCGACTCGGCGCACGACGACGGTGCGCTCGCCGTCCTGGGCCGGCTCCACCGTGTAGGGCTGGGGAATGGTCGCGGCGGGCCGGGCGACGGCGCCGAAATCCTTGGCGATCAGGGCCAGCGTGGCGGCCTTGTCGAAAGCGCCGGCGATCAGCAGCGTGGCGTTGTCGGGCCGGTAGTAGCGCTTGTAGAAGCCCTGCAGCTTCTCGATGGGCACGTTCTCGATGTCGCTCCTGGGGCCGATGGTGGCATGGCCGTAGGGATGCCAGGCATAGGCCGCCGCGCTGACGCGCTGGCTCAGCACCGCGAAGGGTTGGTTCTCGCCGCGCTCGAACTCGTTGCGCACCACCGTCATCTCGGTGTCGAGATCGACCTTGGCGACGCGGCTGTTGACCATGCGATCGGCTTCGAGGTCGAGCAGGAAGGCCAGCGTGTCGGCATTGGCGTTGAAGCTCGCGTAGTAGTTGGTACGGTCCACCGTCGTCGTGCCGTTGAAGCGCACGCCGCGCTGGGCCATCGCGCCGGGGATGTCCTTCTGGCGCTGCGTGCCCTTGAACAGCATGTGCTCCAGCAGATGGGCCATGCCGTATTCGCCCGGCGCCTCGTGGCGGCTGCCGACGCGATAGGTGATGTTGACGGTGGTGGTGGTCTGCGTCGCGTCGGGGAAGAGCAGGACCTGCAGGCCGTTGGGCAGGCGGTACTCCTCGATGCCGCCCAGCTCGCGCACCCGTTCCGGCAGGGCGACGACCTCCGCCTTCAGGGCCATGGCGCGCGGCACCGCCATCTTGGCCTTGGGCACCGCCGCCGGCTGGGCCTGCGCCGCCCCCAGCGCCAGGCCCAACAGGGCGGCGCCCAGGCCCAGGCTCATCCGCCCTTGCAGCTTCATCCTCATCGTGTCTCTCTCCAGGCAGCCGCATCTTCGGCTTGGCGGCGATTCTGCGTGGTTTTGGCCCCGCAGCCGTTCGTCAGATCCCAAGCGCCGTTACGAGAGCCGCGCCAGCAGCGCATCCACGGCGTCGACGCTCGCCGGCTTGGTCAGGTGCTCGTCGAAACCCGCATCGCGCGAGCGCTTCTTGTCATCCTCGGAACCCCAGCCCGTCAGCGCGACGAGCAGGGTGTCGGCAAAGCGCGGGTCCTGCCGGAGCCGCATCGCGAACTCGTGGCCGCTCATGCCCGGCATGCCGACATCGCAGAAGATGGCCTGAGGCAGGAAGCTGTCCGCCGTCTTCAGCCCGGCCAGGCCACCGTTCTCGACCAGCACCTCGTGGCCGGACAGGGACAGCAGCATGGCCAGGGACGTGGCCGCATCGTCGTTGTCGTCGACGACGAGGATGCGCGCCGGCCGGGTCGCGGGGGGCGCGACCTCGGCCGGCGACGACACCGTCGCGGCGACATCGGCTGCCAGCGGCAGCTCGATGGTGAAGGTGCAACCCTGGCCCGGCCCCGCGCTCGCGGCGCTGACACGGCCACCGTGCAGGCCAACCAGGCTCTTGACCAGGGCCAGGCCTATGCCCAGGCCGCCCTGGGCGCGTTCCAGCGAGCGGCTCACCTGGGCGAACATGTCGAAGACGCGGTCGATCATGTCCGGCGGCAGGCCGACGCCGCTGTCGCGCACGCTGAGCACCGCCCGTTCGCCGCTGCGGGCCAGCGTAACGGCGACATCGCCGCCGTCCGGCGTGTACTTGGCCGCGTTGTTCAGCAGATTGCTGAGCGACTGCGCCAGCCGTGTCGGGTCGCCGTCCACCCAGACGGCGTCCTCGGGCAGGTTCACGTCCAGCCTGTGGCCACCCCGCGCGATCAGCGGTGCGCAGGACTCCAGCGCCATCTCGACGACGCGCCGCAGGTCCAGCCGCTCGCGCTGCAGCACCAGCTTGCCGGTGGTGATGCGCGAGACTTCGAGCAGGTCGTCGATGAGGCGCTGCAGCTGGTGGGTCTGGCGCTGCATCATCTCCGTCAGCACCTTCAACTGCGCCTCGTCCTGCGGCGCGCCGGCCAACAGCGCCAAGCCGTTGCGGATGGGCGCCAGCGGGTTGCGCAGTTCATGCGCCAGCGTGGCCAGGAACTCGTCCTTGCGCTGGTCGGCCTGGCGCAGCGAGCGGTCGGCGCGCTGCAGGGAATCGATCTGGTCGCGGATCTGGTACTGCCAGCGCCGGCCACGCAGGGCCGTCTTCACAGCGCTGATCATGGCCCCCGTCGATGTCGGCCTGTCCAGCACGGTCAGGTTGGTCAGGCCCGCCTCGCGCAGCGCCGGCGACTGCAGGCCCCGGCGGCACAGCATCAGCACGGGCAGGTTGGACCAGGGCGGCTGGGACTGCAGCAGCCGCAGCAGGCCATGCACGCCGGGGTCGGCCAGCGTGGCTTCGGTCAACATTAGCGCACCGACGCCTTCGTTCAGCAGCGCCTCGACATGGCGCCAGTCGCGGCCGACGACGCCATGCACGCCGGCCTGGGCCAGCAGACGCAGGGTGACCTCGGCGTCCCGCGCCGTCGGCGCGAGCACGACGACCCGCTCGCCGTAGGACAGGTCGACCTCAGTCGGGATGGTCGTCACCAGCGGCTCTCAATCGCGTCGCCTCCACTTCGACCGGCACGCCGGTCAGCACGCCGCGCAAATGCGAGAGCGGCGGTCCGAGGTGAACGCCACTGGCGTTGAACCAGAGCTGGCGGATGGTGTCTTCGTGGGGTCCGCTGCGCTTCTTGACGACGGAGATGGCCTTGCGCACGGCGCCAGCGTGTTCGTACATGCGGAACAGCATGACCGCGTCGGCCAGATAGCTGGCGTCGACGGCGTTGCGCATGTTCGGCCCCATCATGCCCGACTGCGCCGCCACCAGGAAGGTCGCCACGCCGTGGTTGTTCAGATAGCTGAGCAGTTCGTGCAGCTGGATGGTCAGCGCCCGCTCCTCGGGCATGGCATTCATATAGCCGTTGAGGCTGTCGATGATGACGACCGTCGCGCCGTCTCGCTCGACCGAGGCCCGCACGAGGTTGACGAACTGGCTGGGCAGCACCTCGGCAGGATCGAGCTGGCGCACCATCAGGCGCCCGGGGCCCACGCCCTCCTGCACCGACATGCCCAGGCCGACCAGCCGGTCCAGCAGCAGGGTGCGCGATTCCTCGAAGGTGAAGATCGCGGCATGCGCGCCGCGGCGCGCCGCCGACACCGCGTACTGGGCCGCGATGGTGGACTTGCCCGAGCCCGCCGGCCCGACCAGCAGGGTCGCCGTGCCACGCTCGGTGCCGCCGCCAAGCAGCTGGTCCAGGGCCGCGACGCCGCTGGGCACCACCTCGCGCTGGAAGGACGAGCCATGCTCGTTGGCCGTCAGCCGCGGGAACACCTGCAGGCCGCCACGACGGATCAGCAGGTCCTGGAAGCCGCTGATGAAGTCGCTGCTGCGGAACTTGATGACGCGCAGCTGGCGCAGCGCCGGCCCGTAGGCCGGCAGGCTGCGCTCCAGCGCGATGACGCCGTGGGCGATGCTGTGCACCTGGGTGTCTATGCCTTCGTTGGAGCGGTCGTCCAGGAACAGCACCGTGCAATTGCGGCCAATGAAGAACTGCTTGAGGGCCAGGATCTGGCGGCGGTAGCGCAGCGAGCTCTGGGCCAGCAGGCGCAGCTCGGACAGCGAATCGAGCACCATGCGGCGCGGCTTGCAGCGCTCCACCGCCTGGATGATGCGCTTGGTGGTCTCGTTGAGCTCCACTTCCGACGGGTGGTACATCGTCAGCTCGGCGTCACCGAAGAGCTCGTCCTCGTCGACGATGAGTTCGACGATCTCGATGCCGTCCAGGCTCCAGCCGTGCGACTGCGCGCCCGCACGCAACTCGTTCGCCGTCTCGCCCAGCGTCACGTACAAAGTCGACTCGCCCTGGCGCGCCCCCTCCATCAGGTATTGCAGCGCCAGCGTCGTCTTGCCGGCGCCGGGTTGGCCGTCCACCAGATAGAGCCGGCCCGGGATCAGTCCGCCATGCAGGACTTCGTCCAGACCGGGCACGCCGGTTGCGGAACGCGGGGTTCCCGTCGTCATCGTCATCCTCCTGTCCAGCCAGGGCCGCTCCGTGGGACGGCTTTCGGGCCGAAACCAGTTTAGGACGCGGGCACCGGCCCGCTTGTCAGATAACTCCGCGACAGGAGGCCCCGATGGAGGTGCTGCAGGACCTGCCTAGCGCCGCCAGGGCGCGCTCTGGATGGCCGCCGTCGCCTGTGCCTCGGGCAGCGCCTTGGCGAACAGCCAGCCCTGGCCCACCTGCACGCCGAGCTGCTCCAGCAAGGCCGCCTGCTTCTCGTCCTCGACGCCTTCGGCCAGGGTCTGCTTGCCCAGGGCCAGGGCCAGGCCGACGATGGTGCGCACGATCTCCTGGGCCTCGCGGCCGGCGGCCAGGCGGATGACGAAGCTGCGATCGACCTTCAGCGTATCGAAGGGAAAACGGTGCAGATAGGCCAGCGACGAATAGCCGGTGCCGAAGTCGTCGATGCTGAGCTTGAAGCCCATGCGCGCCAGCTCCTGCAGCACCTCGGCGCTGCGCTGCGGGTTGGCCATGGCCATGCTCTCGGTGACCTCGAGCTTGAGGCGATGCGTCGGCACGTCGCCCAGGGCCGCCAGCGTGGCGCGGGCGTCGGCCAGCAGCTCGAGGTCGCGCTCCAGCTGCACGCCGGACAGGTTGACGGCCACCTCGCCGGTGAAGCCCAGCGGCTGCCAGCGCCGCAGCTGGGCCGCCGCCTCCAGCAGGGCCCAGCGGCCGATGGCGCAGATCTGGCCGCTGGCCTCGGCGACCGGGATGAAGTCGCCCGGCATGATGAGGCCGCGCTCGGGGTGCTTCCAGCGGATCAGCGCCTCGAAGCCGAGCAGGGCCCGGTCGCCCAGGCGCACAAAGGGCTGGTAGTGCAGTTCGAACTGGTCGCCGTTCGTCAGCGCCGTGTCGATGGCGTCGCGCAACCAGCGGCGCGACTGCTCGACGAGCTGCTCGGCGGGGTCGAACTCATGGGTCTGGCCCGGCCCACCGGCCTTGGCACGGGCCAGCGCACCTTCGGCCGCGGCCATCAGCTCGTCGGCCGAGAGCGGGCCGTGGCGGCGCTGTGCCCAGGCGATGCCGGCCGTCAGCTGCAGCATGGGCGTGGCGACATTGAAGGGCGACTGCAGCAGGCCCTGCACGCCGCGCGCCAGCTCGGCCGCGCTGTCGCCACCGGCCAGCAGCAGGGCGAACTGGTCCGGACCCATGCGGGCGACGAGATGACGCGCGCCGAAAGTCGACCTCAGCCGCGCCCCCAGTTCGGTCAGCACCGCGTCACCTGCCACCGGGCCATGCGCCTCGTTGAGCGCACGGAAGCCGTCCAGGCCGAGCAGCAGCAGCCCGGTCTCGGGCGCCGGCACGCCGGTCAGCAGCTGCGTCAGCTGCTCGCGGAACAGCACGCGGTTGGCCAGGCCGGTGAGACGGTCATGCAGGGCATCGAAGCTGATCTGCTGCTGCAGGCGCTGGCTCTCGGAAATGTCTGTCAGCGAGCCCGCCATGCGCACCGGCCTGCCGTCCTCGCGCACGGCGAGGCCGCGCGCCAGCAGCCAGCGCTCCTGGCCGCCTTGATGGAAATGCAGCATGTGATGGAACTGCAGGCTGCGGCCGTCCAGGTGCGCCTGCAGCTCGGTACGGAAGGCGTGGGCATCGCCATCCTCCAACGGCCGCGTCCAGGCCTCGATGGCGTGCCCCGCCTCGCCGGGCGACAGGCCCATCAGCGCCAGCCAACGCGGCGAGTAATAGACCTCGTCGCTGGTCAGATCCCAGTCCCACAAGCCGTCGTTGGCACCCTGGGCGGCCAACGCGTAGCGCTGCTCGCTGGCAGCCAGCTGGCGCGCGGCGAGGCGGCGCTGGCCCTGCTCGATGCCGGCGCGCAGCGCGCTGCCGCCCAGTGTCGCCACGGCGAGGGCCAGCAGCGGCGGTGCCAGCGAGAAGACCAGGTAGTGGCTCTCGAAGGCCCACTGCACGCCGGCAAGCAGGGCCAGGGTGGCCAGCACGATGACGGCCAGCGCGACGCCGAGCGGGCGGCGCGCCAGCAGCGCGACGGCCGCGAAGGGCAGCAGCAGCACGGCAGCCAGCTCGGCCGCACCGCCCCAGTCCGGGCGCACCAGGCTGCGGCCGGTCAGCAGGTTGTCCGTGACCGTGGCAATGCGTTCCATGCCGGGCAGGCGGGCATCGAAGGGCGTGGGCACGTGGTCGCCAGCCGCCAGGGCCGACACGCCGACGACGGCGATGCGACCCTGCAGCCGCGCCGGGTCCACACTGCCTGCCAGCAGGTCGGCAAAGCCGACGCTGTCGAAGCTGCCGGTGGGGCCGTAGTAGTTCACGCCCAGGCGCGACAGCTCGTCCAGCCGCGACTCCAGGCCGCTGCCGACGCTGAACCCGGTGCCGAAGCGGGCCCGCGCCTGCTTCCAGTCGATGCCGCGCGCGAACGCTGCCAGGCGCAGCGGCATGGACGGATAGACCTCGCCGTTCAGGCGCAGCAGCGGCAGGTCGCGGCGCATGCTGCCGTCGGCCTCGGGCCGCACGCTGATATGGCCGAGGGCCGCGGCGGCTTCTGCCAGACCGGCCTCGGGCGCGACGAGGCGGCGCGGATGGTAGTAGCCCTCGCTGCGCGCCAGCGCGGCTTCGTCGTCATAGCGCAGCAGGGCCTGGGCCAGCACCGGTGCGGGCGCGGTGCCGCTGTCGGGCTGGCCGTCGTCGGGCAGGGAGAAGGGGATCAGCGTGCAGGCGCAGGCCTTCATCGCCGCGGCCAGGGCCGCGCTGCCCTCGGGCGTGCCGCCGCCGGGCAGCAGCAGGATGTCCAAGGCGACCGCGCGCGCGCCGCCGGCCTGCAGGGCCGTGATGGCGCGCGCGATCTCGGCGCGGTCGGGCACGCGGCCGCCCAAGGCCTCCAGCGCCGCGTCGTCCACGCGCACCAGCAGCAGCGGCAGCTCGGCCCCCGGCGCCAGCGTGCCGCGCCAGGTCGTCTGCCAATCCAGCTGCCAGGAGTCGGGGCGCTCGAGCACCGACACATTGGCCCGCGAAGCCAGCATGGCAAAGCCCAGCAGCACGGCTGCCAGGCCGATCAGCAGATAGCCGAGGCCGGATGCGGGACGTCTCAATCCATCGACCCCAGGCGCTGTTCGACGCGGGCCACCTTGTCGGCCGTCCAGGCCATCGCCGCGGCACATTGGCTGCCGTCGCAATGCGTGCCGTTCAGCACCTTCTGCAGGCGCACCGGATAGCGGGGCTTGATGCCGCGGGTCTGCGGGCCGGCAGGCTCGACGTCGACCTCACCGGTCTTCACGTGCACGGCGGTGGCGTTGTCGTCGCCGACCTCGACGCTGAACTCGGTGCCGCGCACGGCGGTCACGGCGGTGGGCGTGCGCACCCGCCAGTTGCCGCCGGCCGACGGCGTCACGCGCTGGCCGATCAGGCCGGTCTCGAGCAGGAACTCGGCAGTGCGCGGCTGGCTGGGCGCCACGTTGAAGGCCTCGATGCGCAGTTGGCTCTTGTCGGCCAGCACCAGGACGGAGCCGTCGTAGAACCTCAGCCGCACGCGTCCCGCGGCGCCGGTGCGCAGCGTGGTGCCGGCGTCGAGCTTGTCGCCCACCGCCAGCGCCTTGCCGTCGACACGCTGGGCGTCGCCGCTGACGGCCACGACTTCGCAGGCCTGCTGGGCCAGGGCCGCTGAACTCAGCAGGGACAGACTCAACAACAGCGCACGCATATTTCTCGAGCTCCTATCGCGACGGATCGCCAAACAAGGCGTATCCAGCCCAGTAGAACGGATGCGCCCAACGGCCGCCACCGAGAGTTCCCTCGATCATCCTCAGTTGAGCCATGCGCAGGGCCTCGGCACGCGGCAGATTGGCGGAGAAGGTGGCGGAAGTCAGGGCCGCGGCCGAGGCGGTCTCGACCGACCAGTGCGTGGCCAGCACCGAGCGGCTGCCGGCAAAGAAGAAGCCGCGCACCAGGCCCGACATCGCCGCCCCGCCCTGCTCGCCAGCGGCGGTGTTGCAGGCCGACAGCAGCACGGCCTGGGCGTTCAGGCGCAGGGTCAGCACGTCGTCGAGCTCGAGCAGCGGCGACGCCGTCTCATCCTTGCCCGGCGTGAGGGCCAGGGCCGGCTTGGAGATGCCCGGCAGTTCGCCCGGCATCAGGCCATGCGTGGCGAAGGCGACGACGCGGCGGTCCTGCAGCGGTGCGGCCAGCACGGCCTCGCGCGTCGCCGCGGCGCCGAGCAGCAGATCGGTCTCGGGCTTGGCGCCCAGGGTCTTGGCGAGTGCGGTCAGTTCGGCGCGGGTCTCGGGCAGGGGCGGGATGTCGGCATAGCTGAAGCCCCAGCCAGCGTCGTATTTGGTGGCGCCACTGCCCAGCGCCGCGCGGCCGGCCTTGGCAGTGGACTTGAACTGCGGGTCGCCGACGCCGAACAGCGGCTTGGGCGCCGGCGCAGGGGCGGCCGTGCGACGCAGCGCGAACAGCGCACCGGCCGAAGGCAGCTGCGTGACGGCCATGCGGCGCGCGACAAAGGCACCCGGCTCGGGTGCAGTCAGTGCGGCTGCGAAGGGCATGGCCGCCAGCGCCCCATCGGCGGCGACCAGCAGGCTCTTCACATCCACCCCGGGCTGCAGCGGCGCGACCAGCTCGCGCCAGACCTCGTGCAGGCCGGGTACCGGCAGCGTCGGCGCGCGACCCGTGCTGAGGTCTAGGGCGGTGCGGAGCTGCGCGACCTTGTTGCCCCAAGCCGCCGCACCGATGCCAGAGGCCGCAAAGCGCGTCGGCGCACCGGGCGTGATGAGCCAGGTCAGCGTCGCGCCGTCCAGGGGCTGCACGACGAGCAGGGCCTCGCCGGGCGACATCAGCTTCTGCAAGGCCGCCGGCGCCGGCAGCGTCGGCGTGACGAGATCGGCATAGGCCGGGTAGGCCTTGGCGACCCGCTCGCGCTGGGCGTTCAAGGCCTCGCGCGCCGTCTGGGCCTGCTCGCGGCCCTGGCGGATCTGCTCGCGCACGGCGGCGAGTTCATCGGCCATGGCCTTGGCCTTCTTCTTGCGCTCGGCATCGGGCAGGGCCTTCAGCTCGGCCTTGGTCTCCTCGCTGCTGTTGCGGCGACGCAGCCGGTCTTCCTCGTTGAGCTGGGTGGCCAGGGCGCCGTTGCGTGAATTGGCCGTGACACGCAGCGCGGCCTCTTCCTCGAGCAGGCCGCGCAGGGCCGGCGTGGCGGCGAGCAGGCGGGCCGTCGCATCCGTCAGCGCGCGGTGGGCGGCGCCGGCCTGCAGGCGATCGGCCACCTGCAGGGCACGGTCGGTCCAGGCGGGCTCCAGCGCCTCGCCACGCAAGGCCCGCGCGCCGATCTCGCGCAGGAACTCGTCGAAGGCCAGGCCGAGCACGAAGCCACGCGCACCGCTGAGGTCCAGGTCCTGCCAGCCGCCGGGGCTGTCCAGCAGGGCCACGAACAGCGGCTGATAGTCGCTCCAGGCCCCGGTCATGTCACCTTTGAGCAGCCGCACCAGGGCGCGCACGCCGCTGGCTTCCTGGGTCTGCGGATGGCCTTCGCCGTACAGGCGCTGGCGAAAGCGCAGCAGGCGGTCGACGGTCTCGAGTGCTTCGTCGAAGCGGCCGTTCTTGGCCGCCAGCAGGGCGCGCAGCCGCCAGTCGCTGGCGCGCTCCCTGGCCAGGCTGTCGGCCGGCAGGCTGGCCAGGAAGTCGCGATAGAAGGCATCGGCCTCGGGCCAGCGGCGCAGGCCGATCAGCGCCTTCACCTGCTCCTGGCGCGCCAGCCAGCGCGTGTGGCTGGCCGGGCCGGCGCCGGCGCGCTGCAGCATCTCGTCGGAGCGCTGCGCGTTCTCCAGCGCCGCGGCGTACTGGCGGGCCGCCACCTGGGCCTGGGCCAGGCGATAGCTCCAGCGCGCGCCCAGCGACTCGCTGATCTGGCCGGCCTGCCACAGCGCCAGATTGCCCTGGGCCACCTGGATGGCTTCGGGCGCGCGGCCCTGGCGCACCAGGGCATAGGTCAACATGCCCTGGGAACCGTCGTACCAGCCATATGCGTCCTGCACGGCGGGGTCGCGCGGGCCCCTGGCCAGGCGTCGCGCGTCCTCGACACCCTTTTGCGACAGCCGCACCGCCTCGCGCAATGTGGCCACCGCTTCAGCGAGGCGCCCGTCCCAGCGCTCGATCTCGGTACGCACCTGCAGGAACTGCACGCGCAGCCTCAGGGTCGCGGCGGGGTCGCGGTCGCCCAGCGATTCCTGGGCCTGCTTGACCAGGCCCTGGGCGCGCGACCACATGCGGTCCAGCACCGCGCGGTCGCGGGCCTGGGCCAGGGCATAGACCTGGCGCAGCGCGGCCTCGGCGCGGGCGGTCAGCGGCAGGCTGGTGTCGCTGGCGAAGGCGTCGGCCGCCGTCAGGGACTGGCCGGAGCTGCCCCAGATGAATTCGGCGCTGAGGTATTGGCGGATCCAGATCTCGCCGCCGGGCTGGCTGCGGCCCAGCGTGGCGAGTTCGCGCAACAGCTCCACGTATTTGCCACGCTGCTCCAGGGCCTGGGCCGCGCTCGCCTGGCGCTGCAACAGCGCATAGCGGGCGGCGGCGTCGGCGGGCAGGGGCTGGGCGAGCAGGCGTTCGGCCTCTGCCGCCGGCATGGCCACGGCGGGCGCGTCGCCCGGGTCCTCGTCGTCGACCTGGGCACGCAGCGGCTGAGCCGCCAGCAAGGCCAGCACCATCAGGCCCAGCCATGCGGCCGCGTGCGCCTTTCGTCGTCTGCCCTGCATACCCGCCTCCCGGCATCGATGCTAGGCGGCGCAAGCGCACAGGCGCAAGCACGCAAGCCGGGGGCCGTCCGGTCGACTGCAGGCTCGCAGGGCGGCAGCTTCACCGCCCTGTCGGCCCGCCGGACGGCAATCCATCTTTCACTGCGTGGTGGTCAGCCGGATTCGACGCGTTGAGAACTTGCAGCCGGGGCGGCTGAGGGCCAGCGCCGCCAGGCTGAACAGCACCAGCAGGAGACCTTGCGGTTCGGGCACGGTGGCCATGGGGCTGCCCACGTCGCCGTCGTGCACAGCCCAGCTGTGAAAGTCGTACTCCTTGATCAGAAAGCCCTGATACCCGGTCCTGAAGTCGAAATTCCAGGCATCGTCGTAGTACTCGAACTGGTAAGGCGTGTCGAACCAGTAGCTGTCGTTGTGCAGATTCTTGAAGGGCCCGGTGTTGACCATGCCGAAGTCGATGCCGGATGTGCCTGGGCGCCAGCCACCGACGCCGTCCCGCGCGCCGATATTGCCCAGGGTATCGAAGAACATCGAGGCCATTTCGCTGCTGCCCGGTTCGGGGTTGTAGCCGCAATTGGGCGTCGACCACTTGTTTGCGCAAGGCAGCGTCGGGTCGCTGATCTTGGGCAGGCGCCAGCCGCTGATGCCGCCCAGGTTCAGCTGTGCGGCCCAGGCCTTGGCTTCGGTGAAGTGCATCAGGCCGTCGGCGTCGTAGCCCGAGGTCTTGGCATAGTCGGCGTCGGCCAGCCAGGTGATGTTCAGCGCGCTGTCGTAATAGGCTTCGGCACCGTTGGCGAGGTTGCCGTCCAGATCACGACCGACCAGGCCTGCCTGGGCTGTGCCGACAACGAGGGCGAGCGCCGCAAGGGCGATGTGGCGAAGTTTCATGGCTGCCGTCCTGGACTGGGTTGAAGCGATGCCGGCAGTCTCGGCAGACCGGGTTTCAATGGCGCTTCAACACCAGGCCCCGGCGGTATCGTTTGTTTCGGCAAAGTGCTGACGGCAGCATGAAGCTGACGCAGCCGCCTGCCCTAACCCAGGTCGGCGTGGAGATGCAGCTTGCGCGCCGGCCATTGCGCCAGCAACAGCAGCGAGGCCATCAGCCACATCGGTGCGACCAGGGCCGTGGCGGCGGCGAGGATGCCGAAGCCGGCCGGCATGGCCACCGTGGCGCCGTTGACGGTCAGCATGCGCAGGCCCAGGGCCTGGCCATGGCGCTCGGGTGGCGTGACGTGGTGCAGCATGGCCAGGATCATGGGCTGCACCGAGCCCAGCGCGATGCCCAGCACCGCCGAGCCGCACATCAGGCCGACCGTGCCGGGCAGCCAGGCATAGGCCATGAAGGTCAGCATCGCGACGACCATGGCCGTGCGCAGGGCCTTGACCTCGTCGAGATTGTCGGCAAAGCGCACGATGGCTAGGCGCACGCAGGTCGCAGCGGCCGCGAAGCTGCCCAGCACGATGCCGATGCTGACCGCCGACAGGCCGCGCGCATGGCCCACCACCGGCACGACGAAGCTGTGAGCATCCCAGCAGGCCGACAGCACCAGGTTGACGAGGATCAGCCGGCGAAAGGCCGGCAGCCTGAACAGCTGCCAGGCGGCGCGCTCGCGAAAGCTCTTGGTCAGCGGCTCCGGCAGGTGGCGCGGCACCTTCTGGGCCAGGCCCCAGGCCAGCAGCGGCAACAGCGTCGCGAAACCGAAGGCGGCCGTCATGCTGAAATGGTCGATCAACAGGCCGGCAATGACGGGGGCGAGCGCGTTGGACAGGGCCGGCCCCAGGGCCATCCAGCTGAAGATGCGCTTGAGTTCGCCCGGCTCGTCGGCCATCAGCCCGGCCTCGCGCTGCATGGCCACCGCGGCAACCGCGACGGCGCCTCCGCACAGCAGGCAGCCGATGGCGATCGCCCAGAGCTGCTGCACCGTCAGCGCCAGCAAGGCGCCGACGCCGGCCATGATGACGCCCATGCCGACCGGACGGTGAAAGCCATGCCGGTCCGCCAGGCGCCCGGCCCACAGCGACAGGCCGATGGGCGCGACGGCGAAGAGGCTGAGCAGCAAGCCCACCGAGGCCTCGCCGTAGCCGCGGTTGAGTACCCACAGGCTGGCCGTCACGCGCGTGACGGCCATGCAGGCATGCACGCAGATCAGCGTGGCGATCAGCCACACGAAGGCGTGGCGCAGGCTCTTGGGATTGGGCGCGCCCTCGCTGCCTGGACTCACTCGGCGTCCTCGCCGAGACTGAGCTGGAGCATCTGCTGGGCCGCGTCATCCGGCAGGGCTTCCACGCCCTTGAGCTTGCGCGTCATGGCCCGCGTGCGCACCTCGGCGGCATCCAGCGTGTTGCTGGCTTCCTCGAGCTTCTTCTTGGCCTTGGCCAGCACGTCGCCGAACTTGCCGAACTCGGTCTTGACGGCGCCCAGTACCTCCCAGACCTCGGCGCTGCGCTTCTCCAGCGCCAGCGTGCGAAAGCCCATCTGCAGGCTGGTCAAGGTGGCCAGCAGCGTGGTGGGGCCGCAGAGCATGACCTTGTGTTCGCGCTGCAGGCTCTCCAACAGGCCGGGGCGGCGCAGGGCCTCGGCATAGAGGCCCTCGGTCGGCACGAAGAGGATGCCGAAGTCCGTTGTGTGGGGCGGACCGATGTACTTCTCGCGGATGGTGCGGGCTTCGAGCCGCAGCCGGTTCTCGATGGCCTTGCCGGCGGCTTCGGCAGCCGGCGCATCGGCGCGCTCCTGGGCGTCGAGCAGGCGCTCGTAGTCCTCGCGCGGGAACTTGGCGTCGATGGGCAGCCACAGCGGCTGGCCGTCGTTGCGCTGGCCAGGCAGCGAGATAGCGAACTCGACCCGCTCGTTGGAGCCCGGCAGCACGGCCACGTTCGCGGCGTACTGCTCGGCCGTGAAGACCTGGTCCAGCAGGCCCGCCAGCTGGACCTCGCCGAAGACGCCGCGCGTCTTCACATTGGTCAGTACGCGATTCAGCGAGCCGACGTCGCGCGCCAGGTTCTGCATCTCGCCCAGGCCCTTGTGGACCTGCTCCAGGCGCTCGGCCACCTGCTTGAAGCTCTCGCCCAGACGCTGCTCGAGCGTCGCGTGCAGCTTCTCGTCGACGGTGGCGCGCATCTGCTCGAGCTTCTTCTCGTTGTCCTGCTGGATGGCGGTGAGGCGCTGCTCCACCGTCAGGCGCAGTTCGGCCAGGCGCTGGTCATTGGTCTTGGACAGCAGCTGCAACTGCTCGCGCATCGCGTCGTTGAGGCGCTGCATGGATTCGGCCTGCGCCTGGGCACTGCGCAGGGCCGCGGCATCCTGGGCTTCTCGTGCGGCCAGGGCCTGTTGAGCGAGGGCGTTGTTGCTGCCCTGCAGGCCCTGGGTCAGCACCTGCTGGAACTGGGCCAGGCCCTGCACCAGCTGCTGGCTGGTGCCACTGGCGCTGCGGCCGAGTTCGTCGCGCAGCTCGCGTTCCAGCCTTTCGTTGCTCTGCAGCAGCTCCGGTGCGACCCCGGTGGATTGCGGCTTCTGGCGAGCCCAGATCAACACCAGCAGCA
The DNA here is from genome assembly GCA_966111775.1 of uncultured Comamonadaceae bacterium. Lineage (GTDB taxonomy): Bacteria > Pseudomonadota > Gammaproteobacteria > Burkholderiales > Burkholderiaceae_C > Pelomonas. The sequence goes on along the minus strand of CBHWBD010000035.1, from coordinate 7,641 downwards.
CCAAAACCAGGGCCATCAGACCCAGCAGCAACACGTCGAACAGGCTCATGCGATCCATTGTCGCCCGACGCGCAATCGCTTTCATTGGTATCTTGCTGGTATCACGTACAGTCGCCAACCTGGTATTTCATTGGCATTGTGAGGCGGCGATGGAGAGACGGCGTTTTGTGCTCGGCCTGGGGGGCGCTGCGGCCTTGAGCGGCTGCGGCGGTGGCGGGGGCGACAACCCTGCGCCGGCTCCCTCACCCTCGCCTGCCCCCGCTCCCGCACCGGTGCCCAGCGGGCCGGATTGGGACGCTCTGTCCCGCCAGCTGCAGGGCTCGCTGCTCAAGCCCGGCCAGGCCGACTTCGACCGTGCGGCCCACGGCGCGAATGCGCGCTACGACGCCTTGCTGCCCCAGGCCATCGCGCGCTGCGCGGGCGCGGCCGACGTCGCCGCGGCGCTCGCGTTTGCGCAGCAGCAGAAGCTCGCCTTCACCACCCGCAGCGGCGGTCACAGCTATCTCGGCGCCAGCAGCGGCAGCAGCCTGCTCATCGACGTGGGTGGCATGGACGGCGTGCAGCTCGATGGCGAGCTCGCCACCGTCGGCGCTGGCGCCAAGCTGGTCGATGTCTACGACGCGCTGATCACGGCCGGCCGCTGCATCCCCTCAGGCAGCTGCGTGACCGTGGGCATCACCGGCATCACGCTCGGCGGCGGCATCGGCGTGCTGGACCGGGCCCACGGTCTGAGCTGCGACGCGCTGCTGTCGGCCCGCGTCGTTACGGCCGACGGCCAACAGCTGGAATGCAGCGCCACGCAGCGGTCCGACCTCTTCTGGGCCCTGCGCGGCGGTGGTGGCGGCCAGGTCGCCCTGGTCACCTCGCTGAGCTTCCAGACCCATGCCGTCGCGCCGCTGGTGCAGTTCGGCGCCAGTTTCAGCCTCGCCGAGCTGCCCGCCGTCATGGCGGCCTGGCAGGCCTGGCCGCAGACCTTGCCCGACACGGTCTGGTCGCAGCTCGCACTGTCCGGTCAGGGCACCTATCTCTGGGGCATCGCCAGCGGCGACGCGGCCGCCGTGCAGCCGCACTGGAACGGCCTGCTGGCCCGCATCGGCCGCACGCCGCCCGACACCTTCCTGGCGCCGCGCAGCTACCGCGACGTCATGCTGGGCAGCTGCATGGCCTTCAGCCGCGCCCAATGCCACCTGCCCAGCCAGAACGCCAGCGGCCAGCTCGGCCGTGTGGCGATGGCGGCGAGCTCGGACTATTTCGACGCCGCACTGGACGCCGCCGGCGTCGCTGCACTGGGCACGGCCATGACACAGCGCCGCGACAGCGGCCGCGTCGGCACCGTGCTGCTGAACCTGATGGGTGGCGCCATCGCCCGCGTCGCGCCCGACGCCACGGCCTTCGCGCACCGCCGCGCCCTCTTCAGCGCGCAATACCTGGCCGAGTTCGCCGTCGGCACGCCGGCCACGACGCTGGACGAGGGCGCTGCCTGGGCCCACGGCATGCGCACCACCCTGCAGGCCTGGAGCAGCGGCGGCGCCTATGTGAACTACCTGGACGGCCTGCTCGCCAGGCCGTCCGAGGCCTACTACGGCAGCAACCTGGCCAAGCTGCGTCAGGTCAAGCAGACCTGGGACCCGGCCGGGGTGTTCAAGGCCTTGCCCGATCTGGCGACCTAGTTCGAGACCAGCGGCGCCACCGCGCGCGGCAGCTCGGCCTCAATGAGAGCCTCGAGCGCCTTGACGCGCTGCTCGGTCGTCGTTGCGGCCCAGGGGTTGGCCGCGGCCTCGGTGCTCACGGGCAGGCGTGCCGCCACCGCCAGCGACTGCTCACGCTTGAGCTTGAGGTCGCTCAGGTCGACCAGGGCGACGCGGATGGACACATAGGGCGCGAACACCGGCAGGCCCGGCTGGCCGTCGAAGCCGATCTGGGCGCTGGGACGCTGATCCAGCACGAAGCCCGGACCTTCCAGCGTGGCGAGGATGCGCGCAGGCAGCGTCGCCGCGAGGGCCGGCTCCTGGCGGCTGCGCGTGACGAGCAGAAGCTTGGCCGCGCCGCTCTGGCGCACCGCTTCGCCGAGCTTGCCCGGCAGGCTGAGCTTGCCGTTGACGAAGAGGTTGGCCGGGTCGCCGAAGAGGCTGCGCGTGGTCGAGGTGTAGAGCTTGATCTCGCGATCCTTGCCGAGGGCCTTGACGGCCGCATCCAGCGACTGCAGCACCGCGTTGTCCAGGCCGCCGGCGGGCGAGGACGTCCATTCACCCGACTGCACGGTGTCGCCGCGCGCCGGCGTCAGATTGATGAGCTGCACGTTGTCGCCGAGCAGGGACAGGGCAGCGAATTTCTTGGGGTCGCGCGGGGTCTGATCGTCGGCGACGGGCTCGGGCGGCGGCGGGGCCTTGTTCTTCAGCGACTGCCCAAAGGCGAGCACGGGCAGCAGGGCAAGCAGGCAGAGCAGGCGACGGTTCATGCGGAAAGGACTTGGGGGTTCAGCGGCGTTGGCGGCGGGGCGCCGGTCAGCGCGGCGACGAGATTGTCGGCGGCCAGCGTCGCCATCGCATTGCGCGTCGGCAAAGTGGCGCTGGCGATATGGGGCGTCAGCACGACGTTGGGCAGGGTCAGCAGGGCCGGGTTGACGTTGGGCTCGCCTTCGAAGACGTCCAGGCCCGCCGCGGCGATGCGGTTCTCACGCAGGGCGGCAGCCAGCGCGTCCTCGTCGACGATGCCGCCGCGGGCGATGTTGATCAGCGTCGCCGTCGGCTTCATCAGCGCGATCTCGGCGGCGGCAATGCAGTGGTGGGACTCGGCCGAATAGGGCAGCACCAGGATGAGATGGTCGGCCTGGCGCAGCAGCTCGTCCTTGCCGACGTAGCGCGCACCCAATTCGGCCTCGACGTCGGCGGCCAGCCGGGACCGGTTGTGATAGACGACCTGCATGCCGAAGCCGAAGCGGCCGCGGCGCGCGATGGCCTGGCCGATGCGGCCCATGCCGAGGATGCCCAGGGTCGAGTTGTAGACGTCGGAGCCGGCCAGGAAGTCCCAGGCCCAGCTCTTCCAGCCGCCGTCGCGCAGCAGGCGTTCGCCCTCGCTCATGCGCCGGGCCGTGGCCATCAGCAGGGCGAAGCCGAAGTCGGCCGTCGTCTCGGTCAGCACGTCGGGCGTGTTGGTGACCAGGACGCCGCGCGCCGTGCAGGCGGCCAGGTCGATGTGGTTGTAGCCCACGCTCATGGTGCAGACGGCCGTGAGCCCCGGGCAGGCGTCCAGCAGCTGCGCCGTGATGCGCTCGGTGCCGGTGATGTAGGCGCCGACCTTGCCTTGCAGGCGGGCACGCAGCTCGTCGGCGCCCAAGGGCGATGCGCCGTCGTGGTAGTCGACCTCGAAATGAGCCGACAGTTTTTGCACCACATCGGCGGGCGCCCGTCGGGCGATCAGGACTTTCAACGCATCCATAGCCAGGCCATCAGGAAAAGTAGAGGCAGCAGCACCGCACCGGACCAGAGCAGATAGCCGCCAAAGCTCGGCATCTTGACACCACGCTCCTCGGCGATGGCTTTCACCATGAAATTGGGGGCATTGCCGATATAGGTCATGGCGCCCATGAAGACGGCGCCACCCGAGATGGCGGCCAGCACCGCGGCGCCCTCAGCCATCAACTGCTGGGCACTGCCGCCGGCGAGGTTGAAGAAGGCGAGATAGGTGGGCGCGTTGTCCAGCACCGACGACAGGCCGCCGGTCAGCCAGAAATAGGCGGTGGGCGAATCGAGCAGGGCGGCCAGCGGCGCGAACACGCCGGCCGGGCCGGCCTTGAGCATGGCGATGACGGGCACCATGGTCAGGAAGATGGCGATGAAGAGCTTGGCCACCTCCTGCATCGGCGCCCAGCTGAACTGGTTTTTCTCGCGCACGCCAGCGGGGGTGATCCATAGCGACGCGACCATCACGCCGACCAGGCCCAGGTCGCGCACCAGGGCCTGCAGCGGCAGCGGCGTGCCCCAGAGGTCGAAGACGATGCCGGGCTTCCAGGTGCCGCTCAGCAGCACCAGGCCGACGGCCGCCGCCAGCGGCAGCAGGTTAATGCCGCCTTCGATGCCGAGACGGGGCGCATCGGGCGTCGGGTCGACCGGCGTGACACCCTCCTTGCGATAGAACCAGGCGTCGATGATCCAGAACACCGCCAGCAGCGCCGCGAGCAGGAACAGCGTCTGGGGCCACAGATGAGCGGCGGTCCAGAAGAAGCTGACGCCCTGCAGGAAGCCGAGGAAGAGAGGCGGATCGCCCAGCGGCGTCAACGCTCCGCCGACGTTGCTGACGATGAAGATGAAGAAGACGACGACGTGGGCGTTGTGGCGTCGGTTGTCGTTGGCGCGGATCAGGGGCCGGATCAGCAGCATGGAGGCGCCCGTCGTGCCCATGAAGCTCGCCAGTGCCGCGCCGAGCAGCATCAGGCCGGCGTTGAGCGCCGGGCTGCCATGCAGATTGCCGCGGATGTAGATGCCGCCCGCCGCCGTGTACAGCGCACCGAGCAGGATGGTGAAGGGCAGGTACTCCTCCACCAGCGTGTGCAGGAGCACACCGCCCGTGGCCGCTGCACCGAAATTGAAGGCAAAGGGCAGCAGCAGGACCGCGGTCCAGGCCGCGGCGATCTTGCCGAAATGGTGATGCCAGACCGTCGGCGCCGCCAGCGGCATGACGGCGATGGACAGCAGCAGCCCGGCGAAGGGCGCAGCCCAGGCCAGGCCCAGTTCGGCACCGGAGAAGGTCATTCGCTGAGAAAACGTGCGAACTCGGCCACCGGCGTGCGCTCTGTGACGAGGCTGTTCTCGACGGCCGCCGGGTCGGCAAAGCCCATCGACATGCCGCAGACCAGCATCTGTTCAGGCCCCAATTGCAGTTCCTCGGCGATGACGCGGTGGAACTGCGTGAAGGCCGCCTGCGGGCAGGTGTGCAGGCCGCGGGCACGCGCCGCCACCATGATGTTCTGCAGGAACATGCCGTAGTCCAGCCACGAGCCCTGCTGCATGACGCGGTCGATGGTGAAGAACAGGCCCACCGGCGCGTCGAAGAAGATGAAGTTGCGGCCATGCTGGTGCTGCATGCGCGCCTTGTCGGTCTTGGCGATGCCGAGCAGCCCGTAGAGGTCCCAGCCCACCTTGCGGCGACGGTCGATATAGGGGCTGCGCCATTCGGTCGGGTAGTAGGCGTACTCCTCCTTGTGGGCGGCGTTCTGCTCGGCGTCGAGGTAGGTGGCCTGGATGCGGCCGGCCGTGCGCTTCAGGGCCTCGCCCGTCAGCACATGCACCTGCCAGGGCTGGGTGTTGGTGCCCGAGGGCGCCCAGGACGCGACCTCGAGGATGTCCTCGATGGTCTGGCGCGGCACCGGCGTCGGCAGGAAGGCGCGCAGCGAGTGCCGGGTCTTGATGGCGGCATCGACCGCGGCAGTCTGCTCGGGCGTGGGGATGGCGAAACGGCTCATGGCGTCAGGGTCTTCAGGGTTTTCAGATAGGCGTCGGGCAGCGCGGCGACCGGTCGGCGGCTGTCGCGGTCGACATAGACGTGCACGAAATGACCCCGTGCGGCGCAGAGTTCGGCGCCTGCGGCGAACAAGCCGATCTCGTAGCGCACGCTGGAGCGCCCCTGCTGGGCCACGCGCACGCCGGCTTCGATGCGCTGCGGGAAGGCCAGCGACTCGAAGAAGTTGCAATGCGTCTCGACCACCAGGCCGATGACTTCGCCACCATGGATGTCGAGGGCGCCGGCCTCGATCAGCAGGCTGTTCACGGCCGTGTCGAAGAGGCTGTAGTAGACGACGTTGTTCAGGTGGCCATAGACGTCGTTGTCCATCCACCGGGTCGTCAGCGGCACGAAGCGGGGGTAGGCGTCGCGGCCGTCGGGCTTGGGTCGGGTGGTCATGCGGCTGATTCTTTCATGCGCTGCCAGGCCTGCCAGGACTCGGCGGCCAAGGTCAGTGTGGCCACCTGGACCGCCACGGTGGTCGCCAGGTCGTGGCCGTAGCCGCCGGCCATGCTCAGGGCGACCGGGATTCGGCGCTCGCGCAATGCGGTCAGCACGCGGCGGTCGCGCTCGGCCAGGCCTTCGTAGCTCAGCTTGAGCCGGCCCAGGCGGTCGCCCTCGTGCGGGTCGGCGCCGGCCAGATAGAAGGCCAGATCGGGCCGGACGCGGCACCAGACCTCGTCCAGGGCGTTCTCCAGCGCAGCCAGGTAGTCGGCGTCGCCGCAGCCGTCCGGCAGATCCACGTCCAGGTCGCCGGCCTCCTTGCGGAAGGGAAAGTTGCGGGCGCCATGCATGGAGAAGGTGAACACGGTGTCGTCGTCGCGGAAGATGGCCGCCGTGCCATTGCCCTGGTGCACGTCCAGGTCGACGACGAGGATGCGCAGCAGGCTGCGATGCCCGCGCGCCCATTCGGCCTGCATCAACCGAGCGGCCACGGCCACGTCGTTGAAGACGCAGTAGCCCGAGCCCTTGTCGGCATAGGCATGGTGGGTACCACCGGCCATGTTGGCCGCCACGCCCTCGGCCAGGGCGGCCCGGGCCGCGGCAATGGTGGCACCGACGGAACGTCGCGAACGCTCGGCCATGGATTCCGACCAGGGAAAACCGATCTCGCGCTGCTGGGCCGCGCTGAGGTGGCCCTGCAGCACCGCATCCACATAGTCCGGCGTGTGGGCCAGGACCAGTTCGCCCTCGCTGGCAGGCGGCGCCGGCTGCATGCGCAACAACCCCGGGTCGCGCTCGAAATGTTCGCGCAGCAGCCGGTACTTGGACTGCGGGAAGCGATGGCCCGGTGGCAGCGCCAGGCTGTGGGCGTCGGAATGGAAGGCCAGCATGGACTGGCAACGATAGCTTGACGTTTGATACGCTGGACCGCATGCGCTGCACCCACCGCCCCTTCGCCCGCATCACCGCCACCCTGCTGGGCTGCCTCATGGCGGCCCCGTTGGCACAGGCCGCCGAACCCGTCGTCCGCGCGCTGCGCGGCGTGAAGGTGTATCCCGCACCGGACGCGCCGCCCATCGAGAACGGGGTGGTCTTGGTGCAGGACGGCCGCATCGTCGGTGTCGCCAAGCGCGACGATGCTGCCCAGGCCAGCATCCCTGCTTTGGCACCGGATTGCGACGGCGGCGTGCTGATGGCCGGCTTCCAGAACAGCCACGTCCACCTCAACGGCCCGGCCTTTGCGAAGGCCACGACGGCACAAGCCGCCACGCTCGAAGGCGGCCTCGCCGCCCTGCTCACGCGCTACGGCTTCACCACCGGCTTCGACATCGCCTCCGACCGCGACAACACGCTGGCCCTGCGCAGACGCCTGGAGCAAGGTGAATTCAAGGGGCCTCGCCTCCTGACGGCGGGCCTGCCGCTGTTCCCGCACCAGGGCCTGCCGATCTACCTGGATCATTTCGACCCTGCCTTCCTGGCCAAGTTGCCTCAGCCCGAGTCCGTCGCTGCGGCGCTGACCACGGTGAAGCAGAACCTCGATGCCGGCGCCGAAGCGACCAAGCTCTTCCTGGCCACGCCGCAAGGCCCTCGCCCGCCCAAGCGCATGGCCGCCGACATCGCGGAGGCGGGCCCGGCGGCAAACCAACGCCCCCGCCCCCCCGGGTGGGCGCCGCCGCCCCCCCAGGACGGCGTGCGCGC
>CBHWBD010000034.1:0-33339 GCA_966111775.1 uncultured Comamonadaceae bacterium | reverse complement strand
TGCCTCAATCGATGCAGATTTCGTGCCTACGAATTAACGGGACGGGACACTAGGGACTCGTCCTCAAGTTTGGTGTTGGAAGACGGCGCCATCAGGTCCATGCTGGCGCGATCGTCATGCCACCCGGAGGCCTCTCATGGCAAGCACCTCGAAGAAGCAGAAGCAGCCCGCCGCCCGCCCTGGCCCCAAGCCGCTGTGCAGCACGCCGCCGCGCATCAAGCCGACCCTGCCGGCCGTCGTCGCCAACGACCCGCGCCGTGCCCGTGCCATATTGAACACCCAGGGCAAGTGGCTGAACGGCACGGTGCTGCACTACTGCTTCTTCAACACCGGGCACTACGCCGTGGCCAAGAAGCAGGCCGACGCCATCCGTGCCGCCTTCGCGGAGTGGAAGGCCGTGGGCATAGGCCTGGTGTTCCAGGAGGTCACGCAGATGAGCGAGGCCGAGGTGCGCATCGGCTATTCCGAGCCCGACGGCAGCTCGGCCTCCGCCGTGGGCCGTGACGTGCTGCATGTGCCGACCACCGAGCCCACCACCGTCTATGGCTGGGACCTGACCACGCCCTATGGCCGCGGCACGGCCCTGCACGAGCTGGGCCATGTGCTGGGCATGGAGCACGAGCACCAGAACCCCTTTGCCGGCATCAAGTGGCACGAGGAGGCCGTCTACACCTCGCTGGGCAAGCCGCCCAACAGCTGGCCGCGCGAGACCACCTTCCACAACATCCTCGAAAAGCTCGACCCCAGCCAGGTGCAGGGCTCCAGCTGGGACCCCGACTCCATCATGGAGTACGAGTTCGAGCCCGGCCTCATCGACGAGCCCGAGCAGTACGACGTCAACGGCCTGACGCCGCCCGGCAAGCTGTCCAAGGCGGACAAGGATTGGGTGCTGAAGTGGTACCCGGCCCTGGCGGCTCAGCCGCCGGTGCTGGAGGCGCGCAAGGCGGTGTCGGTCGCCCTGGCCGCCGGCCAGCAGATGGACTACCTCTTCAAGCCGACCGAATCGCGCAAATACACGGTCGCGACGACGGGCGCCACCGACACGCTTCTGGGTCTGTTCGAGGAGGTCAACGGCGTGGCCCGCCACCTCGCGGCCGACGATGACAGCGGCGAGGACCGCAACGCCAGCATCACCTACAAGCTGTTCGCCGGTCGGCGCTACCACGTGCGCCTGCGCCTCTACAACCCGGGCCAGACGGGCATCACGTCGCTGATGGTCAGCTGAGGCCCTCGCGCACCGCCGCTGCCTCGAACTGCTGCGTCAGCTGCTCCAGTTCGCCGCTGTCGCGCATGAGGCGGATGACGTCGGCCAGGCGCGGCGCGACGTCCTTGCGGCGCGTGCTCAGGTAGTGGTGCAGCTCGAAGCGGGCGAGGTCGGGCGAAGCGTCCAGCTCCTTGATGCCCGTGCCGATGGCGGCCATGGCGGCCTGGGCTGCCAGCGTCGTGCACAGGGCGAGATCCAGCCGGCCCGCCAGCAGCATGCGGAAGAGCTGTTGCGGGTTCTGCGTCAGCGTCAGCGACGGGTGGTTCTCGGTCAGGTCCTGCACATAGGCCATGCCGCGTATCGAGCCGAGCGAATAGTGTTTGAGGTCGTCGCGCGACTGCACGCTGGCGCTGCGCGCGGGCAGGGAATAGGCGCGCACGCTGACGCGGTAGAAGGCCGGGTCCAGGCGCAGCAACTGGGGGTAGTTCTGGCCATAGCTGGCGATGCGGACCAGCTCGCCGTCGGCCTTGTCGCTCAGGGCCACCAGGCTGGCGCGAGAGGCGGGCAGCACGTCGACCTGCAGGTTGAAGCCGGCGCGGCGGTAGATCTCGGCCAGCAGCCTGGCGGCCACGCCACTGCCGCCGCTGCGGCTGACGGCGGTGACGACGAGGGTCTCCAGCGCCAGCGCGTCACGTGAAGCGGCCAGGCCAAGCAAGGCAGCGGCCGCCAGCAGGCGTCGCCGGGCGACGCAGTCGTGAACATCTGTGCGAGCCGAAGCCATGCCTCACCTGGGTGGCGCGATTGCGCTCTGTGACGAAGGTAGCGCATACCGGGCTGACGGCGCAACCCGACGGTGTTGCGGCGTGTCAGCTCGCTGAACCGTCGTCCCTTTGTGGCGTGTCCAGGCGCCAGGGGGCGCTCCAGCGGCTGGGAGCGGCCGGCTGGTCGGCCGAGGCCACCGGCGTATCCAGCGCTCGCAGCGCCAGTTCCAGCCCGGGCCAGAACTGCGGGCCGCAGGCGAGCCGGGTGCCGTTGTCCAGCAGCAGCGTCGCGCCGTGCTTGTCGTGAGGCAGCGCCTCCAGCACATGAGCCGGCGCCACCGCGACGCGGTTCTGGCAGCGCAGCATGCTGCCGGGCGGCAGGTCGTCCAGCAGCCCGCCGAGGCGGCGATGCAGCACATGCTGCTCGCCGAAGGCATGCAAAAGCAGCGGGGCGGGGTGGCGGGCATCGGGCAGTTCCAGCCACAGGATGTCGGCCAGGTCCACCGTCGTGAAGCGTCCATGCGCCAGCACGATGAGCTGGCGCACTTCCACGCCCAGGCGACGCCGCGGCAGGCGCTTCAGCAGGGCGTTGACGCGCAGCGGGCCCTCGACGGCCAGGCAGCGCCTCACCACGTCATGGGTGAGCCAGACGATCTGCGGCGCGGGGTCGTGCAGCGAGGCCGTCAGCTCGGCCGCACCCACCGGCTTGAGGCCCGGGTCCAGCAGCATCAGCTCGGGCTGCAGGGCCAGCGCCATCGCCAGCGCTTCGGTGGCCGTGTGGGCATGGTCCAGCACCGTCAGCGCGGCGCTGTCGATGAGGCGCCGGGCCATGGCGCAGGCGGGGCTGTCCGAGCGAGCGACGACCAGCGTGCGCATGGCGGTCAGCGGCGCCGGCGGCGCCGGCGGCAGTCGGCGTGGCGCGAGGCAGAGGGGGCTTGCATGGCCCGAGATCATGGGCTCGGAGCCCGCCTCTGCCGTTGGTCATGAGAGCCCCCTTGCCGGCCTTCGTGGCGCAAGGTGTCGACGTTGACAGGCGGTGGAGGCCGCCCCCCCGCCGCGGATCAGGTTTCCAGCTCGACCGCCATGCAGCGCACATAGGCCAGATCGCGCGAGATCGTGCCGGGGTGGGCGATGAAGAGCGGCCCCCAGGCGGCATTGGCATCGTGCATGGTCTTCAGCACGGCGACGCTGCGGCGGAACAGATTGCCGACCGTGCCGGCGCCGGCCAGGGCGGCCGTCGACGCCGCAGCGACGACATGCGCGGCGAAGACGCAACTGGACCGGTCCGGCCGGATCGGCGGCGTTGTCTAGGCAGGCAGGGGCTGGCGCCCAACCTCAGAATTGATGGGGCCTGCGCGTTCGGTCCATGTCATGCGGGCAAGGCGACGATGAGGGGCGCCTTGCCGCTGGCGCCGCGCGGCAGCTCGGCCACCCAGCGCAGGTCCAGGCGTTGCGGGGCGGCGCCACGGCTCTTCAGCAACTCGTCGAGGCCCTGTCGCAGCGCGCCGGCGTCGCGGTCGCTGGGCGTCCCCGTCAGCAGCACCGCCAGGGCCCCGGTCGACTCCTGGCGCAGTTGCCAGCCCGTGGCGGGCACGCGTTCCAGCAGCTGGTGCACGAGGTTGGGATGGATGGCGATGGTGGCGCCGCCGTCGGCCGCCGGCAGATGCAGGGCCTCCTCAACGCGGCCTTCGATGCGCGCCAAGCGCCTGAACGGCCGGCCGCAGCGGCAGGCACCCGGCAGCTCGCACAGGCCGTCGCTGATCTCGTAGCGGATCAGCGGCTGGGTGCGGCGGTCCAGCACCGTGACGAGCAGGCGCGCACCCGACTCGCCCGGCGGTACGGCGCGGCCGTCGGCGTCGACGATCTCGAAGACGGCGCGGTCTTCCAGCAGGTGCAGGCTGCCCTCGCGGCATTCTGTCGCGATGGGGGCGTATTCGGTGGCGCCATAGGTGTTGAAGACGGGAATGCCCCAGGCCGCGCGCACTTGCTCACGCGTCGCGTCCGGCAGCAGCTCGGCGCTGGTGCCGACATGTCGCAGCGGGATGTCCAGCCGCCCGGCCAGCTGTTCCTCGGCCAGCTGGCGCAGGATGGACGGGTAGACCGCCATCGACACCGGCTGCCAGTCGTTCAGGCGCGCCACCAGCTCGGTCAAGGGCAGACCGGCGTCCAGCTTCAGCCCGCGCAGCAGCGGCGTGGACAGCGACGCGCCGACGCGGGCCGAGTAGTGCCAGGCCGCGCCCGAGGCGATCAGCGCCGTGCGCGGGCGCGCCAGCGGCGACGGGGCGCCCGACCACATCAGCGGCCGCATGATGGCTGCCAGGCTGGCCCGCCATTCGTCGCGGTCGAACAGGAAGACGCCGCGTCGGCCCGTCGAGCCCGAGGTCGACAGCGCGGTGTAGCGGCCCAGATAGGGCCGGCCCGGATCGGGCGAAGCCAGGTGCGCTTCGACATCGGCCAGGCGGATCGCCGGGTCGGTCACGACGCTGTCGAACTCGGCCATCAGCGTGGCCTTGTCGAGGATGGGCAGGGCCTGCAGCGGCGCCTCGTCCAGCCCCTGGTGGAAGCGCCGGTAGAAGGGCGAGCGTTCGCGCGCATGGCGGCGCAGCGTGGCCAAGCCCTGCTGCTGCTGGCGTTGGAGGTGTTGGGAGGTCCAGCGCGAGCTGGCGTCCTGGCGGGCGCGTTGCAGGCCGACGCGCAGCAGCTGACCGAGTTGACTCATGCCCTTGCTACGCGGGCCGCCGTCGCCTGGATTCAGTTCAGTGACAGGCCGAAGTCGTCAGCCAGGTGGCGAGTTGCGGCGTCCATTCGTCCACCGCCTGGGCCAGGGCTCGCACGGCGCCGGGGGCGTCGGGGGCCGCTGTACGTTCGATGCGCCAGTGCTGCTGCAATGGACTGCCAGCGCCGGCTGCCGGCCATAGCGTGGCGTGCAGGCGCAGCACGGCCTGGCTGTTGCCGGGACTGGAAAACACCTGCTCGAACTCGTCCAGATTGACGGTCAGCAGCGCAGCGGGCTGGCCGTTGCAGCCGGGTGCGCCGGCCAGCTGCTCGCGCAGCCTTTGAGTAAGCAGGGCGGCGGGCGGCGCGGCCCAGAGGCTGTCGCGGTAATGCTCCAGGCGCTGGGCCTGCTGGAAGGCCAGGCGGTACGCGATGCCCTCGCTTGAGAGCTGGGGCGGGGCGGTCACGTCGGCGATGCGCCAGGCCAGGGCGCCGCCGGCCGTGGTGGCGGTGGACGATGGACCGAGGTCGTAGACGGCCTTGGGCGGCACCGTCGGGGCCAGGGAGCAGGCGCTGAGGGTCAGCGCTGCGGCAAACAAGATGAACGTGGTTTTCATTTTTTGAGACGTTCAGTGAAACCGGCCTCGCCGGGGCCGGGCGGCTGGGCGCCGCGGCCGAAGATCAGGCTTTGCGGCTGATCGCCCAGGGCGTCGGCGGCGCGTTCGATGCTACGGCTGGCGGCAGAGACGTCGGCCAGTACGGGGCGGGTGCGCGGCGAGGTCTCGCCCACCAGGGCGAGTTCGAGATTGCGGCTGGTGGCCTGCACCTGCACGGCGGCGGCCTGCAAGTCGTCCAGGGCCTTGGCGCGTGCCTTGAGGTCCAGGGCCAGCGACTGACCGTCGGCGGCCAGGGCCTCGATGCGGGTCAGGGCGGCCTGGGCCCGGCGGGCGGTCGCGTCGGCGTCCTTCAGCAGCACGGGCAGTTCGCGCGCGCCGGGCTGCAGGGCCGCCATCAGCTTGCCGGTGTCACTGGCGGCTTGCTGCAATTCGGCCAGGGTCTTGCTGAGCTGGGCGCGGTTGTCGTCGCTGAGCAAGGCATTCAGGCGTACGGCCGTCTCGGCAAAGCCGGCGACGAGGCCGGGGCCGCTTTCGGCCAGGCGGTCCAGCAGGGTCGGACGCAAGGCCAGGCGGGCGCCTGGCTGCGCGCGTTGCAGTGCGCCTTGGCTGTTGGCTTCCTCCAGACCGACGAAGGACAGGCCGGTGACACCCTGTAGGCCAAGCTGGGCATAGGTCTGGGTGGACACCGGCGCGGCAGCGTCGACGGCGATGCCGACGAGGATCTGGCGCGGGTCTTCGGGGTCGAAGCGGATGGTCTCGACAAAGCCGACCTCGACGCCGCGCAGCTTGACCGGCGCCTTCAGGTTCAGGCCCGGCACGCCCGTGCGCGCGACGACGGTGTAGTGGACGCGCTCGGTGCGGTCACCCTGGAACCAGGAGACGCTGGCGGCCAGGGCGAGGCCGAGCAGCAGCAGAAAGAGGCCGGCGGCGAGGGCGTGGGCTTTGTTTTCCATAGGTCCTATACGTTGGCGTCTTCGCGCAGCAGGGCCGGTACACCGCCCTCGTCACTGGTGTCGTCCAGGCTGAGGCGAAAGCGCTTCACATCCTCCTCGGCACAGCGCTCCACATGGCCGAGGAAGAAGTTGCGCACGAAATGGTGGGGCAGGCGTGCCACCTCCGACAGCGGGCCGCTGGCGATGATGTGCTGGTCGGCCAGCACGGCGACGCGGTCGACGACGGCGAACAGCGTGTCCACGTCGTGGGTGACCATGACGACGGTCAGGCCCAGCTCCTGGCGCAGCCGCCGCAGCAGCTTGACGAACTGCTTGGCGCTGTCGGGGTCCAGGCCGGCCGTGGGCTCGTCCAGGAACAGCAATTGCGGGTCGAGGATCAGCGCCCGCGCCAGCGACACGCGCTTGACCATGCCGCCGGACAGCTCCGCCGGCCGCTTCAGCGCGTCCTCGGGCTTAAGCCCCACCTGGGCCAGCTTGAGCATGACGAGAGGCTTGACCAGGTCGGGCGGCACGCTCTTCAACTCGCGCAGCGGCAGGGCGATGTTGTCGTAGACGTTCAGTGCCGAGAACAGCGCACCGGCCTGGAAGAGCACGCCCCAGCGGTAGCGCACGCGCTCCAGGTCTCGCACCGCGCAGGCACCCAGCGGGTGGCCAAAGATCTTCACCGTGCCGGCCTTGGGCACTTCCAGGCCGAGCAGCAGGCGCAGCAACGTGGTCTTGCCCGAGCCCGAGCCGCCGATCAGCGCGACCACCTCGCCGCGGTGCACGGTCAGGTTGAGGTTGCGATGGATGACGTGGCCGCCATAGGCCGTCGTCACGTTGTCGACTTCGATGATGGCTTCGGGCTGGGTCATCTCAAACGCCCACGTTCGAAAACAGGACTGCAAAGATTGCATCGACGACGATGACCAGCGTGATGGCCGTCACCACCGACTGCGTGACGCTCTGGCCCAGGCTCTCGGTGTTGGGCTTGACGCGCAGCCCGAAATGGCAGGCCAGCAGGGCGATGAGGCCGCCGAACAGCACCGACTTGGCCCAGCCCAGCCACAGGTTGACCGGCTCGACGACGCTGGGCAGGGTGTGGAAGAACTGCATGGGGTCGAGCTTGAGCTGGGCGCTGGCCGCGGCCATGCCGCCCAGCAGCATCATCCCGCTGGTCCACAGCGCCACCAGCGGCAGCGAGACGGCCAGGGCCACGACCTTGGGGGCCACCAGGCGCACCGTGTGGGAGATGCCCATGACGGACAGCGCATCCAGCTCCTGGGTCACGCGCATGACGCCGATCTGGGCCGTCATGGCCGAGCCCGAGCGGCCGGCCACGATGATGGCGGCCAGCAGCGGGCCCAGCTCGCGCAGCACCGCGAGGCCGAGGATGTTGATGACGAAGATGTCGGCGCCGTAGGTCTTGAGCTGCTTGGAGATCAGATAGGACAGGGTCAGCCCCACGAGGAAGCCGACCAGGGCCGTGATGGGCAGGGCCTGGGCCCCGGTGCGGTAGACATTGGCCGAGATCTCGCGCCAGCCGATCAGCGAGGGCTGGCGCAGCATCTGCACGCTGTCCAGCAGCAGGCGGCCGACCAGGGCGACCAGGTCGACGGCGTGATGGGCGAAGTTCAGCAGCCTGAGATTGGCCAGCTCCAGCCCGGGCTTGAGGCTGCGCTTGCGCCGCGGCAGGGCGCCGGGCTGCATGAACTGCGAGAACAGCGTCACATGCTCGGGCAGCCACAGCAGCCGTGGCGGAGGCTTCAGGCCCCAGCCCTGCCACAGTGTCAGCGCACCGGCCGTGTCCAGCCGGCCCAGGGCCCGCAGATCCCACAGGGCGTCGGGCGTTTCCTTCATGGCCGTGGCCACGCGCTGGCGGAACTCCTCGTAGCGTTCTCGCAAGGCCAGCACCGTCCAGTCGCCGCTGACATGCCACTCGCGGGTGTGGCCCACCGCACCGCCGCCGGACTGCAGCCGCGGTTCGGCGTCGGTGGCCTCACCGGCCCAGACTTCGGTCGGGGTGTCCAGGGGCAGGGCGTCGGCTTCGCTCATGGCGCAACGATAGCGCTTACTAAGGCTTGATGAAGCGATGTGTTCTGGGGCTTGATAGCGCCCTGCCGCCCGCGCCCACGCTTTCCGGAGACTCCATGGAACGTTTCATTCGCCGCGCCGACCGCTGCACCCTCAGCATGCGCAACCTGCTGGAGGCGCGCGACCAGTAGCACGTCCACATCGCCAACCTGCCCACCGTCATCGGCACGGCCATCGGCCGCTACCGTATCTGGCTAAGCGATCCCAACTACGCCGACGAACAGCCAGTCTGGCCTGAGGGACTCTGCCCCGTTTCGGGGCGCTCGCTACCATCACTTTGAACCTCCGGGCGCCGAGCCGGGACTCAAGTGCATTGGAAACCCGCAGGCGAGCATGTTGAAGTGGCCCCGCATCAGGAAGAAACGTGACGACGCCGCCGTGGCGCCCGCCCGTGGGCCCGCCGCCGAGGCGCTGGAACTGGCCCTGCTGGAGGGTGTCAAGCGCGGCAGGCGGGTTGATTTCGACACCCTTTACCGCCTTTACCACCCCCGCCTGTGGCGTTTCCTGTCGCATCTGATGCGCCAGGCCGACGCCATCGAGGAGGCTCTGAACGACACCATGATGGTGGTCTGGCAACGCGCCGAGGGCTTCGACGGGCGCAGCAAGCTGTCCACCTGGATCTTCGGCATCGCCTACCGCAAGGCGCTGAAGGCCCTGAGCCGCCAGGACCTGCCGGTGGACGGCGACGAGATGGAAGAAGCTTCCGACCCGGGGCCGGGGCCGGAGCAGCAACTGGGCCTCGCCCAGCTGCGGGGGCGGCTGCGCGGCGCCATGGCCGAGCTGTCGCCCGAGCACCGCGCCGTCGTCGAGCTGTGCTATTTCCATGACATGGCCTATGCCGAGATTGCCGAGGTGGTCGGCTGCCCCGCCGAGACCGTCAAGACGCGGATGTTTTACGCGCGGCGCCGGCTGAGGCTCCTGCTCGACGATCTCGCCGGGCTGGAGCAAGGAGAACAACGATGAGTGTGGTGATTCCCATGGACCATGACGAGCATGCCGCCATGCAGGCCTTGCTGCCCTGGTATGCCCGTGGCCAGCTGGACGAGGGCGAAATGCAGCAGCTGCAGCAGCATCTGCTGGGCTGCCAGGCCTGCCGCAACGAGCTGGCGGCCGAGCAGCCCATGCAGACCCTGCTGAGCGTGGCCGGCGCCCCGGTGGCGGGTGGCGATGTGCAAGCCGGTCTCGCCAGGATGCACGCCCTGATGGAACCGGCTCGCCCCAAGCCGACGGCGCCGCGCTGGATGCCCTGGGCCCTGGGCCTGCAGGGCACCGCCTGCGCGCTGCTGCTGGGCCTGTGGCTGCACGACCGCCAGGCCGAACCGGTCTACGAAGGCCTGTCGGCCGCCGGCACGGCGCCGGTGGTGGCCGACGCCCTGGTCATGTTCAAGCCCGGCACCAGCGAGCAGGCGGTGCGCGAGCTGCTGCAGGCCCACGGTGCCGGTGTCGTCGCCGGGCCGACCGAGACGGGTGCCTGGCTGCTGCACGTCGATGCCCGCGGCCTGGCCGAGCTGCGCACGGCGCCCATCGTCGCGGTGGCGGAGTCCCTGCAGCCGGGACCGACGCGATGAAACTCTGGCTGAGCCTGTTCGCGCTGCTGCTGAGCTGCTTCGCCAGCCCGGCTCAGGCCCAGGCCGAGGAGGCCCAGCGCCAGGTCCTCGTCATGCTGCAACTGCCCAAGGCCCATTACCGGCCCGACGGCAGCTATGCCGGGACCTATGGCGAAGGCGTGGGGCGGCAGTCGCGCCAGCAGGTGGCCCAGGCCCTGGCCCAGGCGCATGGCCTGGAGATGCGCAGCGAATGGGCCATGCCCCTGGCGGGTGTGGACTGCTTCGTCATGCGCCTGCCCGAGGGCGACACGCGCAGCCCGGCCAAGGTCGCCGAGGCGGTGGCCGAGGACAGGCGCGTGGCCTGGGCCCAGCCGGTGAGCCTCTACCGCGGCCAGGGCAGCGAGCAGGAGCCGCTCTACCAGGCCCAGCCCGCGGCGCGCCAATGGCATCTGGCCGAGCTGCACCAGCTCGCCACCGGCAAGGGCGTGCGGGTGGCCGTGGTGGACAGCGGCGTGGAGGCCGGCCATCCCGACCTCGTCGGCCAGCTGGCCCTCAACGAAAACTTCGTCGACGACAAGGCACCGCCGGCCGAGGGCCATGGCACGGCCATCGCCGGCATCATCGCGGCGCGCAACGACAACGGCGTGGGCATTGCTGGCATCGCGCCTCAGGCCCGGCTGCTGGCCCTGCGCGCCTGCTGGCAGGCGGCCGGCACGCAGACCCTGTGCACCAGCCTCGGCCTGGCCAAGGCCTTGTATGCGGCCATCCAGCAGGGTGCCGACATCATCAACATGAGCCTGGGCGGGCCGGACGACCGCCTGCTGGCCCTGCTGATCGACCAGGCCCAGGCGCGCGGCGCCACGGTGGTGGCCGCCATGCCGGGCGAGAACGGGCCCTTTCCGGCCAACCATCCCGGCGTCCTCGTCGTCGGCAGCGCGCCGCCGTTGCCGGCCGGCGTCGTCATTGCACCGGGGCGGGACGTGCCGAGCACGGCCGTCGGTGGCGGCTGGTCGCTGGTGTCGGGCTCCTCCTTCGCCGCCGCCCATGCCGCCGGCCTGCTGGCCCTGGTGCGCGAACTCGACGGGCCGCACACCGCTCTGGCCGTGAAGACGGCATTCGTCACGGTGGACCAAGGCCGTATCGACAGCTGCGCGACGCTGGCCCGCCATGCGGGCGCGCGCGGCCCCACCTGCAAGACGACGCAAGGGCAAACTCCGAACTGATGCCCCCCGCGCACCCGGCCCGACTGACGACGCTGGTCGCCACGCTGCTGGCCTGCGCGGGCGGAGCCTGGGCGGACATCGGCGGCACGCTGTCGCTGCAGACCGACGCGCGTGACCGCGGCATGTCCTACAGCCGCAACCGACCCAGCGCCCAGCTCGGCCTGGCCTGGGACGGCCGCGACGGCTGGTATGCGGGCGCCCAGCTCGCGCAGGCCCGCTTCTCGCAAAGACGCGGCGCCGCCCTGCAGCTCTATGGCGGCCGCGTCTTCGACCTCGCGCCCGGCCTGGACGGCGAGGCGGGCATCGCCGCCCACGCCTACGAGAACGTCTCCAATTACGACTACCAGGAGGCCTATGTCGGCCTGCTGGGCGAGCGCTGGAGCCTGCGCGCCTATGTCTCGCCCGACTACTACGGCATCGGCCAGCGCACGGTCTACACCGAGTTCAATCTGCGCTGGCCGCTGGCGCCGGGCGTGTCTGCCCTGGGCCATGCCGGCCTGCTGCATGGCTTCGAGGGGCAGGCCTTGCCCTATTTCGAGTCGCGCAGCTCGACGCGCGCCGACCTGCGCCTGGGCGCGTCCTGGCAACTGGGCGCGAGCAGCGAGCTGCAGCTGGCCTGGATGGCCGCCGGCCGTGGTGGTCCCTACACCTGGACCGACGCCACGCGCCGGCGCACGGCGGTGCTCAGCCTCACCACGGCCTTCTAGCACTGGCAGGCCCTCCCTAACTTCATCTTTTCTTGAACCCGCGCCGAGCGGGCTGGCACTCACGGCGCAGTGAGTACCAGGAGAGATCGACGATGAGGATGTCAAGAATGCTTGGGGCCGCGCTGTGCGCCACGGTCGCGTTCGTCGCGGGCTGCGGCGGCGGCAGCGGCGCGGGGCTCGATGCCAACGGCCGCCCGCTCGGCGAAGGCGATGACCCGGGCGGGCCGATGACGGCGACCTACAGCTCCATCCAGTCCCATGTCTTCACGCCCATCTGCACGGCCTGCCATGCCGGCGGCGCGGCACCGCAGGGCCTGAGGCTGGATGCGGCCAACAGCTTCACGATGCTGGTGGGTGCGTCGAGCGCCGAGGTGCCCGCGCTGAAGCGCGTGGCCCCCGGAGATTCGGCCAACAGCTACATCATCCACAAGCTCGAAGGCCACCAGGCCGTCGGCGCGCGCATGCCTTTCGGCGGTCCCTACCTGGACGCCCAGACCATCGCCCTGATCCGTCAGTGGATCGACAACGGAGCGCAGAAATGAAGGCCGTGAGAATCTTCCTCGGCCTCGCCCTGCTGGCCCTCATGTCGACGGCGAGGGCCGAGCCCTACATCGCCATCCGCTCCGGGCTCAAATGCGTGGCCTGTCACGTGAATCCCACCGGCGGCGGTCTGCGCAATGCGGTGGGCAATACCTTTGCGCAGAACGTCATCCCGGCCAACTCGCTGCCCGAGGCGCTGCAGGGCTGGAACGGCTCCCTCTTCGACGACCGCCTGCGCCTGGGCGGCGATCTGCGCACCGCGACGACGCGCACCTCGGTCTCGGGTCAGCCCACCCGCAGCGTCGGCGGCACCGAGCAGACGCGCCTCTATGCCGATGTGCAGCTGATCAAGGACTACCTCGGCGCCTACCTCGACCAGCAGGTCGCGCCCGGCAAGTCCGAGCGCCAGGAGGCCTATGTGCGGCTGTCGACGCCGGGCCTGGGCTGGTATGCCAAGGTCGGTCAGTTCTATCTGCCCTTCGGCTGGCGGCTGCAGGACAGCCTGGCCTTTGCGCGCCAGTTGAGCGGCGTCAGCATGACCGTGCCCGACAAGGGCCTGGAGATGGGCCGCGAGAGCGAAGAATGGTCCATCCAGCTCGTGCGCAGCAACGGCCCCGGCAACAAGGGCGGCACGACCGGCCACCAGACGACGGCCCAGGCCATCTGGATGCAGCCCTGGGGCCGCGTCGGCGCGGCGACGGCCCAGGTCAAGTCGTCGGCCGGTGATCGCCAGGCCTATGGTCTCTTCGCCGGCACGACGACGGGGCCGGTGGCCTGGCTGGCCGAGTTCGACATGGTCAGCGACGCCGGCTACCCCGAGGGCAAGCGCAGGCAGGTCGCGACGCTGCTGGAGGCCAACTGGCTGGTGCAGCAGGGCCACAACCTGAAGCTCACCAGCGAGGTCCTCGACCCCGACCGGCGCGTGGCCCACGACAACAAGGTGCGCTACAGCCTGGTCTACGAGTACACACCCATCGCCTTCGTGCAGCTGCGCGCGGGCTGGCGCAAGTTCGGCGGCATTCCGCAGAACGCCATCGACAACCGGCGGCAGAGCTTTGTCGAGCTGCATGGACTGTTCTAGCGTCATCGTCGAACGGCCCCGCGCGCTGGCAGCGCCTGTCACGCGCCTGCCGCTGGCGACCCTCTACCTGACCGAGCGCTGCAACTCGCGCTGCATCAGCTGCGACTACTGGCGCCATGGCCGGCGCGACATCGACGTCGAGACCGTGAAGTCTCTGCTGCCGGGTCTGCGCGAGCTGGGCACGCAGACCGTGCTCGTCTCCGGTGGCGAGCCGCTGTTGCATCCGCAATGGGCCCAGATCGCGGCCTTGCTGCGCAGCGGGGGCCACAAGCTCTGGCTGCTGACGGCGGGTCTGGCCCTGGCCAAGCAGGCGGCCGAGGTGGCGCGGCTGTTCGAGCAGGTGACGGTGTCGCTGGATGGCAGCACCGCCGCCAGCTATGCGGCCATCCGCGGGCTGGATGCCTTCGAGCCCGTCTGCGCCGGCGTCCGGGCGGCGGTGCGGCAGGGCATGGAAGTCGGCCTGCGCGTCACCGTGCAGCGCGGCAATGCGGGCGAACTGGCAGCGTTGGTGGCGCTCGCCCACAGGCTGGGCGTGGCAAGCATCTCCTTCCTCGCGGCCGATGTCAGCCACGCCGAGGCCTTTGGCCGTCATGGCGAGCCGATCGACGGCATTGCGCTGCGGGCCGAGGATCTGCCGGTGCTTGCCCGCAGCCTGGATGCGCTCGATCCAGCGGACTTCGCCAGCGGCTTCATCGTCGAGTCCTTGCCCAAGCTGCGCCGCATCGAAGCCCACTACCGTGCCCGCCTCGGCCTGGGCGAGGCGCCGCCGGTGCGCTGCAATGCGCCCGAGCACTCGGCCGTCATCGAGGCCGACGGCAGCGTGCGGCCCTGCTTCTTCATCGCCGGCACCGGTAGGCTGGGCGAAGCAGGCCTGGTCGACGAACTGAACTCGACGCCGCAGCGCCGCCTGCGCGCCAGCATCCGCGCCGGTGAGCGGCCCGAGTGCGCGCATTGCGTCTGCTCCAAGTGGTTTGCTTCATGAACCGGCTCGCCAACGAAGCCGCCTACGACCTCTGGGCCGAGGCTTACCCGCCGCTGCCCCACAACCCGCTGATGCGCGCCGAGCAGGCCGCCGTGCTGGCCCTGCTGCCCGATGTGGCCGGCCGTCGCGCGCTGGACCTGGCCTGCGGCAGCGGGCGCTATGGCCTGCTGATGCAGGAGCAGGGGGCGAGTCTCGTCGTCGGCAGCGATCTGTCCGCCGGCATGCTGAACCGTGCGCCACTGGCCCGTCGCGTGCGGGCCGACATGTCCCGCCTGCCGTTTGCGGCGGCCAGCTTTGATCTCGTCGTCAGCGGCCTGGCCGTCGGCCACGCGCCCGGCCTCGATGCCTGGATGGCCGAGGTCGCCCGCGTGCTCGCGCCGGGCGGCGTGCTGGTCTATTCCGACTTCCATCCCGACGCCGCGCGCGCGGGCATGACGCGCAGCTTCACGGATGCCAGCGGCCAGCGCCATGAACTGCTGCATGCGCTGCATGACCCGGATGCGCATCTCGCAGCCGCCTGGCGCGCGGGCCTGGTGCTGGAGGCACAACGCGAGGTGCTTGTCGGCCAGGAACTGAGAGAAGCCTTCACGGGCTCCGAGGCTTTCTATGCGCGCTGGAACGGCCTGGCCGTCGTGCTGGCGCTGAGGCTGGTGAAGCCATGAGTTCTCTTTGTTTCTTCAACGCGGCAGGTGGCCTGAGCTTGAGCATCGAGGGCGATCGCATCGTCGCCGGCTCCGGCGGCCAGCGTATCGACCTGCGCGGCGCCCGGCTGCTGCCCGGTCTCATCAATGCCCACGACCACCTCCAGCTCAACGGCGCACTGCCGCGCTTGAAGTTTCGTGATGAGGGCTATCGCAATGCCGGCGAGTGGATCGCCGACATCACGCCCAGGCTGTCGAAGGATGCGGTCCTGCTGGCGCATCGTGCTCAGCCGCGGGCGCAGCGCCTGCTGGCGGGCGGCCTGAAGAATCTGCTGAGCGGCGTGACCACGGTGCTGCATCACGATCCGCGCGACCCCGTGTTGGACGAGGCGGACTTCCCCGTCGACGTGCCCGAGCTCGGCGGCTGGTCCCACTCTCTGGCGCTGGATGGCGAAGAGCAAGTGCGTGCCTCCCGTCAGACGACACCGGCGGGTCAGCCATGGATCATCCACGCGGCTGAAGGGACGGACAACGCGGCGGCGCTGGAGTTCGACCGCCTCGAAGCCCTGGGCTGCATGGCGCCGGGCACGCTGCTCGTCCATGGCCTGGGCCTGAGCGCCGCGCAGCAGCGGCGCCTCGTCGATGCCGGTGCCGGCGTCGTCTGGTGCCCGGCCTCCAACCTCCATCTCTTCGGCTGCACGCTGGACGCCGGCTGGCTGTTCGATCAAGGCCGCCTGGTCCTGGGCAGCGACTCCCGCATCAGTGGCAGCCGCGACTTGCTGGCCGAACTGGCGCTGGTACGAGAACTGACAGGCTGGAGCGACGAGTGTCTGGAAGCCTGGGTCACCGAGGGCGCGGCCCGAATGCTTGGGCTGACCGATCGTGGCCGTCTGCAGCCGGGCCTGCGCGCCGACCTGATCGCATTGCCGGCTGGGCTGCCGCTGTCCCGTGCCACTCGGGCCGACCTGCGCCTCGTCGTCGTCGCCGGCCGACCTCTATATGCCGACGCCGATGTCGGCGAAGCGCTGGGTCTGGTGCCGGTGCGCATCGATGGCCGTCTCAAGGCCATCGCGCCCCAACTCGTCATGACGGAGCCGGGACTTGAGCCCGTTTCCGAGGAGGCCCTGGCATGAAGCGCGTGCTGCTGATCAACCCGCGCATCACGTCCAACGCGCGCTTCCCGCTGGCCGTCATGCATCTGGCCGCCGCGCTCAAGGGGCGCTATGAGACGCGCATCCTCGACGGCAATCTGGATCGGCATCTGCCCGAGACGGCAGCCGCCGCGGTGAAGGAGGGTGGCTACACGGCTGTAGGCCTGTCCGTCATGGGCGGCCCGCAACTGCCGGCCGCGCTCGCCGTGTCGCGCGCCATCCGCGCCGCGGCGCCCGGGCTGCCCATCGTCTGGGGCGGCTATTTCCCGACGCTGTGCACCGATGCGGCGCTGAACAGTGATTGCGTGGACTACGCGCTGCGAGGGCAGGGCGAACAGGGCTTGATGGATTTGCTGGACGCGCTGACCGGCGACAAGTCCCTGGCCGAGGTTGCCGGCCTGTCCTGGCGTCGTGAAGGTGGCGGGGTCGTCGTGCACAACGCCGATCGCGCCTTCTCGACCGCACCGCTGCAGATCGACGTCACTTACGACGAAGTCGACGACCCGCAGCGCTACCTCGGCCCGACCTATCTCGGCCGCCGCACCACGGGCTACCAGGCGGCCCTGGGCTGCCGCTACCGCTGCAGCTTCTGCGGTGTGGCCGCCATGTTCCGCGGCAAGACGGCACTGCCTGAAAGCCAGCGCCTGGAGCGCGACCTGCGCGGCCTGCAGACCCGCTTCGGTGCGGACTCGGTGCAGTTCTACGACCACAATTTTTTCGACCGCGAGGTCGACATGCAGCCCCTGCTGGAGGTGCTGGCGCGACTGCAGATGCCCTGGTGGTGCTATGCCCGCGCCGATGCGCTGCTCGGCCTGTCGGATGCGTCCTGGAAGCTGGTGCGTCGCAGCCGGCTGCGCATGGCCTACATCGGCGCCGAATCGCCCAACGACAGCCTGCTGCGCGACATGCGCAAGGGCACGCGCTCCGACCAGACCCTGGCCGTCGTCGAGGCCTGTCGCGCCAACGGTGTCGTGCCCGAGCTGTCCTTCATGCTCGCGCCACCGCAGGACCCCGAGGGCGAAACGGAGCGGACCTTCGACTTCATCCGCCAGGTCAAGCGCCTGCATCCCGGCGCCGAGATCATGCTGCACATCCACACGCCGCTGCCGCCGCGCCGCCTCGGGGGTTCGGGGGAAGGCCGCTGGACGCCGCGCGATCCGGCCCTGCCCAAGGGCTTCGTCTTCCCCGACGGCGCCGATGCCTGGGCGCAGCGGGAATGGGTGGACTACTGGTGCCACAAGGACGCGCCCTGGCTCAGCCCGGCCCTGCGCCAGCGCATCCACGATTTCCGCACCGTGCTGGGCTGCCGCTTTCCGACGCTGACCGACATCCGCGCGCCGGGCTGGCAGAAGGCCGCCCTGCGCGCGGCCTCCGCCTGGCGCTATCGACTGGCCCATTATGACCAGCCGCGCGAGCTGCGCTGGCTGGAGCGCGCCGTGAAGCTCTGGGACCCGCAGTTGCACGCGCTCTGAGCCATGCGCGTCGTCCAGATCAACCCCCATCTCGACCTGCTGGGCCGACTGCCGGAGCAATTGCTGAGGGACTGGCCGACGCTGGTGCATTGCGCGCGTGCGGCCGCGCTGGCCGGCGCCCGAGTCGAGGTCGTGCAGTGCAGTGCGATGCAAGGCTTCGTGCGGCGGGACGGCGTGGACTACCACTTCCTGCCCTTCGATGCGGGCGATGGTCGGCCGTCTGCCGGGCTGGCCGGGCTGCTCGAGCGCCTGCGGCCCGAGGTGATGCACCTGCAGGGCCTGGGCTTCGCGCGCGAGGTCCGCTGGTTGACGATGCTCGCGCCCAACGCGCCGCTGCTGTTGCAGGACCATGCCGACCAGCCGCCGCGCCGTCCCCTGGCCTGGCTGCGCTGGCGGCGTGCCTTTGGCCGGGCGCGTGGGCTGATGTTCCACGCCCGCGAGCAGGCCTTGCCCTTTGTGCGGCGCGGCCTCGTGACGGCTCGCACGCGCATCTACGAGGTGCCCGAGTCGAGCTGCGACTTCCAGCCGCGCGATCGCGACGAGGCGCGGCGGGAGACGGGGCTGTCGGGTGATCCCTGCCTGCTGTGGGTTGCGCATCTGGACGCGAACAAGGACCCGCTGACGGTGCTCGATGGCGTCGCGCGCGCCGTGCCGCGGCTGCCCGGCCTCAAGCTCTGGATGTGCTTCGGCAAGGCACCGCTCTACGACGCCGTTCGCGAGCGCCTGCGCGACCCGCTGCTGGCGGGCCGGGTCGAGCTGCTCGGGGCCGTGCCCCATGCGCAGGTCGAGATGCTGATGGCGGCCGCCGATGTCTTCGTGCAGGGCAGCCACCGCGAGGGTTCGGGCTACAGCGCCATCGAAGCCCTGGCCTGTGGCCTCAGCCCCGTGTTGACCGACATCCCGTCCTTCCGCAGCCTGCTGGGACCCTTGCCCGCGGCACGGTTGTGGCCGACGGGCGACGCGGCAGCGCTGGCCGATGCGCTGGTGGCCCTGGCTGGCACGCTCGCGGCCGAGCGCCGTGCCGCAGTGCGGGCCCGCTTCGACGCCCATTGCTCACCCGCGGCATTCAGCCGCAGTCTCGCGGCCGCCTATGCGGACGCGCTGGCCGCATGACCACGTTGCCGCTGCCCCTGGCGCACACCGATGTCCGGCGCGCCTTCCTCGGCAATCTGGCCGCGTCCAGCGGCGAGACGGCGCTGCGCTTCCTGCTCGGCCTGGCGCTGGCGCGGCTGCTGCAGCCGGCCGACCTCGGCCTGTTCGCGATGGCGACGGCCGTCTTCGGCATCGTCCAGCTGCTGCGCGACTTCGGCGTTTCGGCCTATCTGCAGCGCGAGCCGAGGCTGACGCCGCAGCGTTTCTCGGCCTGCCTGGGCCTGCTCATCTGCACGACGCTGGCGGCGCTGCTGGCGCTGCTGCTGCTGGCCGAGCCCTTGTCCGAACTGCTGGGCCAGCCGGGCCTGGCGCCGCTGCTGCGCGTGCTGGCCCTGGGCCTGCCGGTCTCGGCCTTTGGCAGCGTGATGGCGGCGCTGCAGTTGCGCGAGCTGGCGGCGGCGCGCATCGCCAAGGTGTCGTGGCTGGGTGTGGCCAGCCAGGCCATCGTGGCCCTGAGCCTGTCTGCCGAAGGTGCCGGTGCCCTGGGCCTGGCCTGGGCCCAGGTCGCCGCGGCTCTCGCCTGCGGGTTGGCCTATGCTGGCTGGCGTCCGGCCCATCTGCGCTGGCGGCCGGCGTGGCAGGGTTGGGGCGAGGTGCTGCGTTTTGGCGGCGCATCACTGTTCGCCGGCGGCCTGGCGGGGTTGCATGCCGCCGTGCCGGACCTGCTGCTGGGGCGACTGTCCGCGCCGCACCAGCTCGGCCTGCTGGGCCGCGCGCAGGCGACGGTCAATCTGCTGCAGGTCGTTGCGGGCCAGGCCCTGAACTTCGGCGCGTTGCCGCTGCTGTCCAGTCGTCACGCGCGCGGCGACGCGCTGGCTCCCGTGTTGCGCCGCGCGACGGCCCTGCTCACCGGCCTGGGCTGGCCGCTGCTGGCCTTGACCGTTGTCTATCGCGAACCGCTGGTGCGCCTGCTCTACGGTCCGGCCTGGCTCGACTGCCTGCCGGCCGTGCTGCCGCTGGCCCTGGTCGCGGCGCCGGCCCTGGCCTTCACGCAATTCGGCGCCGCATTGGCGGCCGTCGGCCGGCCTGAGCTGGCAGCCTGGCCGACGGCGGTGAGCCTGATGGCGCGCATCGGCTTCGGCTGGCTGCTGTTCGATGGCAGCCTGGCGTCTTTCGCCTGGGCGCTTTGCGCGGCAGCCGTGGTGACCTTGCCGGTGCAGCTCGGCATCGCCGCGCGGCATCTTGGCCTGCCACCGCGAGAGCTGCTGGGCGCGGTCGGCGGCAGCGCCTTCGCGGCCCTGGTCGTCCTGGCCGTGCCCTGGACGCTGGCGCCGCTGGCCTGGGTGGCAGCCCTGCGTTGGAGCCGCCATCCGCTGCTGGACGAAATCCTTCAGCTGCTGGCGCGGCGGCGCATGACGAGCAGGAAATGATCGCCCAGCCGATTGATCAGCGGCCAGCCGGCCACGCGCCGGTCCAGGGCCCACAGCCGTTCATGCCAGCGCGGATGGCGTTCGGCCAGCCAGGTCAGATAGGGCGGCGGCACGAAGACGCAGAGGCCGCGCTGCACCTCCAGCTCGAAGTGCTCGGCGAAAGGCGCGAAGAACTCCGTGGGCGTGTAGTAGCGCGTCCAGATGGTGCGGCCGTTCATGCCGACGGCGACGGTGCCCTTCGCGAAGCGGATGCCGGCGCGGGCCCAGCGGCGCTGGCGTGCGTAGTGGGCCAGCTCCCAGGGGCAGTAGCGGCCGATGACGGTGAAGACCAGGTGGCCGCCGGGCTTGATGAGGCGGGCGCATTCGGAGGCGACGGCGCCCAGGTCGGGCACGCAGTTCAGCGGGCCGAGGTTGGAGTAGGCACCATCGAAGGCGGCGTCGCCCTCGAGGCGCTGCAGCTCGTGGGCGCCGACGGCGCGGGCGTCCACTTCGAGGCCGGCGTCGCGGGCGCGGTCGCGGGTGCGCTCGACCATGCGCTCGGACCAGTCCGTCGCCGTCACGTGATGGCCCTGGCCGGCCAGGTGCACGGCATCCAGCCCCGTGCCGCAGCCCAGGTCGATCAGCCGGCTGGCGGGCGCGAAGCTCTTGTCCAGCCAGCGCCACATCTCGTCGCGCATGTCCTGGATGGCGATGTTGTTGCCGCGCGGGCCGTCGTAGTCGGCGGCGACGCTGTCGAAGGCTTGCTGGGTGTCGAGCAGACGGGTGTCGGTGTTCATGCGGAGGTCGTGGTTTGATGAAGATCGCGGTCGTCGTGCCCGGCGGCGTGGACCGTTCGGGCGAGGTGAAGGTGGTGCCGGCCCTGCTGGCCCTGCTCAAGCGTCTGGCTGCGCGGCACGAGGTGCATGTGTTCGCGCTGCGGCAGGAGGCCGAGCCTGGCGAGTGGTGGCTGTGCGGGGCGCGCGTGCACAACATCGGCGGCCGTGCGACCGTGCCACGCGCCGTGCGCGCCATCGTGCGCGAGCATGGCCGCGGTCGCTTCGACCTGATTCAGTCCATCTGGTCGGGCGGCTGCGGCGTGGTGGCCGTTGCGGCGGCGAAGTGGCTGGGCTTGCGCAGTGCCGTGCATGTGGCGGGGGGCGAACTGGTGGCCCTGCACGACATCGGCTATGGCGGCCGACAGGGCTGGCGTGGGCGTTTGCGTGAAGGCCTGGTATTGCGCGGCGCCGATGCGCTGACGGCGGCCAGCCGTCCCGTGCTCGATCAACTGGCCGCGCTGGGCTGCGCGGGGCAGCGCCTGCCGCTGGGTGTCGACCTTCAGGCCTGGCCGGCGCGCGAGCCGTGCCGCCGCGAGTCGAATGAGCCGCTGCGTCTCATCCAGGTGGCCAGCCTCAACCGCGTCAAGGACCAGGCCTGTTTGTTGGAAGCTCTTGCACGGGTTGCGACGGCCGAACTCGATCTCGTCGGCGAGGACACGCTGGGTGGCGAAGTGCAGGCCCTGGCCGAACGGCTGGGTGTCGGCGAGCGCGTGCGCTTCCATGGGTTCAAGACCCAGGCCGAGTTGCAGCCCCTGCTGGCCCGCGCTCATCTGCACGTCATCACCTCGCGCCATGAGGCCGGCCCGCTGGCCGTGCTGGAGGCGGCCGTGCTGGGCGTGCCCAGCGTCGGCACGGCGGTCGGGCATCTGACCGAGTGGGCACCGCGCGCGGCCCTGGTTGTCCAGCCCGGCGATGCCGCGGGTCTGGCGAACCTGATCGCCCGGCTGGAAGGCGACGAGGCGCTGCGGCTGCAACTGGCGCGCGAGGGCCAGCGCCTCGCCCTGGCCGAGGACGCGGATTTCAGTTGTGCGCAGTTCGAGCAGCTTCATGCCGAACTCGCGGGACGGTAGGCGAAGGCGCGATGCAAGGAATACAGCGTCTGCGCCCGCGGTGGCGCACCCAGCAGAAAGCTCAATGCCTTGAGCCAGGGCGAGCGGCGCGTCCAGGCCGAGCTGGCCAGCGAGTGCTGACGCCGGACGATCTGGGCGGTGATAGCCTGCTCCTCGGGGTGCAGGCGCTGCCAGGCCAGGCCCAGCATTTCCGCGGGGCCGCGTGTCCAGGCGATGCCGGGCAGCAGCGGAATGCCGAGGTGGGACAGCGACAGATCGGCCAAGCCCTGGCTGGCACTGGCGCGGCTCAGCTTGGGCGGGCAGGCAGCCAGCACTGCGGCCGGGATGGCGGGGAGTTGACCGGGGAAGAGTCGCTGTGCCAGCCGCAGCGGCGGTACGGCCCACCAGGCGGGGTGACCGTCGGCGGCGGGCACAAGAGCCTGCGCCCAGTCGGTCGCGCTCAGTCGCGAACCCAGGGCCACGATGTCGTGCAGCTGGATCAGCCTGACGCTGCGGCTGCAGAGATTGCCGGCGGTGTGCAGCAGCAGATGGCGCATCAGCGCGGCCTGGCTGGCGTAGGGAGTCAGGCCCGGGCCGGCATCAACCGCCATCAGGCCGGCCGTGATGTCGATCTCGCGCAACGGCAGCGGTTCGGCAACGGCCTGGTGCAGCTCGATCTTGATCGGGTTGTCTTCGTGCTCGCCAAAGGCCCGGTCGGCGTTCTGTTGCAGTGGCTCGTAGGCGATATGGCGGTGCTTGGAGGTGCCCGGCCCGTAGCCCAAGCTGGTGATGAGCTTGTCGGCCGCATCCACATCCTCGGGACGAGCCAGCAGGTCGATGTCGCTCATCGGCCGCTCGCCCGGCGCATAGACGTCGAGGGCCAGCAGCGCCGAGCCCTTGAGGCCCAGCAAGGGCATGCCGGCCGCGCCATGCAGACGCTGCAGCAACTCGCGCACCCGGGCCTCGCGCCGGCGACCCTGCTCGGCCTGCTCGGTCAGGAAGGCCTGCCAGTGCGGCGGTCCGGCCCAGACCAGGCGATGGGCAAGCAGGCCGCTGATGCCGTGCATGACGGACACCGCCATGGCGGCTCGCCATTCGAATTCATTCCAGGCCGGCGCGATGGGCAAGGGACTGGCCAGCTCGGCGGCCAGCCGGTCCGTCGTCGACCTCAGTGCAGCTTGCAACACCGCGGCCTTGGGCAGGGCCATCTCACTCACTTGAACAGGCTTTCATGACCACCACGACCTGGCAGGCCGATCCCCGGCAGATCGCCGACCCCTTTGGCGAGCGCGCGCCGCTGGCGCTGCGCCGCAACCACAGCCTGCTGGGCACTCGTGTCGAGTTCCGCAGCGACAGCGAAGCACTGCTGGCGCTGGCCGACGAGGCCTATCTGGGCCTGCCTCAAGCGGATGGCCCGGCGCTGCGCATCGAGCTGAGGCTGGTGGACGGCGACGGCAGCTTCGGTGAAGAGCCCCCCGTGGCACGCATGCTGGGCGGCGCCGGCCTGCTCGGCGCGGCCATGGATGCGGACAACCTCGCCCTCGTGAACGTCGAGGCCGGTCGCGCCCTCGTGCAGGTCTCGCGCGAGTTGCTGCGCTTTCCCTACCACCTGCGCTACGAGCTCATCGAGTTCGCGGCCTACACCTTGGCCTGCCGCACCCGTCGCCTGGTGCCTCTGCATGCGGGCTGCGTTGGCAGCCAGGGCATCGGCGCCTTGCTGGTGGGTGCGAGCGGTGCCGGCAAGTCGACGCTGGCCCTGCATGCGATGGCACAGGGGCTGGACTTCCTGACCGAGGATGCCAGCTTTGCCGACCCGCTGACGCTGCAGGTCAGCGGTGTCGCCAACTATCTGCATCTGCGCTTCGATGCGCTGCGCTGGACAGCCGACGCGGCGCTGCGGGAGCGCATCGCCAGCGCGCCCGTGATCCGCCGCCGCAGTGGCGTCGAGAAGCACGAGCTCGATTTGCGTGGCGGCTGGGCGCCCTTGGCGAGCGAGCCGCTGCGTCTCGAACATCTCGTCTTCGCCTCTTCGGAGACTGCATCCGATGAAGAACTGCTGCGCCCCCTGAATGCGGACGAGCTGATCGAACGCCTGCACGTCAGCCAGCCCTATGCCGCCGGCCAGCCAGGCTGGTCGACTTTCGTCGACGGCTGCCGCGCGCTTCATGGCTGGGAGCTGCGCCGCGGCAGCCACCCGCGCGCCGGCGCGCTGGCGCTGAAGGGCTTGTTCATGACGTGAGCGCGGGTGCGGGGCTCAGGTTGGCGATGAGCTGGGTCCAGCGCTGCTTCAGCTCGTCGCCGGCGCGGCGGCGCGCGGACGTGTCGAGGCGGCCGAGATCGACCTGGGCATGCAGCAGGTCGCGCACGGCGCGGTAGACCTCGCTGCCGAAAGTGCCGCGGAACATCATGGCCAGGTCGCCGCTGTCGTCCCAATGCGTCTTGGCGCCGAGCTGGGCCTTGACCTGCTCGTGGAAGCGCGTGCCCGGCAGCGGGTAGGAGACGCTGACGCCGATGTCGTCGGGCCGGGCCTCCTCGATGAGCCGGCGGGTCTGCAGCAGATCGTCCAGGCCCTCGCCGAGATAGCCGAGCTGGATGAAGAAGCCCACGCGCACGCCGACGGCCTGCAGACGTTCTCTGGCCTGGTGGATCTCCTCGACCGTCGTGCCCTTGTTCATGGCGTCCAGCACCTGCTGGCTGCCGCTCTCGGCGCCAATCCAGGCCTCGCGGCAGCCGGCATCGGCCAGGGCCTGGGCCATGGACTCGCTGACGAGGTCGGCGCGGGTCTGGATGGTGAAGGGCAGGCCGCCGCCGCGGGCGTCGAGTTCGGCGGCGAAGCGCTGCACCCAGTCGGCACGAAAGCCGAAGATGTCGTCGGCGAACCAGACGTGGTCGGGCGCGAAGCGGGCCTTGAGCTCGGCCATCTCGGCCGCCACCGCTGCGGCGCCGCGCTGCTGGTAGCGCTGGCCCCAGATGGGCTTGGCGCACCAGGCGCAGCGGAAGGAGCAGCCCTTGGAGGCCGCCATATTGAGGCTGAAGTAGCCGTGGGCGGCGGTCCACATCGAGCGGTAGCGTTCGGTGTCGACGAGATCCCAGGCGGCGGGGGCTTCCAGCTCGGCGTGATCACCGCGCGGCTGCAGCGTGACGGGCTGGTCCAGGCCGGCGAGGAGTTCATTGCCGGGCAAGCCGGGCTGGGCTTCGAGGCGGCGCAGCAGCGCGGGCAGCACGTCCAGGCCTTCGCCGCGCAGGGCCACATCGGCGCCGGCGCGCAGATAGATGTCCGGTGCGTCGCTGGCATCCGAGCCGGCCACGATGACGCGAGCACCCGTGCGGCGAGCGCTGGCGATCATGGCGCAGGCGGCCTCGCGCATCTTGGCCAGGCACATCTTGCTGAGGTAGTTGTAGTTGTCCTCGTAGAGCAGCACGACGCGCGGCTGCACGGCGGCGAGCTGGCGGTCGAAGTCCTGGGTGCCGGCCGCCAGCATGGCGTCGAAGAGGGCGACCTGATGGCCCTGGCGGCGCAGCAGTTCGGCGACCTGCAGGGTCGCGAGTGGGGGATAGGGCTTGGCGCGGTCGAACTGTTTGGCGTCGAAGCGCAGAAAGAAGCTGTGGCCGACCAGGATGGAGAGCACGCCTTCTCCTCGAGTTGGAGTTCAGCGTGGGTGCCGGCTCGAGGCCGGCAGGTTCAAGGACTATCCCTAGGAACGTTCCAGCGCCGCGGCCAGCTTCTGCACGCCGCCGCGGATGCTGACCTCGGAGAAGGCCGCGAAGCCGAAGCGCAGGCCGGCCGGCGACGGATGCTGCAGGCGGTAAGCTGTCAGTGGCGCCACCGTCACACCAGCGGCCGCGGCACGGCCGGCCATGTCGGCATCGCGCACCGAGACGGGCAGCCAGGCGGTCAGGTTCAGGCCGCGACGCGCGGGAGCGAGCTGCAGCCAGCGACCGAAATGCTTGTCCAGCCCATGGCGCAGGGCATCGGCGCGGGCGCCATAGACGCTGCGCAGCGCGCGCAGATGCCGGGCCCAGTGGCCATCGGCAATGAAGTCGTGCAGCACCGCCTGGTCCAGCAGCGCGGGCTGGGACTGGGTCAGGGCCAGGGTCGTGCAGACCGGCTCGACGAGGCGGCGCGGCAGCACCAGATAGGCCAGGCGCAGGCAGGGCGCCAGGCTGAAGGCCAGGCTGCCGAGGTGGATGACGCAGTCGCCTTCGTCGTCAGCCTTCAGCGCGCTGACACTGCTGCCGTCGAACACGAAGTCGCCGTCGCGGTCATCGTCGATGACATAGGCGCAGCTGGCGCGCGCCCAGGCGAGCAGGGCCTGGCGGCGCGCGGTTGACATGGGGTGGCCCAGCGGCATCTGGGCGGCGGCCGTGGCGTAGGTCAGGCGCGCGCGCGGCGCGGCGCGCAGGGCGGCGTCGACGTCGAGACCTTCTTCATCTACCGGGACAGGAACCACACGCGCGCCGGCCGCCGTCAACAGGGCCTGCACGGCGGGCGAGCCGGGGTCTTCCACCCAGGCTTCCTCGCCGGGGTTGAGCAGCAGGCGGGCCAGCAGGTCCAGGGCCTGGCGGGTGCCGGGCACGATGACGATCTGGTCGGCGTCGCAGCGGATGCCGCGGGTCAGCAGCAGTTGCTGGGCCAGCAGCTCGCGCAGCGGGGCCAGGCCTTGCCATTCGACGCCTTGGAGGATGCGGCCCTCGTACCAGCGCACGCGCTTGGCCGCAAGCTTGGACCAGACGGCGGCGGGGAAGAGGGTGGCATCGACGCGGTCGGCCTCGAAGGTGCGGGGCAGGGGGCCGTTGCGGTTCATCACGCCAGCGCCCGCCTCGCTCATCTGGCGGCCGCGGCGTGACAACGCTGGCGCCAGGCTGGGGCCCGCTTCTGGTGCAGACGCCGCGGGACTTTGCGGCGCGACAAAGCTGCCGCGCCCCACATGGGCCGAGATGTAACCGTCAGCAAGAAGTCGCTCAAAGACGGCGGTGACGGTGGACCGCGAGAGCTCGTAGTCGCGGGCCAGGCTGCGGCTGGTGGGCAGGCGGCTGCCCGGTGCCAGGCGGCCGTCGCGTATCGCTTCACAAAGGGCGGCATGCAGCCATTGCTGCAGCGTGACGCCGACCGGGCGAGGGCCGAGGACCAGGGAATGTTCAGCGGCGCGACGCAAGCGGCACTCGAATTGGTTTGGTGTGTGACAGCTGAATTGGCCCGCGACCGCTCACGGCCGGCTGGGCAGCATGCGCGCCATTCACGGACCGTTCGGCCGGCGATGACGTCGATGTCATCTTAGGCGGGTCATCTCACGCACGATGAAGAGGGATCAATGAAGCCACAAGGTTTACGCAATCTTTCAAGCCTCGGCCTGCCGTTCGCGGTCAGCCTGCTGGTCTCGGCCTGCGGCGGCGGTTCCGGTGGCTCGGGCGACATGGCCCAGCCCGCGGCGCAGAACAGCGAAGCAGCCGGCCCGACGGCGCGCGCGCTTGCTGCAACCGCGGGTGAGAGCGAAGCCGCGCTGACGCCGGTCAATGCGACAGCCAGCGCCTCCGAGCGCGCCGACCTCGGCCCGGCCAAGGCCATCGACCATGACGACAACTCGCGCTGGAGCAGCGGCTTCAGCGACGACCAGTTCCTGGTGCTGGACTACGGCCGCACGGTGACCATCAACCGCGTGCACATCGACTGGGAGCGCGCCCACGCCAACCAGTACGAGCTGCAGGTGTCCAGCGACGGCAGCAACTGGACGACGATCAAGTCCGTGCCCAACAGCCAGGGCGGCAGCGAGGACTGGACCGGCCTGTCGGCCCAAGGCCGCTATCTGCGCATGAAGGGCATCCAGCGCTCTTCGGGCTATGGCTATTCCATCTTCGAGACCCAGGCCTTCTCGGGCGTCGCGCCCGCGCCGGCACCGTCGCCGGCTCCCGCACCGGCGCCTGCTCCCAGCCCGGCGCCAGCACCGGCCCCCGCGCCGAATCCGGGTCAGCCGGGTGTCGCCGTCAAGCCGGTGACGGCCACGTCGTCCGCTGTCGAAAACCAGGGCAACAGCGCCCTGCAGGCCATCGACGGCAAGCCCGGCACGCGCTGGGCCAGCACCTTCGAGGACGGCGCCTGGATCCAGTTCGACTTCGGCGCCAAGACGCCGGTCGGCTACATGAAGCTGGTCTGGGAGAACGCGTACGGCAAGGCCTATTCGCTGCGCGTC
Organism: uncultured Comamonadaceae bacterium; assembly: GCA_966111775.1. Classification (GTDB taxonomy): domain Bacteria; phylum Pseudomonadota; class Gammaproteobacteria; order Burkholderiales; family Burkholderiaceae_C; genus Pelomonas. Next base: position 5,098 of record CBHWBD010000034.1, on the reverse strand, counting down.
TCGGACGACGGCCAGAACTGGACCGAACTGCGCAACGTCGGCAACGGCCGTGGCGGCACCGAGGAGTTCTTCAACCTGAATGCCAATGCGCGCTACATCCGCCTGCAGGGCATCGCGCGCGCCACGCAATACGGCTACTCGCTGTTCGAGGTCGAGTTCAAGTCGCCGGGCAGTGACAACACCATCGCCGACGTCGCCACCTCGGCCATCAAGTTCCCGGCCAGCGGCACCGGCATGGTGCCGCTGCCGACCAGCGCCGAGCCGCTGGAGTCGCTGCAGTTCACGCTGCCCGACGGCACCCTGGTCACGCGCTTCGGCGTGCGCGGCCTGGCCCGCCATGGCCGCGCGCGTGGCGAGGATTGGAACGAGATCGGCTACGGCCCCAACGACACCGTCGACGCCCTGGGCAACCCGGTCGACAAGGGCCCGGGCAACTTCCTCACCTTCGTGCCCCAGTACTTCAAGAACCGCACCTGGGGCTTCGAGATCGTCGACAACAGCCGCGTGGCCGGTGTGACCAAGCCGACGCTGCGCGTCAACCAATACTTCACCCAGCAGCAACTGCCCGGCGGCGTGGCCTGGTTCCGCGCATTCGACCGACCCGGCGTCACCGGCTACGGCTGGATGAACCCCGGCCAATTGGCCGACCAGAACATCACCATCTGCCCGCCGGTGGCCTACCCGCCCAACGGCAGGCTGCTCAATCCGACCACGGTGCTGAACAACGGCTGCAGCCTGACGGTGAAGGAGTACCCGGGCCACGGCGACCTCGGCGCCGACGGCTTCCCCAACGGCAAGGACGTGCCCGCGCGGCCGCTGCTGGTGGGCGACGTCATCGAGGTCTCGCCATCCTTCTTCTCGACGACCCAGGTCATGCAGGCCATCGGCGACAACGGTGGCATCCGCTACTACGCCGGCGAGTGGACCTATGTGGTCGGCGTGGGCCTACGCCCGTCCTATGGCGTGCAGCCGCGGCTGATGAACGCGCCGCTGCCGGTGGCGACGCTGTCGGGAGGTGACGGCTCGGTGTCGTACAACTACTCCGACAACGGCCTCTTCATGTTCCAGCAGCCGCACAACCACGCCGGCATGCAGAACGTGCAGCGCTTCGTCGAAGGCCGCCGCCTGGTGCACACCAACTTCACCACGGGTGACCACAACGAGCCCGGCAACGACCGCTACTTGGGCGCAGTGGGTCTGCAGGGCACGCGCTTCAACCAGTCGGCCTGTATCGCCTGCCACACCAACAATGGTCGCAGCCCGGCACCGATGGCCGTGAACCAGCGGCTTGACATGATGTCGGTGCGCGCCGCCATGCTGGACGCCAATGGCCAGCAGGTGCCGCACTCGCGCTACGGTGCCGCCATCCAGATGAATGCGCAGTCGTCCACCGGCGCGCCGCAGGACTGGGGCAATGGCGTGCGCGTGGCCGGCTTCGAGACCCGCAGCGTGAAGCTGGTCGACGGCACGGCGGTGGAACTGCGCAAGCCGCAGCTCGCCTTCGATGGCCCGGTGCCGGCTATCTTCTCGCTGCGCGCCGCCCAACCCATGATCGGCACCGGCCTGCTCGAAGCCGTGCCCGAGGCCGACATCCTGGCACTGGCGCGTGCCACGCCCGATGCCGACGGCGTCAAGGGTGTGCCCAACTATGTCTTCGACCCCGAGACCGGCGCCGTGCGCCTGGGCCGCTTCGGCTGGAAGGCGTCCAAGGTCTCGCTGCGCCACCAGGCCGCCGCCGCCCTGCTGCAGGACATGGCCGTCACCTCGCCGGTCTATCCGAGCCGTGCGTGCAACAACGGCCCGGCCGCCTGCGCTTCAGGCACGGCGCAACCCGGCATCTCCGAGGCCGATCTGCAGCAGGTGTCGCGCTATCTGGCGCTGCTGGCCGTGCCGGCCCAGCGCAGCCTGGCCAGCGGCTTCCCCAAGGGTGTGGCGCCGCTGGACGAGCATCGTGTGGACACGCTGCAGGTGGCCAATGGCAACCGCCTGTTCGACCAGGCCCGCTGCACTGCCTGCCACACGACGACGCTGAAGACCGGCCCGGGCCATCTGCTGGCTGAACTGCGCAACCAGACCATCAAGCCCTACAGCGACCTGCTGCTGCACGACATGGGCACGGGCCTGGCCGACAACTATGTCGAAGGCCAGGCCAAGGGTGGTCTGTGGCGTACCGCGCCGCTGTGGGGCATCGGCTACACCGACAAGGTCATGGGCAACGCTGCCAAGGTCGGTTATCTGCATGACGGCCGTGCCCGCAACCTGACCGAGGCCATCCTGTGGCACGGCGGCGAGGGCGAGAAGTCGCGCCAGCGGTTCGAGGCGATGAACAAGGCGGATCGCGCTGCGGTGCTGGCGTTCTTGAAGTCGCTCTGACGAAGGCCGCCAGTGAACTTGAAACGCCGGGCTCAGGGCCCGGCGGTTTCAATCGGGTGGCCGCCACTGCCGCGTTACAGTTTTTCACCGACCCTGCGTCCTGCTGATAGCGCGGTTAGGGATAGCATCGAGTGCCATCATTGACCGAAGCTGGTTGATCTCCAGGGGGCTGAAGAATGACAAGGCGACTTGCCTGGTGCCTGCTGGCACTGTTGACCGCCTGCGGCGGTGGGGGCTCGAGCGGAGGCGGGGAACCGCCTGTCGAGTCCCCCAGCTATTCGCTGTCTGGCCGGGCTCAGAAGGGCCCCTTTGCCATCGGCTCCCAGATCTCGGCCGATGAGCTGAACGCCAGTCTTGCGTCGACGGGCAAGTCCTACAAGACCCAGACTTCGGACAGCCTGGGTAGTTTCTCTTTCTCGTCGCCGCTCGGCACCAAGCTGGTCGCCATCCAGGCGAATGGTTACTACGTGGATGAGATCACCGGCCGCCTGTCGACCTCGGTGATCAACCTGCAGGCGATCGTGGATCTGAGCGTGATGCCGACGCCGACGGTCAATGTGCTGACTTCGCTGCAGTCGACGCGGCTCAAGACCCTGATGACCCAGGGTGCGACCTTCAGCGAGGCCTATTCGCAGTCCCAGAACGAAGTGCTGACGGCGTTCGGCGTCGATGCTTCGAAAGTCACGGGGCTGACCACGCTCGACGCCATGCGCATCGATGGCAGCAAGGATGCCGATGCCGTGCTGCTGGCCGTCTCTGCCACGTTGGGGCAGATGGCCACCGATGCCTCGAAGGCGAACGGCAGCAACCAGGCGGCGGAGCTGTCCAACCTCGTGAACACCATCGCGGCGCAGATCGGCAGCGGTGGCACGATCACCACGCCGGCCATCGTGGCCGCGCGCAAGCTGGCGCAGACCGAGGTCAATCTGTCCTCGGTGCGATCCAACCTGGAAACCTACTACGCCAGCCAGTCGGTGACGATGGTGGCGCCGAAGTTCGAGGAGTGGGTCGATGCCAGCGGTTCGGGCGTGCTGCCGCAGCGGCGCGCACCCGTGACAGGGCTGGTGTTCACCGACGTGACGGGCGCGGCGCCGGCCAGCGTCGTGACGAGCAATGCCATCACCGTCGCCGGTCTGGGTGCAGGCGTTTCGGCCGCCGTCGCGATCGACGCCGACTCCAGCCTCGTCAAGAACAACACCGTGCTGGATGGCAAGCGCACCATCGTCCAGGACGGCGACACCCTCGCCATCCGGGTCACCGCCCTCGGCTATGGCCTGACCCACACCTCGACGCTGTCCGTGGGGGCCAGCTCCAGTACCTGGCGAGTGGCCAGCAAGGTGCTGGGCGGCACGATCGATGGCCTCGCCGCGGCGGGCCTGGTGTTGCAACTCAATACCGTGGAGTCCCTTGCCGTTTCCTCCGGCGCCAGCAGTTTCTCGTTTGCCTCACCCCTGGCCAACGGGGTGCCCTTCAGCATCACGGTTCAGACGCAACCCGCCGGGCAGGTTTGCGCGATCACCAACGGGACTGGCACTGTCGGCGCCGCGGCCCCGAGCGCGGTGGCCGTCAATTGCTATGCGGCCGGCGCGGCGGCCATCGCCAAGGTCAGCGGAGATCAGCAGATGGTCGTCCAGCACCTGGCGCTGCCGGTGATTCCCAAGGTTCTTGTCACCGACAGGCTCGGCCAGCCTGTCCTCGGCGCCGTCGTGACCTTCCGGGCGTCCAGTGGTTACTACGCGGCCAATCCGGTCGCCGTCAGCACCTTCAACGACGGCACCGCGCAGGTCTACATCCCGGTCATCGGTGGCGGCGGCACGCCCTTTGACATCTACTTCCACGACGCAGGCCCGCAATACATCACGGCCACATTGCCGGATGGCACTTCGGTGAAGTTCGACGTGAACGTCAGTGCCTCGACGCACGCCTACGACGGCAAATACATCTGCACGGAAATTGGCGTGGGCTACTACACCATCACGGACGGCCAGCCAACGTGGCCGGGAATTCCGAGCTATTCGTCGCTCGACGAAGGCACGGGCCGCCTTGAGATCACCATCGGTTCCAACTACAAGGCGCACTGGTACGGACAGATCGCCATCGACGCCAGCGCGCGGGCCACGATGACCGGAACGTACACGGCGTCCACCTTCGCGGGCCAGTCCACCGATCCCATCGGCAGCTGGTCCTGCTACAGGCTGTAGCGGGAGCCGGCCTCTGACCCGTGGCGGCTTCGGCTGAGAGCCGGTGATGGAGCGTCGGCCGGTGTGGCCGGCGCTCAGGCCTTCTTCACGAACTCCGACTTCAGCCCCATCGCGCCGATGCCATCGATCTTGCAGTCGATGTCGTGGTCGCCATCGGTCAGGCGAATGTTCTTGACCTTGGTACCGACCTTCACGACCAGCGACGAACCCTTGATCTTCAGATCCTTGATGACGGTGACCGTGTCGCCGTCCTGCAGCACGTTGCCGACGGCGTCCTTGATCACGCGCGTCTCCTCGGAGGCCGGCGCCGTGGCTTGGGCCGACCATTCGTGCCCGCACTCGGGGCAGACGAACTGAGCACCGTCTTCGTAGGTGTAGCTGGACTGGCAGTTGGGGCAGGCGGGCAGGGTGCTCATCGATGGGCCTCGGCTGGACAAGAAAAAAGCCCCGCTGCATGCGCAACGAGGCTTTTGATTTGGCTCCCCGACCTGGGCTCGAACCAGGGACCTACGGATTAACAGTCC
>CBHWBD010000033.1:0-34176 GCA_966111775.1 uncultured Comamonadaceae bacterium | reverse complement strand
CTCGGGGAAGAGCCGCATCATCATCTTGCGGTTCTCGAGCATGTAGCTCACGCCGCTGGGCACGCGCAGGTTGTCTTCCAGCACGTAGTAGTCGCCCGAGCCGTCGGCATTGCCGGCGCGCACGATGTCGACGCCGGCGATGTGGCTGTAGACATTGCCCGGCACGTCCACGCCCATCATCTCCTTGCGGAACTGGGCGTTGTTGAGGATCTCGTCGGCGGGCACGATGCCGGCCTTCAGGATCTCCTGGTCGTGATAGACGTCGTGGATGAAGCGGTTCAGCGCCGTCACGCGCTGGGCCAGGCCGGCTTGCATGGAGGTCCACTCGCTGGCAGGAATGACCCGCGGGATCAGGTCGAAGGGAATGAGGCGCTCGGTGCCCTCCCCCGAATCCTTGTCGCCGTAGACGGCGAAGGTGATGCCGACGCGGCGGAAGATCAGCTCGGCCTGCTCGCGCCGCTCCCGCATCAACGACTCGGGCTGGTCGGCCAGCCAGCGGGCGTAGGACTCGTAGTGGGCGCGGGTCAGGGGCCCCGCGGCGTTCATTTCGTCAAACGCAGTCTGCATCGATCACCTCCAACCGGAGACTCCGCAAGAAGCGGGCCGGGTGTGACGGTAACCGATGCGGGCCTCGTTTTATGCGGCCCGGGGTTTGAACAGCAAGGCCGCCCCCAGGGCTACGAGGGCCAGGGTCCAGACGATGACCGCGCCGGAGGGCAGATCGGCCAGCGCCGACAGCGCCAGGCCCAGTGCGTAACCCAGGGCGCCGATGCCGAAGCCCACCGACCAGCGCCGCCCGTTCAGGGTCCGCGTGGCCAGGGCCGGCACGATGAGGCTGGTGAACACCAGGTAAACCCCGACCACCTGCACCGAGGCGGTGACCGCCACCGCAAATGCACCATAGAAGCCAAAGCGCCCCAGTTTGGTGACCAGGCCCAGGGCCATGGCGGCCAGCAGCAGCGCGGTGATGGCGGCCAGCCAGCCGATCTGGGCCCAATCCACCCAGAGGATCTGGCCCACCAGCAACTCCTTGAGGTGCTCGCCGCCATGCGGGTTGCCGGACAGCAGCAGCAGGCCGGCGCAGGCGGCCAGGATGAACATCACCCCGATCAGCGCCTCCTGCTGGTGCGCGGCGCGCTTCTCCGTCCAGGTCAGCAGGGCGGCGCCCAGCAGCGCCGCCACCAGCGCCGCGCCCTGCACCGCCAGGCCGCCTTCGGGCAGGCCCATGGCGTCGGCCGCGATCACGCCCAGGCCGGCGATCTGGGCAATGGCCAGGTCGATGAAGACGATGCCGCGGTCCAGCACCTGGGTGCCCAGCGGCACATGGGTCAGCAGCACCAGCAGGCCGGCCACGAAGGCCGGGCCCAGGATGCTCAGGTCGAGGGCGCTCCAGTTCATTTCGGCAGGCCTCCGAGCAGGCGCGCCAGGGTGTCGTCGAACAGGCCGAACAAGTCCTTGGCGCCATCGGTGCCGCCCACGGTGAAGGGCAGCTTGATGGCGGGGATGCCGGCGTTGCGGCTCATCCAGTCGCTGGGCCGCGAGTCCTGGTAGGCCGAGTACAGCACCAGCTTGGCCGGCGTCGCCTTCAGCGTGGTCTGCACCGCCTGCAGATGGGCCGCGCTGGGCTCCACGCCCGGCTTGGGCTCCAGCACGGCCACTTCCTTCAGGCCCAGCCAGTCGTAGAGGTAGACGAAGCCCTTGTGCTGCGACACCACCGGCACGCCCTTGAGCGGCGCGGCCTGGGCGTTCCAGCGCGCAAGCGCCTGGTCCCAGCGCTGCTTGAAGCTGGCCAGGCGCTGGGCGTAGTCGGCCGCATGGGCAGCGTCCAGCTGGGCCAGACGGGCCGACAGCACCGGGGCGATGGTGGCGATGTTGCGCGGGTCGGTCTGGATGTGCGGGTTGCCGGCGGCGTGCACGTCGCCCTGGGACCGGTCCACGCTGCTGGGCACGTCCAGCTTGCGCACCGAGTCGGCCACGGCGAGGTTGCCCGGCTGGCCGGGCTGCACCTTGGTGTTGCCCGACTGCTGCAGCAGCACCGGCAGCCAGCCCAATTCCAGTTCGGCGCCGGTGCAGACCACCAGGTCGGCCTTGCGCGCGCGGGCGATCAGGCTGGGCTTGGCCTGGATCTGGTGCGGGTCCTGCAGGGCCGTGGTGGCGCTGCTGACCTCGGCCAGCGGGCCGGCCAGTTCCTGGGTCAGCGCCGCCCATTCGGGTTCGCAGGCCAGCACCTGCAGGGCGGCATGTGCCGGCAGCGTGACGACGGCCACCAGGGCGAGAGAAAGACGTTTCAACATGGTGATCACTCCGATCAATAGCTGTGGGCGCCATGGGCGCCCAGGCTCATCTGGTATTGCAGGACCCAATGGCGGTCGGTCATGCCGGGCTGGGCGCGGTCCTGCGCGGTCTGCAGGCGGATGCGCGAGAACTCGCTGGGGCTCCAGTCCAGCATCAGGCTGGTCTTGCGCGGCGCGTAGTCCTCCAGCACGCCGCTGGACGACAGGCGCTCGGTGCGCAGGCCCACGCGCCAGGCCGGCATGAACTGATAGACCGCCTGGAGATAGCCACCGCTGGTGCGAGCCGCCTCCGGCGCGCCGCCCAGGTCGCCGCTGCGGCTGCCGCGCAGCCATTCGCCCTGCAGCTTGAAATAGGTGCGCGTGGCATTGCCGTTGGGCGCCCATTTCCAGACCGCATCGGCCACCCAGACGCGGCTGCGACCGCTGAAGGCCGCGTCCACGAGGCTGCCGTCGGCCTGGGGCACGCGCAGGCCCTGGTCCTGCGCCTTGGCGTCGAGCAGCGAGATGCCGGCGCGCCAGCTCTGGCTCTCGCCGATGTCGCCGCCCGTATGGGCGAACAGCGTCCAGGCGCCGGCGCCGTTGCGCGAGACCGAACTGCCGGGGAAGGTCCGGCCGCGGCCCAGCTCGGCGCCCAGTTCCAGGAACTGGTCGGTCGGCGCCAGCCACTTGAGCTGCACGCCATCGTCGTTGAACTGCGTGCCCAGCAGGGCCTGGTAGGCCAGCGGTGCGTCGGCAAAGTCCCAGACATGGGCGTGCTGGCTGTTCAGGTAGCCGATGCCGGAGAAGAAGCGGCCCGCCGTCAGGTTGAAGCCGCTGCCCAGCGAGGTGGTCTGCACATAGGCCTCCTCGACGCTGATGCTGTCATCGCCATGCACCGAGATGTTGGCCACGCCCCGCCACCAGGGATCGACGTTGGCCACGAAGCCCAGCTCGGACTCGCCCAGGTTGAAGCTGCGCCCGCCCGGGCCGATCTCGGCATCGGGGAGCAAGGCCACGCCGCCGATGCGGTAGGCGGCCGGGTCGCGGCGGCTGGCGTTGAACTGGCCGGACAGCACCAGGGAGGTCGCCAGGATGGGCCCGGCGGCGGGTGCCGCGGCGGCGGGGGCGGGTTGCGGTGGCGGGGCGGCCGGGGCTTCGGCAGCCCTGGCTTCGGCTGTTTTCAGCCGCTCTTCCAGCGCCTGCAGCCGGGCTTCATAGGCCGCGCGCAGGGCGGCAATCTCCTGGCGCACGGCCTGGAGGTCGGTGGGTTCGGCCGCCAGCGCAGAGCTGGCAGCCACGGCGAGCGCAAGGCCCGCGGGGATTCGGAAAGACACGGTGGATCCCGTTGAACGAATGGTCGACAAGCCGCAAGCCTCCCGGGGAGGCGCGGCGGGCGTTCAATTCGTCAGCGAGGGTGGCGCGCGGCAGTGGTAAGGCAGGGTCTCGCACCCGGCCCGGCCCGCTTCCATGAACGGGATGGCCGCCTGGCCGGCGGGCGCCGACAGCACGGGTGCACCGGCCGCCAGGGGCGGCGCCGTGCTGCCCAGGGCCGCCGCGGCGAGGCACAGCTCGCAATGCTCGGCCGTCAGGTCCAGGCGCTGGGTGCGCTGCTCGCCGAAGTGGGAGATCTCATGCCGCACGGCCGCCGCCTGCGCCAGGGGCAACAGCAGCGCCAACCACAGGGCCAGGGCCAAGCGGTGGGAGCGGTTGAACAGGCGGGTGAGGTTCATGGGCAGCCGCGATCCTATGCTGGTCCCCTTACAAAGGCATTGGTCATGCGCCGCCTCAGAACGGCTTGCTGAGCGCGAGGTAGAACGAACGCCGCATGCCGAACTGCGGCGCCCCCACGCCGATGCCGGAGCCGTCGCGCAGCTGGTACACGTGGTCGAACAGGTTCACGACCGCCAGCCGGGCGTCGAGCTTGCCGAAACTGCCCCCGAAATCGAAGCTCTTGGCCAGGGCGGCATTCGCGCTCACATAGCCCGGCAGATGCTCGGTGTTGGCGAAGCCCCGGCGCAGGCCGCTGCCGAAGAGCAGGTCGGCACTCGCGCTGACATCCGCACCGAAGCGGTAGGACACGCCCGCCGAGCCGCTCAGCCGCTGTTCGTGGTCGAGGTGCACCCAGTGGCCGCTGATGTAGTCCAGCTCGTCCTGCTCGAAATTGAACTGCCCGGTCTCGATGCCCTGGGCACGGGCCTGGGTCAGGCCCAGGTTGACGTAGCCGGAGGCCCGGTCGCCCTTGTAAGTCGCCGACAGATCCAGGCCCTGGATGCGGCCCTGCTCGTAGTTGAAGGCCGAGAAGATCAGCGCGTTGCCGAACTGCCCTTCGTCCTGCAGGTGTTTGACCTGGCGGTAGTAGCCGTCGATGCCCAGCGTCAGCTGCGGCGACACCTGGTAGGCCAGGCCGAGGTCGAAATAGTTGGAGCGCTCGGACCGGACCGCCGTATTGGCGTCCGACGGCAGGGCATTGGTGGTGCCGACGAACTTCTGCACCGAGGTGGTGTCGATCTTCTCGGTGGGCGGCGGCGTGAAATAGCGCGCATAGCCCGCATGCAGCCGCAGGTCCTGGGTCAGGTCGTAGACCACGCCGAGACGTGGACTGAGCTGGCTCTCGTCGACGACGGTGCGGACCTGGTCGTAGCGCAGGCCGTAGTTGAGGGTGAGCGCCTTGATGGGCTTCCATTCGTCCTGCAGGTAGACGCTCCAGAGATTGCCGCTGATACGCGAGTTGTCCTGGATGAAGAGCGGCACGCCGCTGGTCTGGTTGCCGTCGTCATCGGCCGGGAACACCGACGCGCCGTTGTTGACGCTGAACTTCTCGTGCTGGGCGAACAGGCCCGCCCGCACGGTGTGGGCCGTGTTGAGCTTGTAGCTCAGGTCGGCCTGCAGCCCGCTGGCGTCGTTGCGCCTCAGGATGTCCGCGCTAATGCCGTTGAACTGCAGGTCACCCGCCACGTCGGGCCGGTAGTGCACGTCCGTCAGGCGGTTGAAGACCGAAACCTGGTAATCCACACTGGTGCCGACAGAGCCCTGGTAGGACAGCACCACGAAGCGGTTGCGCTCGTTCTGGCGGGCGTCGAGCCGGGACGAGTCGGCCGGCGGTGCGCCGTCCAGCACGAAGCCGGGCGTCTGCCCAGGCAGGTTGGGGATCTGGAAGCGGTTGTTGGTCGTGCCGAACATCAGGCTGACGCGGCTGTCGTCGCCCAGCAGATAGGACAACTGCCCGAAGGACTTGGTCTGCCGGGTGGTGTCGTGCAGGGCGCGCCGCTCGGGCGTCGGGTTCTCGATGCCGATGTCGTTGCTGAGGTAGGAGCCCGTCAGGAAATAGCTCCAGGGGCCGTGGGTGGCGCTCACGTCCACGCTGGTCTCGACATGGCCCTGGCTGCCGATCGTCAGACCCACATGGCCCTCGTTCTCCAGCGTCTCGCCCTTGCTCTGGATGTCCACCACCGCCGCATTGCGCAGCCCGTACTGCGCCGGCAGCGCGCCGGTGAGCACGCTGAGATGGTCGGCAAAGCGGGTTTCCAGCGCCTGGCCGAAGCCGCTGATGGACTCGGGAATGATGACGCCGTTGATGCGGTACTGGACATTGGCGTGGTCACCCCGGACATGCAACTGGCCGTAGGAATCCTGCACCACGCCGGGCGTCTGCAGGATCAACTGGTTGAGCGGCGTGCCCTCCCCCAGAGGCAGGTTCTTGATGTCCTGGCGCTCCAGGCGGTAGATGCTGCTGCCGGTGTCGGGCGACAGGCCGTTGCGTGCCGCGTCGAGGCGCTGACGGGTGCCGCTGACCTCCACACGCTGGAGGCTCTGGGGCTCAACCGCGGAGGCTGCCGCGTCGGCAGGTGCTGCCGCGTCGGCGGCGTGGGACAGGGACGGATAGGCGAAAGTGACGGCGAGCGCGAGAACGCGCAGGCGGGGTGCGTGCATGATGGATTTCCTCTGGACATGGATGACGGCCGCCCATCCCGCTTCCGGTGCAGGAAGCGATGGGCGGCATCACGAAGTTGCTGTCAGAGGAAGGCCGGTGGGCCGCGGTTTCGCTGGGAAGGAAGTTCGGCGGCCTGCCCAAGGTCGGCCTGGACGCAGGGGCATGCGTACGAAAGGTCCAGCGCCAAGAACGCAGCCGGCAGCTGCGGCGCCGCGGCCGCGCCCACCTGGGCGAAGGCCAGGCACACCTCGCAGGCGGCGGCATGGCCGTCCTGCCCCTGCTGGCGTTGTTCGGCCGTGCCCAGGTGCGAGAGCTCATGCCGTACCGCCGCCGCTTGCGCGAACGGCAACAGCAGCGCCAGCCACAGGGCCAAAGCCAGGCGGTTGGAGCGGTTGAAAAGGCGGGCGAACGTCATGACCGGCCGCAATCCTAAACTCGACGTCTCACAAAGGCATTCGTCATGAAGCTCATCGACACCATCCTGGCCGACGCCCCGGCCATCACGGCCATCCGCCGCGACCTGCACAAGCACCCGGAACTCTGCTTCCACGAGGAGCGCACCGCCGACGTCATCGCCAAGGCGCTGACCGACTGGGGCATCCCCATCCACCGCGGTCTGGGCACCACCGGCGTGGTCGGCATCGTCAAGAACGGCACGTCCGACCGCGCCGTCGGCCTGCGCGCCGACATCGACGCCCTGCCGATGACCGAGCGCAACCAGTTCCCCCACGCCAGCAGCTATCTCGGCCGCATGCACGCCTGCGGCCACGACGGCCACACGGCCATGCTGCTGGCCGCGGCCAAGCATCTGGCGACGAACCGCAACTTCGACGGCACGGTCTATCTGGTCTTCCAGCCCGCCGAGGAAGGCGGTGGCGGCGCCCGCGAGATGATCAAGGACGGCCTGTTCGAGAAATTCCCCATGGAGGCCATGTTCGGTGCCCACAACTGGCCCGGCATGAAGGCCGGCCAGTTCGCGCTGAAGACCGGCCCTGTGTTCGCCAGCAGCAACGAGTTCAAGATCACGCTGAAGGGCAAGGGCTCGCACGCCGCCATGCCGCATCTGGGCATCGACCCCGTGCCGGCGGCCTGCCAGCTCGTCACGGCCTTCCAGACCATCGTCAGCCGCAACAAGCGGCCCATCGACCCCGGCGTCATTTCCGTCACCATGATCCATGCCGGCGAGGCCACCAATGTCGTGCCCGACACCGTCGTCATGGAAGGCACGGTGCGCACCTTCACGCTGGAGCTGCTGGACCTGTTCGAGCGCCGCATGAAGGAGATGACCGAACAGCTGGCCGGCGCCTTCGAGCTGCAGGCCGAGTTCGAGTTCCGCCGCAACTACCCGCCCACCATCAACCACCCGGCCGAGACCGAGTTCGCGCGCCGCGTGCTGAGCGAGATGGTGGGTGCCGACAACGTGCAGGAGTTCGAGCCGACGATGGGCGCCGAGGACTTCAGCTATTACCTGCTGGACAAGCCCGGCTGCTATTTCCTGATCGGCAATGGCGAAGGCGAGCACCGCATCGGCGGCCACGGCATGGGGCCCTGCACCCTGCACAACCCCAGCTATGACTTCAACGACGAGCTGATTCCGCTGGGCGGCTCGATGTGGGTGCGTCTCGCCGAGGCCTGGCTGAATCGCAGCTGAGAAAACCAACACAGCCACAGAGACACAGAGGCACAGAGACAGCACCAATTTCTCTGTGTCTCTGTGCCTCTGTGGCTGTGTTCATTGAGTTCACGCATGAATCAAGAACAAGTCATCGCCGACACCCGCGACTGGGTCGTCAAGGCCGTCATCGGCCTGAACCTCTGCCCGTTCGCCAAGGCCGTCCACGTCAACGAGCGCATCCGCTATGTCGTCAGCGAGGCGACCGAGCCGGAAGCCCTGCTGAAGGACCTGGCCCGCGAGCTGCTGGCCCTGAACCGCACCGACCCGGAAGAGATCGACACGACGCTGGTGATCCACCCGAACGTGCTGACCGACTTCCTGGATTTCAACGACTTCCTGGACGCCGCGGACGGCCTGGTGGAAGAGCTCAAGCTCGACGGCATCCTGCAGATCGCCGACTTCCATCCGGACTACCAGTTCGACGGCAGCGAACCCGACGACATCGCCAACTACAGCAACCGCTCGCCCTACCCGACCCTGCACATCCTGCGCGAGGACAGCATCGAGCGGGCCGTCGAGTCCATGCCCGACACGGCCTCCATCTACGAGAACAACCTCGAGACGCTGGACAAGCTGGGGCACGAGGGGTGGGCAGCCCTCGGACTCAAGAAATAAGCCTCACTCCTTGACCCAAGAGAAGCCGCCGGTTTTCTTGGGCGAATTGGCCCTGGTGCGCAGCACCGCGTCGAAGCCGCTCTTGCCGCCGTTCCAGATCGCCGTCAGCAGACTGACCACGTCTTCGCGGGTGTAGGCATCGAGGTCGTTGCGGAACTGCTTGATGGCCGCGGCCAGCATGTCGCGGGGCAGCTCCTGGTGGGTGGCCAGCACGATGAGCATGGCGGCATAGAGATCGGGCCAGGACGCGCACAGCGCCTGGATGCGCCGCAGTGCCTCGGCCGGCGCAAAGCGGTGGCCGGGCTGCAGCCAGTCCAGTTCGTCCGGGCCTTCGTCCTGCGCGTCATCGGACATCGCGTCTCCTCGTGCCGCTCGCTGGCGGCTTGATTTATCACAGCGCCCGCCTAGTGTCAGTCATTTATGACCCAAAGCGTGCAGCAAACCACGTTTTGACGGCTTTTCGACACGTCCTGACGCCTCAGTCATGCGGCAAACTCCGCGGCTGCTCTCGAGTCCCCCGCCGCCATGCAACCCAAGACCCTCGCCCTCATCGACGACGATGCCGAGTACTCCGAGTTCCTGACTCAGTACCTGCAGGAGCAGCAGGGCATTGCGGTCAGCCGTTTCGACGACAGCAATGCGCTGCTGGCTTCGCCGGACGCCTTTTCCTTCGACTTCTATCTGGTCGACCTGATGCTGCCCGGCGTCAACGGTGTCGAGCTGATCAAGATCCTGCGCCGCCGCACCGATGCCGGCGTGGTCGTCGTGTCGGGCCGCCTGGGCCCCGAGGTCTTCCGCGAGGTCATCACGGCCGGTGCCGACATGTACCTGGTCAAGCCGGTGCAGTTCGAGCAGGTGTCGCTGGCCATTGCCGCGGTGCAGCGCCGCGTCGCCAAGCCCTCGGCTGCCGATGCGGTCTGGAAGCTGGACCGCGCCAGCGGCGAACTCGTCGTGCCCGATGGCACCCGCATCCAGCTCAGCGAGGCCGACCGCCAGCTGCTGGAATGCTTTGCCCAGGCCAATGGCGAGCCGGTCACGCGCGAGGCCCTGCTGAACAAGCTGGGCCGCGAAGTGCCGGACGGTGAGACCGATGACGGCCTGTCGGCCACCATCTACCGCCTGCGCCGCCGCATCGAGCGCGCCACGCCCACGCTGGTGCCGCTGCAGAGCAAGTCGCGCGTCGGCTATGTCTTCCGCGCGCCGCTGCAGCTGATCTAGACCCGCTTGCGAAACGCGCCTGGCGCCAGAGCCTCCAGGCTCACATGGCCGAAGGCCTCGCTGGCCCCCGTGAAGAACAGCCCGCCAGGCCGGAGCCGGGACAGCAGGCGCTCGACCAGCAGCTGGGCCGTGCGCGCGTCGAAGTACGGCAGGGCATGGCGCAACAGGATGGCATCGAAGGGTCCGAGCCCGTCGGCGGACTGGCGCAGATCCCATAGGCAGAACTCGACCCGCTCGCGCAGCGCCGGCTGCATCTGCACCAGGCTGGCCGATCCCTCACGACCGCGCAGACCATGGCGCATGAGCCGCTCGGCGGGCACATGGCGCAGCCTGTCCTCGGCATAGATGGCCTCGGCGGCGACGCGCAGCGCGCGCTCGCTGATGTCGCTGCCGAGCACCGACCAGTCCGCGCCGATGCGCCCCGCCTGCTGCAGGTCGGCCAGCAGCATGGCCAGGCTGTAGGCCTCGTCGCCGAAGGCCGTGGCCGCACTCCACAGCCGCAGTCGTTGCGGACGCAGCCGGCTCAGTTCGGACGCCAGCAGGTCGAAATGGGCCGGCTCGCGGAAGAAGTGGTTGTCGGGCTGGGTCAGCAGATCGACGGCCATCTGCAACTCGGCCTCGCCGTCCGGGGCGGCGATCAGCTCGACATAGGCCTCATAGCCGTCCAGGCCCAGGCGCTGCAGGCGCGGCGCCAGGCGCTGGGCAACGGCCAGCGGCCTGGCGTTTCCCAGGCTCACACCGGCGCGTGCCTGCATCAGCTCGGCGAGTCGCTCAAAGCTGGACTCGCGCAGTTCCCGCAACAGCATCGATCAGGCGACCCTCATGGCTGCGGCTCGCTGACGGTGGAGGCAATGAGGTCGGCCAGGCCCAGGGCCCGGCAGGCATGGACCAGCACGTCGCTGGCGCGCGTCAGCTGCAGGCGCTGGCCGCGGGCGCTCAAGGCATGGGCCAGGGCCAGCAGGCTCTGGGCGCCGGCGGCGTCGAATTGCTCGACGGCCGAACCGTCCAGCTCGACGGCCTCTCCACCGTGGGCCTGGTGTTCCAGCGCCACGAGCCACTGCGAGCGCAGCTCGGCGGCCGTGTACAGGCTCACCTCCATGGGCAGGTTGCCCCAGAAGATGCTGCTGGAAGGGGAAGCTATGGACATGGCGCCAGCCTAGGGGGCGCCTCTGCCCGTGGATGCGGGGAATTCTTGACGCCGCCTGTCGGGTGGCTTCCAGACCGCCCTCAGACCGTCGCTTCCGCCGTCTTCAGCACCACGGCATTGCGCCCGCCCCGCTTGGCTTCATACAGCGCCGCGTCGGCGCGGTCGATCAGCGGGCGCACGTCGGCGTCGTCCGGCGAGGCCAGGCTGACGCCGATGCTGACGGTCAGCTTGCCGACCTCGGGGAAGCTGGCGGACTCGACGGCGGCGCGGATCTTCTCCGCCGCCATGACAGCCTCCAGCGGCCCGGCCAGCTCGGGCAAGAGCACCGCGAACTCCTCGCCACCGAAGCGGGCCGCGACATCGGTGACGCGCACCGACTTCTGCAGCAGCTCGGCCACCAGGCGCAGCACGGCGTCGCCCGCCGGATGGCCAAAGTTGTCGTTGACGCGCTTGAAATGATCGATGTCCACCAGCAGCAGGCCATGCACGCGGCCGTTGCTGGCGCCGTAGCGGCGATCCAGGGCCTGGGCCTCGGCCAGGCGGGCGTCCAGGCTGCGGCGGTTGTGGAGGCCGGTCAGCGGGTCGCGCGTGGCCAGATGCTCCAGGGCCGCATTGGCCGTCTTCAATTCGGCGGTGCGCTGCTCGACCTGGGCCTCCAGCGTGGCATTGGTCTTTTGCAACTGCTGCTCGGTGTCGAGCAGGGAGGTCGCCATGGATTGCATGGCGTCGCTGAGCTGGGCCAGCTCCCGGGCGGCCGGCTTGGCCGGGAATTCGGGGACGCGGCGCTCGGCCTCGACGCGCTGGGCGATGCGGGCGAGTTGCTCGACGGGCTGGCTGATGCGCCGGGCCAGCAACAGCGCCGCCAGCGTCAACGCGGCGGCCATCATGGCGCCCAGCAGCACCAGCTCGCGGCGCAGGTCACGCACCGGACGCAAGGCCTGCTCCAGTGGCTGGCGGGCGACGATGCGCCAGCCCAGCTCGGCATTGGTGCGTGCCTGCAGGGGTGCCTCGCTGGTCAGGTAGTCCTTGCCGTCGCCGAAGGTCTGCGGGCCCTCAAAGCGGCCGTTGACGAGGTTCTTGGGCAGCACCGTCTCGCCGGCGGCCTGGGCGATCTTCAGCGCCTCGGGATAGAGGATGCGGCCGTGGCGGTCCAGGATGAGGGCGTCGATGCCGCTGCCGGGCTGCTGGCGGCGCGCCGTGCCGTCGACGATACCGGTGATCCAGCGCCAGTGCGCATGCGCGCCGACGACGCCACGCAGCCGGCCGTCGGCGTCGCGGATGGGGGCGGCGAAATCGATGAAGCGCGTCGGCTCGCCGTTGGGCTGGGCCGGCAGCATGGTGGCCAGCAGCTTGGCCTCGTGCACGTCGCCCACATAGACGCGCTCGCGCGCCGCGACAAACCATTCGCGCTGGGCGACGGAGCGGCCAGTCAGCATGCCGCCGGTGGCCTGCAGCACGGTGCCCTCGGGGTCGGCCACGCCCATCCACGCGAACTCGTCGTGAAGCGCCTGGCGGCGGTCCAGGGCCTCGCGCACCGCGGCCGCATCGAGCTTGCCTTCGGTGAGATGAGGCGCGATGCTGAGCAGCTCGATCTCGCGCTCGCGGTCGCGCAACTGGGTGGCCAGCAGCTCGGCGGCCGCCTGGGCCGTGGCGCGCACGGCGGACTGCTGGGCGGTGTAGAGCTCGCTGGTGGCCAGGTTGCCGAGGTAGCCGCCGACGCCCAGCAGGATGGCCAGGGCCAGACCACCCAGGACGAGGCTGAGCTGGCTGCGCAGGCTGAGCGGGCCCTTCATGCAGCCGGTGCGGATTCGGATCGCTGACGCGACAGGTCGCGCATCAGCCGGGCGACGACGAGACGCATCACATGGAAGCCGAGCTTGGGATTTTGATAATAGAGCAGCGCCATCTCCTCGGCCGTCAGGCTGTAGACGACGCAGTCGCTGGCCGCCTCCAGCGTCAGCGTGCGGCGGTTGTCGGGCGCGAACAGGCCGATCTCGCCGACCAGGGCCCCCGGCTGCAGCAGTTCGTCGTACTCGGCCAGGCGCAGCGTGCCGGCGTCCAGATAGAGCATTTCGGTCGCCGCGTCGCCCTGGCGCCAGAGCGTGGTGCCGGCGGCCACGGTGCGGCGGTGCATATGCGGCAGCAGCCACTCGGACACCGGCGTGTCGTCCTTCGCGCGCTCGATGGACTGCACCAGCTTGCGCATCTGCAGCGTCTTCTTCACGTTGATGGGAATCAGCACGCCGTACAGCACCAGGGTGGGGATGGCCTGCTTCAGCGCCCCGTAGGCGACGAGAAAGCAGCAGGCCGACAGCGCGGCGATGCGCAGCGGCAGCATGCTCTTCATCAGATAGCTGGCCAGCATCAGCGCGGCGCCGATGAGGCCGAGGGCGGTGGCAAGGTAGTCGGTCATGGAGGGTCCGATGAAGTAATCCGGGATCAGCTCAGGCTGAGGGCAAACACCTCGACTTCGCTCGTCTTGCCCTTGAACTGCACCGGCCCGAGCGGCTCGCTGGGCAGCAGCCCGGCCAGTTCGGCGTGCGTGGCGGCATCGAAAAGCACCGCGCGGCCGACGGTCTTGGTGTGGGCCTCCAGCCGGGCGGCGATGTTGACGGTGTCGCCGATGCAGGTATAGGTGGCGCGCTGGCGCGTGCCGGTGTAGCCGGCGACGACCTCGCCGCTGGCCACGCCGACGCCGATCTGGATCTCGGGCCGGCCGTCGGCGCGCTGCTCGGCGCTGAACTGGGCCACCATCTCCACCATCTCGACCGCGGCCAGCAAGGCGCACTGGCAGGCCGCCTCCAGCGGCTGCGGTGCGCCGAAGACCGCCATCAGGCCGTCGCCGATCATCTGGTTGACGACGCCGCCATGGCCGTTGATGGCCGCGAACATCAGCGTGTAATAGGTGTTCAGCAGCTCGATGATTTCCTCGGGTGGCCGCGATTCGACCAGGGCCGTGAAGCCGCGGATGTCGCAGAACATCACCGTCGCCTGCACCGCCCGTCCGCCCAGGGCGAAGCCCTCGGCCTCGAGGTTCTGGGCCACCTCGCTGGTGGCGAAGCGGCGCACCAGCTCGCGCTGCTGGTCGCGCAGCCGCTTGCGCTCCAGGCTGGCGTTGATGCGGGCCTTCAGCAGCACGAGGTTGACGGGCTTGTGCAGATAGTCCTCGGCGCCGAGCTCGACGCAGCGCACGACGGCGTCCATGCCCTCGACGGCCGAGGTGACGATGACGGGCAGCTCGCGCAGCTCGGGCTGGGCGCGCAGCTTCTCGAGCAGCTGCAGGCCGTCCATGCCGGGCATGTCGATGTCCAGCAGCAGCAGGTCGAAGGTCGATTTCTGCATGTGCTCCAGCGCCGCGAGACCGTCCTCCACCATCTCGACCTGGTGGCCCAGCAGCTCGACGTGGCGGGCCAGCAGCAGGCGGTTGACCCGGTTGTCCTCGGCCAGCAGGATGCGGGCGGACTTGGCGCGGCGGTCACGCATGGCGGCGCTCCAGCAGGTCGGCACGCACCGCGCCGAACAGCTGCGCCAGCGCATCGACGCGGCCGCCGGCCGTACCGCCGAGATCGGCCAGGGTCGCATGCTCGAGCGCGCGCGCCGCCTCGGCAAAAGCCGTCGCGCCGAAGGTGGCACCGTTGGACTTCAACGAGTGCGCATGGCGCCTGAAGGCCACGGCGTCGCCGGTCGCCACCGCCGCGTGCAGCGCCGCCAGGCCCTGCGGCGCGTCCTCGAGGAAGGAATCCACCAGCTCGACGACGAAATCGGCGCCGGCGCTGTCCTGCAGCTCGGCGAACACCTGCTCATCGATCACCCCGCTAGCCATCGCTCACCTCCTCCTTGTTGGCCTGCATCAACGCCTGCACCAGCTCGGCGACGCGGATGGGCTTGGTCACGTAGCCATCCATGCCGGCAGCGGCCGCGGCATCCCGGTCGGACTGCATCGCGCTGGCCGTCATCGCCACGATGCGGGGTCGCCGGTCGCCCAGCCTGTCGATGAGCTGACGCGCCGCCTGCAGCCCATCCATTTCCGGCATCTGCACATCCATCAGCACCAGATCGTAGGAGCCCGCCATGACGGCGCGCACCGCCTCGGCACCATTCACCACCAGGTCCGCCTCGTAGCCCAATTGACCAAGCAAGCGCAGGGCCAGCTTCTGGTTCACGACGTTGTCCTCGGCCAGCAGGATGCGCAGCGGATGGCGCCGCGCGAGGTCGGGCGTGGCGGCCACCGTCGGCGCCCCGGCCTGGGCTGGCAGCTCGGCGGCCGGTGCCTGGATGCTGAAGCTGAAGCAGCTGCCCTGCCCCGGTCCGGCACTGCTCGCCGTCATGCCGCCGCCCATCAGCTCGGCCAGCGTGCGGCTGATGGCCAGTCCCAGGCCCGTGCCACCGTACTGGCGCGCGGTGCCGTCATCGGCCTGGCTGTAGCGCTGGAAGAGGCGGCCCAGCGCCTCGGGTGTGAGGCCGATGCCGCTGTCACTCACTTCGAAGCGCAGCAGATCGCCTTCGCCGCGGCCGACCGTCAGCCTGACCGAACCCTGGGGCGTGAACTTGACGGCGTTGGACAGCAGGTTCAGCAGGATCTGGCGCAGCCGCGTCGGGTCCGCGGACACGGCGGCCGGCACGTCGGCCCCGACCTGCAGCGACAGCATCAGGCTCTTCTCGGCCGCCCGGAAGCGCAGCACGTCCAGGCAGGACTCCAGCAGCGGCCGCAGCGCAAACGGCAGTCGCTCCACCGTCATCCTGCCGGCCTCGATCTTGGAGAAGTCCAGGATGTCGTTGATGACCGTCATCAAGGCCTCCGCCGAGTCCCGGATGGTCTGGGCGTGCTCACGCTGCTCGTCGTTCAGCGGCGTGTCCAGCAGCAGCCCGCTCATGCCGATGACGCCGTTCATCGGCGTGCGGATCTCGTGGCTCATGGTGGCCAGGAACTCGCTCTTGGCCTGGCTGGCGGCTTCCGCGGCCCGGGCCAGGGCATGCTCCTGCTCGGCCTGGACGCGCAGGCGGCGGCCTTCCAGCTGGTGGTCCCGCGCCCGCCGCAGCATGGCGTAGACGAACAGGGTCGGCACCATGAGCGTGACCAGGCTCTGGGTCAGGACGGAAGGCACGAAGCGGCCGACGTCGACCGGCCACCAGTTGCTCAACAAAACCGCGAGCACGAGCGGTCCCCAAACAAGGAAGCTGCTCAGCCAGACGCCCCCCACCAGCAGACCGATCCGGACCCCTCGCCGCCAGGCCACCCAACTGGCGGGGAAGCCCACCAGCCACACCATCAGGCCGATGAGCTGCAGCGCTCGGGCACCCACGCCGTCGACGAGGTTGTCGTGGAGGAACCAGGGCAGCGTCAGCAGGTAGCCGAAGGCAAGCGTCACCAGCGCCCGGCCCAGTCGCGGTGCCACGCGCGGCAGCTCCATCAACATCACGCAGACCAGCAGGGACAGGAAGTTCTCGACGGGGTCGAACACCAGGCCCAGCCAGCGCGCGCCCGGGGCCCCAGGCGTCAAACTGAGCGCCAGCCCGGAGTTCGCCCACTCACCGACGGCCAGCCAGGCGAACAGCACCGCGAACAGCAACTGGCGGCGATCTTGGCCGACGACGGCCAGCACCAGCGCGATGACCGTCAAGGCAGCGCACCCGAGGCCGAAGGCCAGGTGCAGGAACTCGTAGCCGCGTTCCTCCACCTGGGAAGCCGCCAGATCCACTGCGTCCAGGCGTACGGTATAGAGGCCGCGCTCGATGCGCAGCATCCACCGCCCCGCCCGGGGCAGGGCCGGAAAGCTGATGCTGCCCTGGCCTTGTCCCGCGGTGACCAGGGCCTGGCGCCGCGGGCCGAAGTCAGCCGCCTCAGCGAGGCGTCGGCCCTGTTCATCGAACACCACAACCGTCTTGAAGCCCGCGGAACCCGTCAGGCGCAGGACCCGCCCTTCGGGCATGCCCCCCGCATCCAGCCTCACCCAGCAGGGATTGCCGGCCACGCCCCTGAGCCTGCCATGGTCGGCCGGTTTCCAGGCGTCAGCGGGCACGGCTGCCACCTCGCCCGCCGCAGCGGGACCGCAGGCGTAGTCGAAGGGCAGCGCCTCATCGGCGCGGCAGGCGCCAGCCGCGAGGGCCAACGACATGCCGATCAACCACCGCAGCAGCAAAAGGGCAACGCTCATGCCATCGCCTCCACCGCCTGCAGGGCCGCCACCAGCGCCTCGACGCGGATGGGCTTGGTCACGTAGTCGTCCATGCCGGCGGCCAGGCAGGCCTCGCGGTCGCCCTGCATGGCATTGGCCGTCATGGCCACGATGCGCGGTCGCCGCGTCGACTGGCAGATGCGCCGGCTGGCTTCCAGGCCGTCCATCTCCGGCATCTGCACGTCCATCAGCACCACGTCGTAGGGCTGCCGCTGCACCGCTTCCAGCACCTCCACGCCGTTGGCGGCCACGTCGGCCCGGTAGCCCATCTGCTGCAGCAGCCGCAACGCCAGCTTCTGGTTCACGACGTTGTCCTCGGCCAGCAGGATGCGCAGAGGATGGCGCTCGGCCACGCCGGCGTCCACCCGCGGGCGCTCCGCCGGCTCGGCAGCCAGGACCTCGCCAGCCAGCAGGCCCATCAAGGTGTCGTGCAGCTGACTCTGGCGCAGCGGCTTGTGCAGATAGGCCGCGAAGCTGCCCTCGCTGTCGCCCACCTCCTTGCGTCCCAGCGAGCTGAACAGCACGCGCGGCAGCGCCGGCGCGACATCCTGCATGCGGCGCGCGAGCGCGAGCCCGTCCATGCCGGGCATGTGCATGTCCAGGATGGCCAGGTCGAAGCGCTCGCCGCCGGCCAGCCACTGCAACGCCTGTTCGGGCGACTCGGTGTCCTTGGGCACCATGCCCCACTTCGCCACCTGCAAGGCCAGGATGCGCCGGTTGGTGGCGTTGTCGTCCACCACCAGCAGTCGCCGGCCCTTGAGCGCCGGCTGGGGGCCGAGGAACTCGCGTCGGCCGGCCGTGGGAAGTTCGGCCTCGGGTGCCTGGATGGTGAAATGGAAGCTCGAACCCTGGCCGGGCCCGGCGCTCTCGGCCCACATGCGCCCGCCCATCAGCTCGGCCAGCAGCTTGGAGATGGCCAGACCCAGGCCGGTGCCGCCGTATTTGCGCGTGGTCGACGCATCGGCCTGGCTGAACTTCTGGAACAGCCGACCCATCGCTTCGGACGAAAGGCCGATGCCGGTGTCGTGCACGGTGAAGTGCAGCAGGCGGCCCTCGCCGGTCTGCTCATCGCCCTCGACGGCCACGCTGAGCACCACCTCGCCGGCCTCGGTGAACTTGACCGCGTTGGCCAGCAGGTTCAAGAGCACCTGGCGCAGCCGCGTCACGTCGCCGCGGATGGCCGCGGGCACCTCGCCCTCGAACAGATAGGCCAGGTCCAGGCGCTTCTCGGCGGCCCGCGTGCCGACCAGGTCCAGCGCCGTCTCCACGCAGTCGCGCAGGTCGAAGGGCTGGGCCTCGATGTCCATGCGTCCGGCCTCGATCTTGGAGAAGTCCAGGATGTCGTTGATGATGGTCAGCAGCGCGTCGCCGCTGTCGCGGATGGTGGCCGCGAAGTCGCGCTGCTCGGCCGTCAGCGGCGTGTCCAGCAGCAGGCCGCTCATGCCGATGACGGCATTCATCGGCGTGCGGATCTCGTGGCTCATCGTCGCCAGAAAGGCGCTCTTGGCCTCGTTGGCGGACTCGGCCGCGGCGCGCGCCGCCTGGGCTTCATTGAAGAGGCGCGCGTTCTGGATGGCGATGGCCGCCTGGTCGGCAAAGATCTGCAGCAGGGCCAGTTCGCTGTCATTGAAGGCATCGCCGGGCCGGCGGATGACGTTGATGACGCCCAGCGCCCGGTCGTTCCACAGCAGCGGGGCCATCGACATGGAGAAGTTCTCGCCGAAGTCCGCGGCCATCTGCCGCAGGGCCGGTGGCACCTCGGGGTCGTTGGCCACGTCATGGAAGCTGACGAGACGCTTCTCGCGCAGCGCCAGCTCGCTGGCGGTGCCGGCGATGGGCATCGGGTAGGTGCGCTCGGCGCGAGCCCGCTCCTGCGAGCTGCCGACATGGGCAGCCAGTTGCAGGCAGCCGTCGTCCCCGGCCAGCAGCATCACCATGCGCTGGCTGCGGAACAGCCGGGCACAGCTCTGCAGGATGTCGTCGAACACCGGCTTGGGGTCGGCCACCGAGCGGCTGATGGTCTGCAGCACGCCAGCCAGCGCGGTCTGGCGCTCCAGGGCCTCCTTGGTCTCGTTGAACAGGCGGGCGTTCTGCAGCGCGACGACAGCCTGGTCGGCAAAGGAGCGCAGCAGCGCCAGCTCGCGCTCGTTGAAGTACTCGCCGGGCTCGCGAATCACGTCGATCACGCCGAGCGGCTCGCCCTCCCAGATCAGTGGTGCCATCGCGATCGCAAAGTTCTGGCCGTTCTGCACCGCCACATCTCGGGTGCTGGCCGGCACGTCGTCGTCATTCAGCACGTCACCGAAGGACTGCACCTCGCCCGTCTTCAGCGCCCGCTCGGTGAGCGAGCCGGCCAGCGGCCGCGGATAGCGCTGCCGCGCCAGCACCCGGTCCTCCTCCGTACCCTCCACCGCCGCGAGTTCCAGCAGGCCTCGGTCGCTCGCCCTGACCAGCAGCATGCGCCGGGCGCTCAGCAGGCGTGAGCAGACGGCCAGGATCTTGTCGAACACCGGCTGCGCATCCGCCATCGAGCCACTGATCACCTGCAGCACCTCGGCGCTGGCGGTCTGGCGCTCCAGGGCCTCGCGGGTGTCGTTGAACAGGCGCGCGTTCTGGACGCCGATGACGGCCTGCTCGCACAGCGAGTGCGCCACGGCGATCTCCTGCGGCGAGAACGGGCCCGCCCGGTCGCGGGCGAACACCATCGCACCGATGCAGGCGCCGCCGTGGATCAGCGGCAGGATCAGGCTGGATGCGACGCCCATCGCCTCGGCGACACCGGCGTCGCCGGGCGGCAGCGTGGCCTGCGACCAGTCCGGCAGATGGTGCGGCTGCAGGGTTGAGATCACCTGGGACACGAGGTCCACGGCCGGGTCCACCGGGCGGCTGGCAGACTGCTCGCCCATGCGTTCCCCCGAGGCGCGCGCCCAGGCCGTCATCCGGTAGTGCTGTCCGTCCGTCTGCATGACCACCGCCGTCGTGCAATGCAGCAGGTCGATGGCGGTGTCGACGATGGCATCGAACACCGGGCGCACGCCGCCCGGCGAGCTGCTGATGACGCGCAGGATGTTGGCGCCGGCCGTCTGCCCAGCCAGGGCCTGGCGGGTCTCGCTCAGCAGCTGCACGTTCTGCAGCGCGACGCTCATGCCGGCGGCCAGGGTTTCGAGGAGGCGCTGGTCGGCGTCGGAGAAGGCATGCTCGCGCTCGAGGTCGTCCACGCTGACGACGCCGAAGACGCGGTCGCCATCCACCAGGGGCACCATGATGGTGGCGCAGGCCTCCACGACGCCGTCCAGCAGCACCCCGCCCAGCCGGTGGCGGGCGGCCGCCAGGTCGGCGTCGATGCGCAGTGTGCTGCGGGTGCGCAGCAGCTCGCCCATGAGGCCGGATCTGGCCACGGACATAGACATGGCCGGCAAGCGCTCGCCGTGGTCGGTCCAATACAGGTAGTCGACGTGGTCGGCGCCTGCATTGAGCAGCCCGATGGTGACGTCACGGCCCGGGAACACCGCCGACAGCCGCTGCCCGACCAACTCGACGACGTCGGCCAGGTCCAGTCGCGAGGCCATGGACTGCTGCAGGTCGTTGATGATCTCCAGCTCGCTGGAGCGCTGCTCGGTCTCCTTCAGCAGGCGCTGCGTCTCCGTGAAGAGCTGGGCGTTCTGCAGCGCGACACCCATGCTGGCCGCGAGCGTCTCGACCAGGCGCACGTGCGAGGCGTCGAAGGCATCCTCGCGCGAGCGCTCGTACAGGCCCAGCGCGACGCGGGTCTGGCCATGCATGCTCAGCGGCACGACGATCTGCGACTTGGGCCAGCCGCCCGGCGTCATCGCGAAGCTGCCCAGCTCGGCGCCGCGGCGCTCGACGTCGCGGTTCATCAGCAGGGTGCGTCCGCTCTCCAGCACGAAGCGTGTGAAGCCGCGCAGCGGGAAGGGTTCGATGGCAACGCGCTCGCCGAACTCGGTGTGATAGGGCACGGAGACCAGACCCGTGGCCGGGTCGAGCACGCGGATGTCGACGTCGAGCACGCCCTTGAAGGCGTCGCGCACGGCATCGCCCACCGCGTCGTAGATCGCATGCATCTCCTGCTTGCCCGCCAGTGCGGCCTGCACGGCGTTGATGACGGCCAGCTCGGCGTTGCGCTGCTCGGTCTCCTTCAAGAGGCGCTGGGTCTCGTCGAACAGCTTGGCATTGACCAGGGCCGTGGCCGTCGAGGCCGCCACCGTGGACACCAGGCGGATGTCGGCCTCGCCGAAGGCCTGCTCGCGCTCGCTGTTCTTCAGCACCATCAGGCCGCACAACTTGTCGCCGCCCAGCATGGGCACGAAAAGGATGCAGCGCGTGGCTTCATCGCCCGCCAGCACGTTGCGGATGCCGGCCGCATCCATGGCCTCACGCGTCGGCAGATACCAGGCGCTGCGGCGCGCGCTGAGCTGCTGCCATGACACCATGGTCGAGCTGCGCCCGGGCGGCGGAGAGTGCTGCTCGCCGTTCTGATATTCGTAGACGAAGTGGCAGAGGTCGGTCTCGTCGTCGAACCAGCGGATGGCCATGTTGCCGGTCCCGAAGGCCTCGCGCAGCCGGTCGCCGACGAGGCGGACGATGGTGCCGAAGTCCAGCTGGGCGGCGACCGCCGCCTGCACCTCGTTGATGACTTCCAGCTCACGCCGCCTGTCCTCGGTGACCTTGAGCAAGCGCTGGGTCTCGTTGAACAGCCGCGCATTCTCGAGCGCCACGCCCATCGCCGCCCCCAAGGTCTCGAGCAGGCGGACATCGGAGTCGCTGAAGGCGTCCTCGTGATCCAGGTCGTGCATGCTCAGGACCACGCCGACGCGGTCGCCCGTGAAAACGGGCACCAGCACCTGGGACTTCGGCTGGGCGCCGCCCGGTTGCAGCGGCGTGCTGCCCAGCTGGGCCGCCAGCTCGGCATGACCGCGGTTGATGACGAGGGTGCGCCGGTCGCCCGCCACCTTGGCCGTGAATCCCATCAGCGGGCGGGTCTTCACCGGGGCCTGCCGGCCGCGGTAGACGCGATAGGGCACGTCCATGATGCCGGCCTCGGCGTCGACGACACGCACCTGCAGGTCCTTGTCGTTTCCGAAGGCCTCGCGCACCTTGTCACCGACCGCCATGTAGATGCTGTGCATGTCCAGCTGCCCGGCCAGAGCCTCCTGCACGGCGTTGATGACCGCCAGCTCGGCATTGCGCTGCTCGGTCTCCTTGAGCAGGCGCTGGGTCTGGTCGAACAGTCTGGCATTCAGCAGCGCCGAACCCATCGAGCCGGCGAAGGTGCCGAGCAGCCTCACCGCCTGGGCGTCGAAGGCCTGCTCTCGTTCATGGTTCTCCAGCTTGAGCACGCCCAGGAAGCGGTCGCCGGCCACGATGGGCACGGCGCACATCGACACGGGGAAGTCGGTGCCCGGCATGGCCCGCATGCCGAGCGCCTCGCCCTCGGCCACGGTGCCCGTCACCAGGGGAGCGCGCCGCTCCATGACGAGGCGGAAGGTGGTGGGCGGCTTGAGTCGCTCCAGCGGCAGACTCTGCCCGTGCTCGTAGCTGTACAGCGCCTGGCACTCGCCGGCCGCCTCGTCCCACCAGCGGATGCTGACGTTGCCGCTTTGGAAAATCTCGCGGACCCGGTCGCCGACCAGATCGGCGATCGACTGGAAGTCGAGCTCCGCCGAGATACCCTGCTGGATGCTGTTGATGACCGCCAGCTCGGCATTGCGCTGCTCCGTCTCCTTCAGCAGGCGCTGGGTCTCGTCGAAGAGCTGGGCGTTCTGCAGGGCCACCGACATGCTGTTGGTCAGCGTCTGCAGCAGGCGCACATCGGTTTCGTCGAAGGCGTGCTCGCGGTGCATGTCGTGCAGGGTCAGCACCAGGCGGGTCTCGCCGCCGACGACCATGGGTACCAGCAGCTGCGACTTGGGCTGGGCGCCCAGGCCGGGCAGCACGACGCTGCCGAGCTGCTCGGCCCGCGCCTGCAGGTTCTCGTTGACCAGCAGGGGCTGGCCGGTGCGCACGACCTCGGCCGTGAAGCCGCGCATCGAGGTCTCGAAGTTGGAGACGTCGCGCCGGCCGTCGGCCAGCTGATAGGCATAGCGGATCACGCCGCGCTCGCGCTCGATGATGCGGATGGTCACGCCCTGCTCGCCGAAGATCTTGGCAAGCTCGTCGCCGATGACCTCGTAGATGCCCTGCATGTCCAGCTTGCCGGCCAGGGCCGTCTGCACGGCGTTGATGAGGGCCAGCTCGGCATTGCGCTGCTCGGTCTCCTTCAGCAGGCTCTGGGTCTCGTCGAACAGCCGCGCGTTTTCGAGAGCCGAAGCGGTGGAGGCGGCGACCGTCGCCGCCAGGCGGATGTCCGAGTCGCTGAAGGCGTGCTCGCGCTCGCTGCTCTTCAGCACCACCATGCCACGCAGGCGATCGCCGCTGAGCATGGGCACGAACAGCACGCAGCGCGCTGCCTCGTCGCCAGGCAGCACGGCGCGCAGGCCGGCGGCATCCATCTCGGCGCGCGTCGGCAGATACCAGCTGCTGCGGCGGGCCGACATCTCGCGCCAGGATGCCGACTTGGAGCAGGGTGCCGGCGGCGGGAAATGCTGTTGGCCGTCCTGGTATTCGTAGACGAAATGACAGAGGTCGGCCGCTTCGTCGAACCAGCGGATGGCCATGTCGCCGGTCCGGAAGACCTGCCGCAGCCGGTCGCCCACCAGCCTGACGATGGCCCGGAAGTCGAGCTGGGCCGCGACCGCCGCCTGCACCTCGTTGATGACTTCCAGCTCGGCCACGCGCTCGCGCTCGGCCTCGTAGCTGAACACGCTGCCCAGCGCGACGCTGAGGCTGGCCGCCACGGTCTCGATGAGCTTGACGGCCGCCGGCGCGAAGGCCCGCTCGCGGCCGATGCCGACGGCGATGCTGCCCAGGGCGGCGTCGCCCGTCAGCAGCGGCGCATAGACCCAGGAATGGCCCGCGATGGTGCGGCCGAGCACGCGCGGCGTGATGCCGTGCTGCTGCTGGAAGGCACGCACCTCGGTCTCGTCGCCGAACACCAGCGTGCGGCGCTGCTTCATGGCCTGGGTGCTGATGCCCGGCTGGCCGCTGGGTTCCGGATGGAAGCGCTCGCCGTGGTCGACCAGGTAGGGGAAGCTGTTCTGCTGCAATCGGGCGTCGTGCAGGGCGATGCCCAGCACGTCGGCCTGGAAGGTCTCGCGCAGCTTGTCGCCCACCAGGTCGATGACGGTCTGGCGGTCGAACTGCCCGGCCAGGCCCTGCTGGATGGCGTTGATGACCGCCAGCTCGGCATGGCGCGCCCGCGTGTCCTCCAGCAGCCGCGCGTTCTCCAGCGCCGAGGCCAGGCTGTGCGTGATCAGCTCCAGCAGCCGCACATCGCCTTCGGTGAAAGCGTCGAAGCGGTCGATGTTCTGCAGGCTGATGTAGCCGAACACCCCGCCTTCAACCTGCATGGGCACGAAGACATTCGACTTGGGCCAGGTGGTGCCGGGCAGCGCACTGCCCAGGCGAGGGTCGGCCGGGGGTTGCTCGGCCACGCGGTTGTTCCACAGCGTCTGACCCGTGTCGATCAGGCGCCGGCGCACCGCATTGATGGCGCGGGGCGGGGTGTCGTGCAGGCGGCCCAACTCCCAGTGGTAGGCAAAGTGCTCGACGTCCGCCGGCAAGTCGAACAAACCGATCAGGAAGACCTGCGCATCGAAGACTTCGCGCAGCTTGTCGCCCACCAGGCGGTAGATCTCAGGCAGGGACAGGCCGGCGCCCAGCCCGCGCTGCACGGCGCGCAGCACGGCCAGCTCGGCGTCGCGCTGGGCCGCCTGCGCCCGCGCCTCGGCGAGCTGGGCCTGCAGGTCGGGGCCGTTCACGGGGCCTCCTGGCGCGCCGGCGTCTGGCGCAGGGCGTCCACCAGCGCTTCCACGCGGATGGGCTTGGTGATGTAGCCGTCCATGCCGGCGGCCAGGCAGGCCTCGCGGTCGCCCTGCATGGCATTGGCCGTCATCGCGACGATGCGCGGCCGGCGGCTGCCCAGCTGCTGGTGGGTGCGCCGCGTGGCCTCCAGGCCGTCCATCTCCGGCATCTGCACGTCCATCAGCACCAGGTCATAGGTCTGGCGCTGCACCGCCTCGACGGCTTCGATGCCGTTGGCGGCCAGGTCGGCCCGGTAGCCCATCTGGGCCAGCAGGCGCAGGGCCAGCTTCTGGTTCACGACGTTGTCCTCGGCCAGCAGGATGCGCAGCGGGTGGCGCTGGGCCATGGCCGCGTCCAGCCGCGGCCGGCCGGGCACTGGCTCCAGGGCAGCGGGCTGGCCGCCGAGCAGGCTCATCAAGGTGTCATGCAACTGGCTCTGGCGCAGTGGCTTGTGCAGAAAGGCCGAGAAGCGCTCGGCGCCCTCGGCCATCTCCAGGCGGCCCAGGGAGCTGAACAGCACCAGCGGCAGGGCCGGCGCCAGCGCGTGCAGGCAGCCGGCCAGCTCGACGCCGTCCATGCCGGGCATGTGCATGTCGAGGATGGCGAGGTCGAAGCTCTCGCCGTCGCCGACCCATTGCAGGGCCTGCTGCGGCGATTCGGTGTCGCGCGGCACCATGCCCCATTTGGCGACCTGCAGGGCCAGCACGCGGCGGTTGGTGGCGTTGTCGTCCACCACCAGCAGGCGCCGGCCCTTGAGCGCCGGCTGGGTGCCGATGAACTCGCGGCGGCTGGCGGCGGGCAGCTCGCAGGCCGGCGCCTGCAGCGTGAAGTGGAAGGTCGAACCCTGGCCGGGGCCGGCGCTGTCGGCCCACATGCGCCCGCCCATCAGCTCGGCCAGACGCCGCGAGATGGCCAGGCCCAGGCCGGTGCCGCCGTATTTGCGCGTCGTCGAGGCATCGGCCTGACTGAACTTCTGGAACAGCCGCCCCATCGCCTCGGGGCCCAAGCCGATGCCGGTGTCGCGCACGCTGAAACGCAGTTGCCCGTCCTCGACGGCCACGCTCAACACGACCTCGCCGGCGTCAGTGAACTTGACCGCGTTGGACAGCAGGTTGAGCAACACCTGGCGCAGCCGTGTGACGTCGCCGCGCACGGCGCCAGGCACCTCGCCTTCGAACAGATAGGCGAGGTCGAGATGCTTCTCGGCGGCGCGCTGGCCGACCAGGTCCAGGGCCGACTCGACGCAGTCGCGCAGGTCGAAGGGCTGGGCCTCGATGTCCATGCGCCCGGCCTCGATCTTGGAGAAGTCAAGGATGTCGTTGATGATGGTCAGCAGCGCGTCGCCACTGTCGCGGATGGTGGCGGCGTAGTCGAGCTGCTCGGCCGTCAGCGGCGTGTCCAGCAGCAGGCCGCTCATGCCGATGACGGCATTCATCGGCGTGCGGATCTCGTGGCTCATGGTCGCCAGGAAGGCACTCTTGGCCTCGTTGGCGGCCTCGGCGGCGGCGCGGGCCGCACGGGCCTCGTTGAACAGGCGCACGTTCTCGATGGCGATGACGGCCTGGCGGGCGAAGGTCGAGATGACCCGCCGCAGCGCCTCGGCCACGCCGCCGGCCTCGCGCCAGCCCAGCGTGATGACGCCGATGGGCTGGCCATCGAGCAGCAGGGGTTCACCGTAGACGCGCTGCATGCCGGCACGGGCCAGGCCGGGGTCGTAGTCGGCGTCCTGGGCGATGTCCTCGATGACGACGGCGCGGCGCTCGAGCACGACCCGCCCGGCGCAGGAGGCCCGAGTCAGCGCGATCTCGGTGGCGGGTGGCATCACGTAGGCGCTGTCGGCGTCGGCCTTGCTCAGCGAGGCCAGCCGCAGGCTCCCGCCCTCGAGGCGGAACAGCAGGGCCCGGTCGGCACCGGCGAGCTCGCGGGCCAGGGCCACCACGCGGTCGAACACCGGCTGCACGTCGGTGGGCGAGTCGCTGATGACCTTGAGCACCTCGGCCGTGGCGGTCTGGCGGGCCAGGGCCTGCTGGGTCTCGTCGAAGAGGCGGGCATTCTGCAGCGCGACGGCCATGGCGCCGGCCAGGGTCTCGAGCAGGCGCTGGTCGCTGTCGCTGAAGGCGTGCTCGCGCTCGAAGTCCATCAGGCTGATCAGGATGGGCGCGTCGCCGTCGAGCAGCAGGGGCACCAGCATCTGCGCCAGGGGCTGGCCGCGCGCCGGGTCGACGGCGAAGCTGCCCAGGCGCTCGCCCACCTCCTTCAGCCCCTCGTTGACGACGAGGGAGCGGCGCAGGCGCAGCGTCTCGGCCGCAAAGCCCGCCAGCCTGATGGTGATCGGCTCGCCGCGGCTGCGGTAGGCGAAATGCTGGGTCTGCCGCGCGGGGTCGATGATGCGGATGTTGACCTCGGCCTGCGAAAAGATCTCGCCGATCTTGCGGCCGACCACCTGGTAGATGCCCTGCAGGTCGAGTTGGCCGGCCAGGGCCTGCTGCACGCTGTTGACCACCGCCAGCTCGGCCGCCCGCTGCTCGGCCGTCTGGCGCGCGGCCTGGGTGTCGGCAAACAGCTGGGCATTGCGGATGGCAATGCCCACGCCGGCCGCCAGCGTCGCCAGCAGGTTCTGGTCGGCCCGCGTGAAGCGGCCCTCGCGCTGGGTGCTTTGCACGCTGATGACGCCGACGCTGCGGTCGCGCACCCGGATCGGCACGCCCAGGTAGGACGCCGCCTTCCTGCCCAGCTGCGCGGCGCCCATGGCCTCGGCCGCCTCGTCGACGTCCTCGTTGAGCAGCAGCGGCTGGCCGGTCTCGATGATCTTGCCGGTCAGGCCCTCACCCAGGCGCTGCTCCGACAGGCTCTCGCCATGGACATAGGGGAAGCGGATCAGGCCAGCCGCGTCGTCCACCAGGGCCACGTAGACGATGTCGGCGTGGAAGGTCTCGCGCATGCGCTCGCCCACCGCCTGGATCAGCTCGGCCAGATCGATCTTGCCGGACAACGCCTGGCCCAGGGCATTGACGGTAGCCAGTTCGGCGGCGCGCTGTTCGGCCTGGGCCAGCAGGGTCTGGGTCTCGTGGAAGAGGCTGGCGCTCTCCAGCGCCACGCTCATGCTGCCGGCCAGCGTGCCCAGCAGGCGCACGTCGGTGTCGGAGAAGGCCCGTTCGCGGTCAAGGTTGTCCATGCCCATCAGCGCGACGACCTGGGCGCCGCGCTTGATCGGCACGCGCAGCAGGCTGCGCGGTGGCTGGGTGCCGGGCACGACGAGAAGGGTGATGCCCAGCTCGCGCAGGCTGGTCTCGACGTTCTCGTTGACGAGCAGGGGCTCGCCTGTGCGGATGACGTGGCCGGCCAGCGTGGAGATGGGGCCATCGTCCGCCTGGTGGCGCTGGCCGCGCTCGATCAGGTATTCGAAGCGCCGCAGGCCGGTCGCGTGGTCGAAGCTGGCGATGCTGATGCTCTGCGAGTCGGTCAGCTCGCCCAGCTTCTCGCCCACCAGTTCGTAGATGCCATGGGCATCCAGCTTGCGGGCCAGGCCCTGCTGCACGCTGTTGATGACGCTCAGCTCGGCGGCGCGCGCCTGGGTCTCGTCGAACAGGCGGGCGTTCTCCAGCGCCACGCCCATGGAGGCGCAGACGGTTTCCAGCAGCCTCACCTCGGCCGGGCCATAGGCATGCTCGCGCTGGTGGTCCTCCAGCACGATGACGCCCAGCACGCGGTCGCCGGCGAAGATTTGCACGTTCAAGTAGGACAGGGCCTGATCCGTGCCCGCCACCAGCTTGACGCCGCCCGCGGCCTGCTCGGCCACCGTGCCGAAGACCCGCGGCGGACGTGCCACCGTCAGCTCCGGCCACATGGGCATGGCCGGCAAGTCCAGGCGCTGGCCGTGCTCGTACTCGTACAGGAAGCGGGCGACGCCGGCTTCGCGGTCGAACCAGCGGATGCCGATGTCTTCGGTCTTCAGCACTTCGCGCAGCTTGTCCCCCACCAGGTTGACGATGGCGTGGAAGTCCAGCGATCCCGCCATGCCCTGCTGGATGCTGTTGATGACGGCCAGCTCGGCGTTGCGCTGCTCGGTCTCCTTCCACAGGCGCTGGGTCTCGTCGAACAGCCGTGCGTTCTCCAGCGCCACGCCCATGGAGGCGCAGACGGTTTCCAGCAACCTCACCTCGGCCAGGCCGTAGGCATGCTCGCGCCGGTGATCCTCCAGCACGATTTCGCCCAGCACGCGCTCGCCAGCCACGATCTGCACGCTCAGTGAGCACAGGGCCTGGTCGGTGCCTGGCAGGGCAGCGAGGTCGGCGGCCATCTGCTCGGCCAAGGTGCCGAGGTTGCGCGGCAGCCGCGCCACCAGGCGTTCCGGCTTCAACGGTGCCGCCGGCAGCGCCAGGCGCTGGCCATGCTCGTACTCGTACAGATAGCGGGCGACGCCGGCCTCGCGGTCATACCAGCGGATGCCGATGTCGTCGGTCTTCAGCACCTCGCGCAGCTTGTCTCCCACCAGGTCGACGATGCCGTGGAAGTCCAGCGACCCCGCCATGCCCTGCTGGATGCGGTTGATGACGGCCAGCTCGGCATTGCGCTGCTCGGTCTCCTTCAGCAGGCGCTGGGTCTCGTCGAAGCGCTCTGCGCTCTGCAGCGCCACGCCCATGGCCGAGGCCACGGTCTGAAGCAGCCGGATCTCGGCTGGACCGAACGCGTGCTCGCGCTCATGGTTCTCCATGACGATGCTGCCCAGCACCTGGTCCCCGCCGATGATGGAGATGCGCGCCGAGCACTTGGCGATGTCGGTGCCGGGAACGATGCCCAGCATTTTCTGTTCGGCCGCGGTGTTGAGCACCCGGGGTTCGCGAAGCGAGACCAGCTCTTCCCAGCTCATGCTGCGCGGCGCGGCCGACGGGATATGCAGCCGCACGCCATGCTCGGTCTCGTAGAGGTAGTGGGTCACGCGGCGCTCGTGGTCGTACCAGCGGATGCCGATGTCGTCGGTCTTGAGCACCTCGCGCAGCTTGTCGCCGACCAGGTCGACGATGCCCTGGAAGTCCAGCGACCCCGCCATGCCCTGCTGGATGCTGTTGATGACAGCCAGTTCGGCGTTGCGCTGCTCGGTCTCCTTCCACAGCCGCTGCGTCTCGTCGAAGCGCTGCGCGCTCTGCAGCGCGACGCCCATGCTGGCCGCCACCGTCGTCAGCAGCCGCAACTCGGACTCGCCGAAGGCGTTCTCGCGTTCATGGTCCTCGAGGATCATGGAGCCCAGCATGCGGTCGCCGCCGACGATGGGCAGGTGCACCGACGACAGGCTGGAGTCCGTGCCGGGGATGACCGTGATGCCGAGCGCGGCCTTCTCGGCCGGCGAGTTCGTGACCACGGGCTGGCGCGTCGCCAGCATTCGGCCCATCACCGGGCCGGCCTTCAGCGGCTGCGGGTCGATGTGCAAGGGCCGGCCATGCTCGTACTCGTAGAGGTGGTGGAGCATGCCGGCCTCATGGTCTATCCAGCGGATGCCGACGTCGCCGGTCTTCAGCACCTCGCGCAGCTTGTCGCCCACCAGGTTGACGATGCCCTGGAAGTCCAGCGACCCCGCCATGCCCTGCTGGATGCTGTTGATGACGGCCAGTTCGGCATTGCGCTGCTCGGTCTCCTTCAGCAGGCGCTGGGTCTGGTCGAACTGGCGCGCGCCCTGCAGCGCCACGCCCATGCCGGCACAGACCGTGACCAGCAGCCTCAGCTCCGATTCGCCGAAGGCGTGTTCGCGCTCATGGTCCTCGATGGACACCGAGCCCAGCACCGTCTCGCCGCTGAGGATGGGCAGGTGCACCGAGGACAGGCTGGCATCCGTGCCGGGCAGGACCATGATGCCCAGCGCGGCTCTCTCGGCCGGCGTGTGAGTGACGACGGGCCGGCGTGTCTCCAGCAGCCGGCGCATGACCGCCCCCGTCAAGGGCTGGGGCGGGATGTGCAGGGGCTCGCCATGCTCGTATTCGTAGAGATGATGGACCAGCCGCGTCTCGGGGTCGATCCAGCGGATGCCGACGTCGCCGGTCTTCAGCACCTCGCGCAGCCTGTCGCCGACGACGTTGACGATGCCCTGGAAGTCCAGCGCGCCGGCCATGCCCTGCTGGATGCTGCCCAGCACGGTCAGCTCGGCCTCGCGCTGCGCCGCGCGGGCCTCGGCGGCCTGCAGCCGCGCCAGCAGTTCCGCTTCGCTCATCCTGCCTCCTCCAGCGGACGGGTCCGCTCCAGCGCCGCGACCAGGGCCTCGACGCGTATGGGCTTGGTGATGTAGTCGTCCATGCCGGCCGCGAGGCAGACCTCGCGGTCACCCTGCATCGCGTTGGCGGTCATCGCGATGATGCGGGGACGCGCGCTGCCCAGGTGCTCGACGATGCGGCGGGTCGCCTCCAGCCCGTCCATCTCGGGCATCTGCACGTCCATCAACACCAGGTCATAGGTCTGGCGCAGCACGCACTCCAGCGCCTCGACGCCGTCCGCCGCGACGTCGGCACGGTAGCCCATCTGCTGCAGCAGGCGCAGGGCCAGCTTCTGGTTCACCGCGTTGTCCTCGGCGAGCAGGATGCGCAGCGGATGGCGCGCCGCCAGGCCAGCGTCCAGGCGCGGCACCTGCAACGGCACGCGGGTTTGCGGGGCCTCGTCGCGGTGCAGCACGGTGACCAGGGTGTCGAAGAGCTGGCTCTGGCGAAGCGGCTTCATCATGACTGCGGTGAACAGATTCGCATCCACCTCGCGCCGGCCCAGCGAGGTGAACAGCACGCGCGGCAGCGCGGGCTTGAGTTCGCGCAGGCGCCCGGCCAGGGTGACGCCGTCCATATGGGGCATGTGCATGTCCAGCACGGCGATGTCGAAGGGCTCGGACAGGGCCAGCTGCAAGGCCTCCAGCGGCGACTCGGTGTCGCGCACCACCATGCCCCATTTGGCGGCCTGCAGGGCCAGGATGCGCCGGTTGGTCGCGTTGTCGTCGACCACCAGCATGCGTTGGCCCTTGAGCGCCGGCTGGCTGCCGATCAGGTCGCGCCGCGCACCGGGTGACGCATCCGTGGCCGTCGCCGGCAGCGTGAAATGGAAGCGGCTGCCCTGACCCGGGCCATCGCTCTCGGCCCACATCCGGCCGCCCATCAACTCGACCAGCCGGCGGCTGATGGCCAGGCCCAGGCCGGTGCCGCCGTATTTGCGCGTCGTGCTGCTGTCGGCCTGGCTGAAGCTCTGGAACAGCCGCGCCAGGCCTTCCTCGCTCAGGCCGATGCCGGTATCGCGCACCGTGAAATGCAACTGCCCCGCTGCGGCCTTCAGGCCGACGACCACTTCGCCAGACTCGGTGAACTTGACGGCGTTGGACACCAGGTTGAGCAGCACCTGGCGCAGCCGCGTCACGTCGCCCAGCAGCACGACGGGCAACTCGCCCTCCGGCTCATAGGCCAGGTCCAGGTGCTTGTCGGCCGCCCGCGGCGCGACCAGGTCCAGGGCCGATTCGACGCATTCCCGCAGGTCGAAGGGGTGGGACTCGACGTCCATCCGGCCGGCCTCGATCTTGGAGAAGTCGAGGATGTCGTTGATGATGGTCAGCAGCGTCTCGCCACTGTCGCGGATGGTGGCCGCGTAGTCGCGCTGTTCTTCGTTCAGCGGCGTGTCCAGCAGCAGACCGCCCATGCCGATGATGGCGTTCATCGGCGTGCGGATCTCATGGCTGACCGTGGCCAGGAAGGCCGATTTGTGGGCGCTGGCGGCCTCCAGCACGGCCGTGCGCTCGCGCACGCGCTGTTCGGTCAAGGCCTCGTTCAGCCGCTGGTTCTCGAAGCGCATGCGGATGGACGCCACCAGGGTCCGGGCGAAGTTGTGCGCATAGGTCAGCATGCAGACCTGGACGAGCAGCAGGGTGGCTGCAAACATGCGCGACACCTTGTCGGGCTCGAAAGCGGCCCGCAGGATGAGCAGGGCGCTGAAGGGCAGGAGGAAGGCGTAGGCATGCACCACCCGCACCGCAGCGGCCGGGCCGACGCTGACCATCATGGCCACCTGCAGCACCAGCAGCACGGCCAGCCGGGGCATCGCCGGCGTGAAGAAGAGCCAGCCCGACAGCCCCCAGCTCACACCCAGGGCCACGCCGAAGATCTTCAGCGCGCGGTCCCAGCGCTCGATCTGCCCCGCCGCCTTCCAGGCGGCCATGCGAGGCCAGAGGACAGCGTAGAAGAAGCCGATGTGCGCCAGCACCAGCGCGGACCACAGCCCATAGACCGGCACGTCCAACGGGCCGCTTGCCTGCAGGCCGACCGGCAGGATGGCCAGGCCCACGCCGCCGCCGACGAGGCCGGCGCGCATATTGCGCGACAGGATGTCCAGCCTCACCTCGTCCAGGTGCCGGCGATCCCCCTCATCGATCTCGTCCCTTGCCATCTGCCCCCCGGCATCGGATTTCTCTGGGAAGTCTCACGGTTCGCTGCGGTGAGATTCGCGCTCGAGACCAGCACGGTAGCCCAAGTCTTCGAGGCGGCGCAATTGGCGATTGCGCCTGTACCAGCCCCGGCAGCAAGCTCGGCGACAGCGGGCTGGCCGGCCGCGGTCAGTCCGCCTGCGGCAGGCTGAGTCGCATGACAGTCCCCAACGGTCCGGTACGCAACAGCTCGGCCGTGCCACCGTGCATGTCCATGACGCGGCGCACGATGTACAGGCCCAGGCCGTGGGCCGACTCGGTGCCTCCGCTGCCGCGCGCGCCGCGCGTGAAGAGGCGGGGCAGCAGCTCGCGGGGAATGCCGGGGCCGGCGTCGGCCACCTCGAACTGCAGCACGGCGGGCTCGTCGAAATCGATGACGTGCAGGGTCACCGGGCTGAGGCCGGGCGCGTACTTGAGCGCGTTGGACAGCAGGTTGCGCAGGGCCAGGCGCAGCAGGCTCATGTCCATCAGCGCCGTGCGCGTGGCCGTGTGGCGGTGCACGACGACGCGGTCGCGCTGCTCGCGTGGCAGGTCGGCAATCGTCACGGCGATCAGCGTGTCGATGTCGGCATCCTCGCGGGCAATGCGGCCGCCCCCGGCCAGCAGGCTGGCGGCAGCCAGGGTGTTGTCGACACCGGCCAGCACGGTGCCCAGCACGGCCTGGGCCCGCGTCAGCCTCTCCTGGGCCTGGCGCTCACCGCGGCCGGCCAGGCTGGCGGCGGCGCTCTGCAGGGCGGCGCTGGCGTTGTTCAGCGGCTGGCGCACCTCGTGGGCCAGCACGTCC
>CBHWBD010000032.1:0-35384 GCA_966111775.1 uncultured Comamonadaceae bacterium | reverse complement strand
GGGGGGGGGGGGGGGTGGGGGGGGGGGTGGCGGCGTGCTGCCGTCGGCGGCGCCGATGTCCTGCCACAGGCTGGCATTGGTCGGGTTCCAGCCCGTGCTGGCGTAGTCGGTCTGGTTGACCAGGGCCTTGTAGTTGCGGCCCTGGTAGGTGACCTGCGAGCCGGCAGCGTAATAGGTGTCGGCTTTCCAGGCCGGATAGCTCGCGGCATGCACGCTGAGGGCGAGCAGGCCACCGGCCAGCAGGCCGACGGCGCCGCGCACGCGCTTGAGCGGCAGGGGCGGAGGTTTCAGGGGCGGGATGGCTCTTCGCATGATGGGGCTCAGCGGGGGGTGGATGGCCGCGCCGGAGCGTGGCCTTCGGGGCTGCGAGAACTACTCAACTGCGGCTCGCAGGGCGCCTGCGGACGGGGACGCCCGCAGGCGGTCTACCGTCAACGCGGCGAAAGCTACCACTGAGATACCAATCAATGAAAGGGGAAATCTGCTGACACCGCAGGCCACCCTCGCGAGGGCGGATTCAGGCGCTTCGGACGCTCGAAATGCGCTGAATCTACGTGTTGCAAATACCAGCGCCGGGTGCTCGCTGGGAAGAGTGGTGATTGGTGTGATACCAATTAAATGCCAGATTGGGCCGGCGGAGTGAAATCGGCGCGCCGGCCGAACAGGCGGCCCCCTAGAAACGAAGCCTCGAACGACCCGGCGCTTTCAGCCGGCACCTGCCCGGTAGAGGACCCGGAACTGCTCGCAGGCCACCGGCATGGCTGGGCTGAACTGCCGGCCGGCCGCGGCGCACTCGCGGCTGAAATAGCTCGCATGGGCGTCGCGCCAGAAGGCCAGCGAGCCGTCGCCTTCGCCCTCGGCGGCCGCGAAGGCCGCGTCCACGGCGTGGAAGGGCATGACCTCGATGCGCAAGGTCTCGATGACGCACAGCGGCTGCTGCGCGCTGCTCATCACGATGCTGAGCTCGCCGGGCCGGGGCAGGGAGGCGCCGCGGGCCTCGAAGGACCAGACCGAGGCGGCGGTGGCCGTCTTGCGGCCCGACAGCACCAGGGCTGCGAGTTCGTCCGCCAGCGCGTCGCTGTCACCGAAGCAGAAGGCCTCGTAGAAGCGCGCCTCGTCCACAGGGCCGGCGGCGGCCGCGAAGTCACGCCAGAAGCCGGCGAGATGCTCGGGGACCGCCATGGCCACTGTCAGCGCCTGAACTTCCCGTTCTGGTCCACGATGGCCAGGTCCACATAGTCCAGGCCGGTGTGGTCCTTCGGGCCGTAGCCCAGCTCGATGCCGCCCAGGTCGTAGCGGCTCATGTTTTCCAGCGCGTCGCGCAGGCTCTGGCGCGTGGGGTTCTTGCCGGCGCGCTTCAGGCCTTCCACCAGCACCTTGGCCGACACATAGCCCTCGACGACGGTCGGCGTCAGGTCCACGCCGGCCTTCTGGGCGGCCTCGGAGATCTCCTTGATGATGGGCTTGGCGATGGAGCGTTCGTAGGGGAAGACCTGGCTGACGATGACGCCGTAGCCGATGGGGCCGAGGTCCTTGATGAAGCCCATCGAGGCGTTGTTGGACAGGGTCACCAGCTGCGCCGTCGAGCCGGCGTCGCGCACCGCCTTCATGCCCTGCACGACGGCGGTGCCCGAGCCAATGAACATCACCGCCTGGGCCTGCTTCTCGACCAGCTTGGGCACGATGGCGCTGAAGTCGGGCTTGGTGCGGTCGTACTTCTCGTGGACCACGGGCTTCTTGTTGGTCTTGGCCAGGCCCGCCATGGCGCCCTGCACGGCGTCGTCGCCGAAGGAGTCGTTCACCTGCACGATGGCGATGCGGTCCATGCCGATCAGGCTCAGGTGCTCGATGGCCCGCTCGGCCTCGCGCTGGTAGGTGGCGCGCACATTGAAGAGCCAGGGGTGGACCGGCTTGTGCAGCACCATGGCGCCGGTCGACGGCCCCACCAGCGGCACCTTGTGCTCGGTCAGCAGCGGCATGATTTCCTGGGTGTGCGGCGTGCCGCGGTTCAGGAACAACGAGATGACCCCCTGGTCGATCAGCTGCTTGGCATTGGTCGCGGCGATCTTGGGATCGAACTTGTCGTCCAGCGACACCAGGTTGATCTTCTGGCCGTTGATGCCACCGGCGGCGTTGACGATGTCGAAGTACATCTTGGCGCCCTTGGTCGCCTCACCCACGCTGGCCGCCACCTGGCCGGTGTGGCCGGCGGTCTGGCCGATGTTGAAGTCGGCGTGGGCGACTGTCGTGAGGCCCGCAGAGAGGGCGGCGAACAGCAAGCTGCTGCTGGCGAGCTGCCGGAGGGAGGTCTTGGTCTTCATGCTGGTTGTCTCCAAAGGCCCCTGAGTGCGGCGGCTTTTTTGTTTGCTGCTCTAGGCGGCCTGCGCGCGGGAGTGACATTCAAGCATGTGGGGGGTGTCGGTGGTGCGTGGCGGGCGTGTGGACATCACGTATGTGCGATGTCGGTTCCGTGCGCCAGGTCGGGCGGTGGGACCGCGCCGACTAGAAATTTAAGAGCTGACCCCGATCCTCGTAACACCCATTCCCCACTAAGACAAGGATCCGGCTCTGAACCTGATGCTTGGTCTCCCTGATGCACGACGGGCGTTGGACTGCAAATTTAGGTCCGACCCTGTTCGCACATCCGTGACGTAGGTCGCCAGCGGGGCGCAGCGAGAGCCTAGTCGTGAGCGCTTGACCGGCTCCCCTTCATTGCCAATGACGCAAGAATTCCTCTATTTGTGCTGGCATTGTTTGATGGTCGACCAGCGCTGGTAACTGCTTGCGCCCCTCCGGGGTCGCTGATACGAGATCTTTCGCGCTGATGTTAATTAAACCGGCATTCCGTAGGTGTTCCACAAAATCTCTTGCAAAGGGTGGATCCATTTGCGCTGCTCCGCGCTGAGTCAACCCCCTAAGTTGGCTGTTGCGCTGTTCCGAGATATTTTGGCAGATCTTTATCACAATTGGAAATTTTGGATGGTGCATCAATTCGTAAAATGCCGCGATTTCATCGGTTTTGGCGCCGCAAAACTTTAGATATCCAATTGCCGCCTTCCCGGAAATTATTTGGACATCTCCTAATTGAGACTGGACGGCAAAGTTTGAGTCAATATCGAGTCCTGTGAAGTCCGCGCCATCAATAACTGCTCCGGTTAAGTCGCATTCAAAAATCAGAGAGGAGCAAAAATTCGTTCTTGACAAGTTGCACCCGCTGAGCAGAACGTGATCTAGCGTGGCATTCGACATGTCGCTGCCTACCAAACTAAGTTCTTTAAAATTTACGTCTACCAACGTGCAATCTTTTGCAATCAACGCCACATTCTGGTTGCCTATGTTTGCGGTTGACATGTCGAGATCTCGAATGATCGTTCTGCTGATGTCGATGGGTGCTCCCGTCGCGGCGCCGGTGATAATCCGCAAATTATGCAAGAAGCCACCATCTTGTATCCGCAGCAGTTCGTGGCTCAAACTGAGGAATCCGCCGATATTCTTCTCTTCTCGATCGGGCCATAGTACTTGTAGCCCAGTAATATAGTTCCTGGCATTGGCGGACGAAAGTGCGGCAACAAACGAGCGCATTGCAGACGAGATCGGCATTGACATGTCCATGGGCGACTTGTTGATGACGCTCGCTACAGCGGCTTCGGAAACCAGATATTCTCTTAGTGAGTTATGAGAAAAAACCCAGCCTTGTGGCCCGCTCCCTTCGGATCTGGTGAGGGTGGCTGAGCTTCGGAGGTCCTGAAATAGCTCCTCTCGTCTAGCTCGACGCTCTTCAGGCGCAAGGCGGCGAAGTTCAATTTTGAAGACATCTTCGATAATTGAAACAAAGACTTCTTCGGTGGCTGAGGCTACTGCCTTTGCGGATAGCATGATCGCTAACTTTTGCAAAGCAGTTCGGCGGACATCCGGAGCAAGGGTGGGAGACCGCTGCAGATCTCGAATCATTAAGCGGTCGACAATGAGTTTATAAATCTGCCACTCGGTCAATGCGCCCGGGTCTTGAGCAGATGGCGTAGAGCGCAATTCATCAATGAGTTCAAGCAGATAGGAAATGATTACAGGCTTCCCTGAAAGTGCTTGTTTGCGCCCATCACCCTCATCTCGGAACACTTTCTCAAGAAGCGTTAATACAATTTGTTGCCCAGTCTGATCTTTGCTGAGTTTGCGACGTACAAGCGACTTTGTTTGCTCAGGGCTAAGGTCCCTCAAGTACCGTTCATTTCGATTTAGAAGGTAGCTCTCCAATAGCGAGTCGATTGATCGTTCTTCTGCGATAAATAGTTTATCGATGTGGCTTAGGTGATATTTGTTTTGCTCTATTGAAGAATAGAGTGCTTCGAAAACGTTGAGCTCTTCTGCCTCGGTAAAATAGTTTGGGCGGCTGGTTAGAATGCCTTTTGCGCCATCTGCTGAAAGCTCTGCTAGTGCTGCCAAACATGAGCGTCGCTCGCGAGCGCTTAGAAACTGCGCCATTTCGTCGTATCCGTCTAGTATGAGAAGGACGCGGCGTTTTTTAATTAGATGAAATACGAAATCTATCGGAACATGGCCTAGCTCATTTTTGTCTAAAAAGTGATGAATTAGTGAGCGTGCATCAAACTGCTTTGTGAAATTTCGGAGTTCAATGCGTAAGGCAATTGGATGGGA
Organism: uncultured Comamonadaceae bacterium; assembly: GCA_966111775.1. Classification (GTDB taxonomy): domain Bacteria; phylum Pseudomonadota; class Gammaproteobacteria; order Burkholderiales; family Burkholderiaceae_C; genus Pelomonas. The sequence goes on along the minus strand of CBHWBD010000032.1, from coordinate 30,731 downwards.
AGGATCTTTTCGGTACTGGCGTATCCATTCGCTTTGCATTCGCAGAGTTAATGCTGTTTTTCCAGTGCCGTACTCGCCCAAGACAACAAGCCAATTTAGCGAAGGTTGACGAGCGTCTTTCCACTTATTGAGCCATGTGGTTGCCAATTCCTCGCCTCGGGCATCTTTAAAATATGGCTCTTCATAGGATGCAATTAGTTGGTTAATTATAGAATTCGATAATATTAGATCGACGTAAGTGGAAAAATTCTCAAACTTGCTCAGCAGTTCATCATGGGTAATCGTTTGTATATTTGTCGCTGCTGCGCGCTCTTTAACGTCGAGCGTAAATCCAGCACTGGATAGGCATATGCACGTGCATGCAGGATCCTTTGCGCGTAGTAGCGAGAACTTTGTCATGTCCTTGCCGTATTTTGTGTTGTCTACATATTGAACGGTTACTTCAATATATATTGTGGGCGAGAAGGGGCTGCCTTTTGCTTGTGCAACAAGATCAACTTCGGCTCCGTGAATCTTCTTCCCGTACTCAACGGAATAATTGTTTAGTTCAAACAGTTTTCCTACTGCAATAGGCAATTCCGTCGCAGTCAATTCACCAACTGGTTGTCGAACAAGAATGGCGGGTGCCGAAGTGGCGGGCAGAGCGGCGTTGGGTTTTGAGGTGGCCATGTTTTCTTCGAGTCCGACGCTAATTAATGATCCGCCCGTAAGGGTGGCTACTGTCATTGAGTTTTTGTACCACGCTCATGCGGTTTTGCAATAAGGCTAGCTACTTGGGATGTATACGCATTTGCTGGGCAGCCTACGGGTGGGCTGCGACCCGGATCGGGGGCAGCTCTCAAACTTCAAGCCCAGCCTCACGCCCCCAGGGCCGATGTCGGTGACGCAGAGCACCATCGGTGCTGCATGAGTCACCGCAAGCGTCTTGGCCTGGACGCTCCACGAGGCGAAGGAAAAAAGAACTGGCCTCAAAGCCGCATCACTACGCCCAAGGTCCACAAGCCGACCGTGTCCCTGCCCAGCGTGCTTTCGCGGCGTCGAGGCACGACCTGCATCCCGACGCTGCGACCTGCCACCTACTTCACCGTCACCGAGAAGTTCTTTGACCCAAAGTTCATCCCCCCCGACGACGACGTGATCTCAAAGCCGTACTGCACATCACCCACCATCAGGTCGGCCATCCAGCCGAGGTTCTTCAGATAGTTGAGGATGGCCAGCACGTCGATGCTCGTGTTGTTGGTCTTGCTGGTGCGCAGGAAGGAATAGACCATGTTGTTGCCGTTGTTGCCGCGGTAGACATTCCAGGTGGCGCCGCCCACGTTGACGTTGGTGTAGACGGGGATGGCGCAGCCGGCCGAGGTCCAGTTGTAGGAGATGGGCTTGACGTTGCCGCAGCCGGCCGCGGTGCCGGTGTAGTTCAGCCACAGCATGATCTCGTGGGCGTTGTTGCCCACCCAGATGTCGTAGGCGGATTCCCAGGCGCCGCCGGACGGCGTGGTGGCGGAGATGGTCGACGACAGTTGCGACAGCGAGCTGATGGTGCGGTTGACCGTGTAGCCGATGTGCGGGTACGACTTGATGCCGCCAGTGTTGGGCTGGTCGGACCACACCCCCCAGTCGGCATTCGTATTCGCCCAGATCGTCTGCGCTCCGGCGGCCACGCCGCTGCAGGGCGACCAGACGTCGTTGTTGAAGCCGTATTTGCCGTAGGTCCAGGTGGCGAACAGGTTGGTGGCCGAACAGGACGCCGTGGCGGGCGAGGAGGCGGCCCAGGTGGCGGCCTGCGCGCCCGTGGAGGCGAGGGCCAGGGCGACGAAGGCGGCAGCAGCGCCCAACGCGCGGGGGATGGATTTCATATGTCTCCGGTGTCGTTTGATTGATTGATGGATCGATTGAAGTCGCCCGTGATGCCTGCCATGGCAGCGTTGTCATCGGGTGAATTAATTCGAGCGCCGAACAATTAGTTCGACCATCGGGCTTACCCGGGCCGCCAACCCGGGCTGCGGAACGTGGATCGCACCCGGCAGCGCGGGGCGCCTGCAGCTACCAGCTGCCCTGGAAGGAGTTCGCGCTGAACCGGCTGTCGCGCGTGACGGCCCCCATGTCGACGAACTCGAAGTCCGCTCCCTTGAGCGTCTTGAGGTTCTCGAGGGTCGCGTCCTGCCACTGCGCACTCGGCTCGCCCTGCACATAGAGGTCGGAGCCGATGTCGGCCACATAGAGGCCATAGCGCTGCATCGCCACCGCGACGGCCTTGGCCTGGGCGCTCCACGAGGCCGGCGGCACAAAGCTGGCCTTCAAGCGCATGACGGCACCAAAGGGCACGCCGCCGGTCGTGGCGCCACCCGCGTCGTGGCGGGCCGGCCAGACATGGCTGCGCGCAAGCAAGCCGTCGCGCAGCGTGACGCGCAGGGCGTGGCGGATGTCGCCGGCGCTGGCCTCGGCGGCGCGGGCCAGCAGCGGCAGCATGGGCAGGCCGGCCGCGTCGCCCGAGGTCCAGGTGTCGGGGCGCATGGCGTTGGTCTTCATGTCCCAGGCGGCCGTCGAGTAGCTGTACCACTGGCCGTTGAGCTGGTAGCTGGCATAGCTCTCCCACAGCCGGCAGAAGCCTTGCTCGACGACGAGGACATGGCGGTCGCCGCATTGCCGGGCGTCGTTGCAGGCGCCGCCCTCGGCCTTGATGAGCTCGTCGCGCGGGAAGGGAAAGCGCCGGTAGGGCGCGCTCATCGTCGTGCAGTCGCGCTGGAGGGCGTAGAGGTTGTCGCCGGCCGGAATGGCGCAGTCGCTCTCGTCGGGCGCGCCGTCGCCGCTGCCGGCGCGCGGGTCGGTGGGGTTGAAGGAGACGAGGGGCCAGTACGTCGTGGCACTCGTGCCGTCGACGACGTTGTAGGGAATGCCGTAGTAGTCGGCCGTCTGCTGGGGGTTGTCGTTGCTGCCCCAGTCGGGGTGGAAGGCCCGCGTGCTGCCGATGTTGGCGATCCACGTCGCGCTGCTGGCATGCACGGGGAAGCGCTGCACGTCGTCGATGCGCGTGTTGAACACGGCGGTGGCGGGGAAGACATCGCAACCGCCGATCTGCGGCGCAGTACCGGGGCTGGGTGCGGGCGCTGGGGCCGGCGCTGGCGCAGGTGAGGGGGCCGGAGTGGGAGCCGGGGAAGGCGCAGGCGCAGGCGCTGGCGGAGGGGGCGCCGGTGTCGGCGCGGGGGCGGGTGCAGAGGAGCCGCCCCCGCCGCAGGCCGTCATCATCAGTCCCACCGAAGCGGCCAGCAGCAGTCGCGGGCCGAGCTTGTTGTTCTTGTCCTGGATTCGCATCCGCCAGTGATAGCGCCAAATGACCCGCGGAGCTGCAATGGATGGTGACAAGTGCAGCCCGTGGGGCGAGCGTCGGGCGCTAAGCGCTAAGGTTTGTCGCTGGCGTAGCGGTAGACATAGTGTTGGCAGCCTTGCACGGCGTAGGGATCGGGAAGCCGGCAGTCCTCGCTGCTGGCGGGCTTGTTGGCCTGGGCCCATTCGACGCCCTGCTTGAGCCGGGCATTGACGTTGGCCTTGACGCCTTCGCGGCAGCCGCGCTTGCGCTGGTCGTCGGCCATGGCCTCGCATTCGTGGCCGGTGAGCCAGCCGGCGTGCAGGGCGTCGCTGCGGCCTTCGGCGAACCAGTCGGAGCGCGGGCGCGGCCGCAGCTTCAGGCTGGCCTCGGCATTCTTGAACTGCGAGCGGTCGATGGCCTTGGTGGCGCTGGACCAGAGGGACAGTTCCTCGGCCGTGGCCTGGCGCACCAGGCGCAGATAGGCCTCCTGGCGCAGCGGTTCTTCCACCGCGCGGCCGTTGCCGATGTCCACGCGCGTGCTGACGCGGCGCGCCTTGTCGATGGCTGCCGTGTGGAAGGCATGGCCCTGGCCGACGATGCGCTCCGGCTGCTCCTCCATCACCGGGAAGGCGATGGGGTCCAGCGAGTAGCAGCAGCGGTCGGGCGCGGCGACGGACAGGCCCTGGAGTTCGTCGACGGTGGGCAGGCGCCAGGGCTCGCCGAACTGGGAGAAATGCTTCTCCTCGGCGTGTCCGAAGTCGACGTCGATCCAGGCCGCATCGCCCTTGCAGAGCGGCCCGACGCCATCCTGACCCAGCTCCGTGCCTTTGGGGCAGCGGTGCCAGACGAGCCGGGTCTTGCGGTCCAGCACCATGCCCGAGGAGAAGTCGAGGACGACGTAGCGCGAGGTGTCCACCCGAGGGCCGGCGAGCCAGGCTTGGGCCTTCTTCAACCCGCCAAGGATGGCGAGGGCGACCAGGACGATCAGCACGGTGGCGAAGATCCACTCGAGCCTGGGTTTGGGCTTTGCGGGTGTCGGGCGGCGCGCGGGCTTCATGGGGCGCGGCATCTTAGGGGGCGCTGCCGGCCGCCAGTGGGGGCATCGCGGCCAGGAACTTCTCCCTCAGCACGCCGGCCGCATCCTTGTGCCAGGCCGCAAACACGGCCGAAGGCTCGATGGTCTCGGCCAGCGGCTTGAACACCGCCCCCTGCACGCCGGAGCGCTGGAAGGCCGCCGGCACGATGCTCACGCCCAGGCCTTGGGACACCAGCGACACGACCGACAGCCAGTGCCGGCCCTCGTGCTGCAGCCGCGGGTAGAAGCCGTGCTGGCGGCAGATCTCGACGATGCGGGCGTGGTAGTCGGGCGAGCCCTTGCGGGAGAACAAGATGAAGGGCTGGTCGCTGAGCGAGGCCAGCGGCAGTTTCTTAAGCTTCGCGCCCGGGTGGTTGGCCGGCAGGCAGGCGACGAAGGGTTCGCTGTAGAGCGGGGTCGACGCGAGGGCCGGCGGCAGGCGGTCGGTGTGGACCAGGCCGAGGTCGAGCTCCTCGCCGAGCAGGGCCTCGATCTGGTCTTGGGAGTTCAGCTCGACGACGACGACCTCCACCTTGGGATGGCTGGCCTGGAAGGCCTGCAGCCAGGCCGACAGGCCTTTGAACAGCGTGGAGCCGACAAAGCCCAGGCGCAGCCGCCCGACCTCGCCGGCCTGCACCTCGCGGGCCAGGGCGCAGGCGTCCTCGGCGCGGTCGAGCAGGGCCTGGGCGCTGCCGCGGAAGGTCTCGCCCGCCGGCGTCAGGCGCACGCCCTTGCTGTCGCGATCGAACAGGCGGGCGCCGACGCTGGCCTCCAGCTGCTGGATGGCCACCGACAGCGGCGGCTGCGAGATGGCCAGACGCTGGGCGGCGCGGCCATAGTGCAGTTCCTCGGCCAGGGCGATGAAATAGCGCAGATGGCGGAACTCCAGGGCGCGAGCGGTGTCGATAGGCATTGCGAATCGTCGAAGTCGTTTCTTGAATTGGACACGAATCGCGACGAGAGGAATACTGGGCGCCATACGCGCGCGGCTTGTCGGCCGGCGAAACAACAGTCAAGGACACCACCATGGCCACCAAGGCAAGCTTTCACTGGGACGACCCGCTGCTGCTGAATGAGCAGCTGACCGATGACGAGCGCATGGTGCGCGACGCCGCCGCCGCCTATTGCACCGACCGCCTGCGTCCGCGCGTGCTGGAGGCCTTCCGCAACGAAAAGACCGACGCCGGCATCTTCCGCGAGATGGGTGAGCTGGGCCTGCTGGGCCCGACCATCCCGACCGAGTACGGCGGTGCCGGCCTCAACTACGTGAGCTACGGCCTGATCGCCCGCGAGGTGGAGCGCGTGGACTCGGGCTACCGCTCGATGATGAGCGTGCAGTCGTCGCTGGTCATGGTGCCCATCAACGAGTTCGGCAACGAGGCCACCAAGCAGAAATACCTGCCCAAGCTGGCCAGCGGCGAGTGGATCGGCTGCTTCGGCCTGACCGAGCCCAACCACGGCTCCGACCCCGGCTCCATGATCACCCGCGCCCGCAAGGTCGACGGCGGCTACGAGCTGACCGGCAGCAAGATGTGGATCACCAACAGCCCCATCGCCGATGTCTTCGTCGTCTGGGCCAAGGACGACGGCGGCCAGATCCGTGGCTTCGTGCTGGAGAAGGGCGCCAAGGGCCTGAGCGCCCCGGCCATCCACGGCAAGGTGGGCCTGCGCGCCTCCATCACCGGTGAGATCGTCATGGACAAGGTGTTCTGCCCCGAGGAGAACGCCTTCCCCGAGGTGCGCGGCCTGAAGGGCCCGTTCACCTGCCTGAACAGCGCCCGCTACGGCATCGCCTGGGGCGCCCTGGGCGCCGCCGAGGACTGCTGGCACACCGCCCGCCAGTACACCCTGGACCGCAAGCAGTTCGGCAAGCCCCTGGCCGCCAACCAGCTGGTGCAGAAGAAGCTGGCCGACATGCAGACCGAGATCACGCTGGGCCTGCAAGGCTGCCTGCGCCTGGGGCGCATGAAGGACGAGGGCACGGCCGCGGTGGAGATCACCTCCATCATGAAGCGCAACAGCTGTGGCAAGAGCCTGGACATCGCCCGCATGGCCCGCGACATGCTCGGCGGCAACGGCATCTCCGACGAGTTCGGCATCGCCCGCCATCTGGTCAACCTGGAAGTGGTGAACACCTACGAGGGCACGCACGATATCCATGCGCTGATCCTGGGGCGTGCGCAGACGGGCATCGCGGCTTTCTGATGACCTTGCGGGACAGACCTGCCCACCGGGCTGCTCTGTCCCCAACCGATTCAGCGTAACTAAAGACAGGGCCGCGGTCGCGCGGCATGCTGCGTGCTCTTCAACGAGGAGACCCGCCGATGACCAGCCGCCGCCACGCCCTGCTCGCTGCTGCCACGCTGCCCGCCGCGGCAGGGACCGCCACCGCTCAGGCCGGTTGGCCCGGCGCTGACGAGATCGCCAAGCGCGTCGAAGAAGCCCGCGCCACCGAGACCGCCTTTGCCGCGGCCTTCGCGGCGCGTGACGTGGCGGGCTTCCGGCGTTTCCTGGCGCCCGACACCATCTGGATGGGCAAGGCGCCCCTGCACGGGCCCGATGCCGTCATGGCGGCCTGGAACGGGCTGCTGACGTCGGCCAAGCCCCCCTTCAGCTGGGGACCGGATCTGGTGCTGGTGCTGCCCAGCGGTGATCTCGCCCGCACCTCCGGGCCGGTGATCGACCCGGACGGCAAGCAGGTCGGCCGCTTCCAGTCGACCTGGCGGCGCAAGCCCGCCGGCGGCTGGGAGATCGTGTTCGACTTCGGGACCTAGTCTGTTGATGACTATTTCTTGAGCAGCTGAATCTCGAACAGCTTGGGCCACAGCTTGCCCGTCACGAACAGCCGCTTCTTCTTGGCGTCGTAGGCGATGCCGTTGAGCACGGCGTCGGGGTTGGGACGCTGGGCGCTGGGCAGCAGGCCGCTCAGGTCGATCCAGCCGGTCACGCGGCCGGTCTTGGGGTCGATGCGGGCGATGCGGTCGGTCATCCAGACATTGGCCAGCACCTCGCCCTCCACCCATTCCAGCTCGTTGAGTTGGTCGATGGGCTTGCCGTCGGCCGTGACGCGCACACGGCGCAGTTCCTTGAAGGTCAGCGGGTCGAGGAAGCGCAGCTCGTTGCTGCCGTCGCTCATGACCAGCTCCTTGTCGTTGTGCGTCAGGCCCCAGCCCTCGCCGGGATAGCTGAACTTGCGCCATAGCTTGAAGGTCTTGAGGTCGAGCACATAGGCGGTCTGCTCGGTCCAGGTGATGCCGATGAGGCGGTCGCCCCATTGCGAGATGCCTTCGCCGAAGACGTCTTGCGGCAGGTCCACCTGCTGCAGCACCTTGCCGGTTTCCAACTCGACCTTGCGGATGCTGGAGCGACCGCGCAGGCCGGTGCCTTCGAACAGGAAGCCGTCGTGGAAGAAGAGCCCTTGGGTGAAGGCGTCGGGGTCGTGCGGCCAGGTGTTGACGACCTTGAAACCCTGCACGGGCGTGGCGGCGATGGCGGGGGCGGCCAGGGCGGCAGCGAGCAGGGCCAGGGCCGCGCGGCGCGGCATCAGGGAGGAAAGAATCGAACGCATCCCGTCAGCCTAGCTGAAGCAGCGGGGGCACAGCTGTCTGCAGCAGTTCAACGAGTTCGGGGTCCATGAAGCGATAGTCGTCGGGGATGTCGAGCACATGCAGTTCTTTACCCGCCAGCAAACTGGCGTGCTCCTGCATCAGCCGTGAGCGGTGCCTGCTCTCCATGACGAGGATGAGGTCGGCCCAATCGATGTCCGCGGCGCTGACCTGCTTGCGCGCGCTGGCGCTGGTGCCGGCCGAGCGCACGTTCAGGGCCGGGTCGCGCCGAAACACCTGCTCGGCCGTGGGGCTGCGCCACTGGTTGCGGCTGCAGATGAAGAGGACGTTGAGCCGGTCTTTCACTGGTGCACCCTTCGGCCTGCGGCCTGTCCCGCCACGCGGGAGCGAGCTTGCTTGGGGCGGCCCGGCGCTGCGCTCACGCGCCGCCGAGTGACTTGAACAGCGCCGCCTGCCGTACCCATTGCTGCAGGCGCAGGTTGATGCGGGCCTGCTCGGCGTCGAGCACGCTGCTGCGGATCTGCAGCCAGTCGGCGCGCGAGATGGCGCCGACTTCGTAGCGCAGCTTGGCCAGGCGTTCGTTCTCGACGGCTTCCTTCAGCCGGCCGGCGTTGGCCTGCAGCTGCTGGGCCGAGCGCTCGGCCTCGATGCGCTGGGTCTCGATCTCGGCCAGGGCCTTCTGCAGGGAATCGCGCAGGTTCAGCGCCGCGCTGTCGAGTTCGCTGCGCGCGCCGTCGCGCTGCAGGTTCAGGCGCTGCCAGTCGATCAGCGGCACGGCGAGGTTGGCGGCGAAGGAGGCCAGCGGCTGCGACAGCCAGTCGCTGGCCCGCGTGCCGCCCGTGCTCAGGCCGGCGGAGAAGCTCAGGCGCGGGTAGCGCTCGGCCTCGCTGACACGCAGGCGGGCCAGGGCCGTGTCCACGCCGAGGCGGGCGCGTTGCACGTCGGGGCGCTGGGCCAGCACGTCGGCGGGCTCGGCCAGGCGCCAGCGCGGCGGCGCGTTGGCGGGCAGGGCGGCCTCGGGCGAAGGGCCGGGCAGGGGCTCGTCGAGCAGCAGGGCCAGGCGCTGGCGCTGCAGCAGCTGGTCGGCGGCCAGGTCGGCCAGGCGCGACTCGGCGGCCTGGACGCTGACGGCGATCTTGTCGAGCTCGATGGGCAGCAGCTTGCCCTCGCGCACGCGGGCCCGGGTCAGCTCCAGCGTCTCGCGGGTGATGGCGAGTTGGTCTTCGGCCAGCGGCTTTTGCGCCCGGATGGCGGCCAGGGTCCAGTAAGCTTCGGCCACCTGGCTGCGGATCAGCAGGCGGGCGGCGGCGATGTCGGTGCGGGCGGCTTCGGCCTGGGCGCGTTGGGCGGCCGTGGTTTGGCCGAGGCGGTCCCACAGGTCGAGTTCGTAGCCGATGCCCAGGGAGGCGCCATAGCTGCGGCTCCAGCCGGTGGACGTGGTGACGGGCACCGTGACGCCGCCGATGTCGACATTGCGGGTGCTGCTCTGCGTCTCGACCGGGCGGCTGGCGTTGGCGGACACGCCGGCGCTGGGCAGCCAGCGCAACTCGCTCTGCTCGGCCAGCAGCTGGGCCTGTCGCCAGGCCAGCGCGGCGCGGGCGATGTCGCGGTTGGCTTCCAGCGCGCGGGCCTGCAGGGCGGCGAGCTGGGGGTCGAGCAGGCCGGCCCAGTCGGGCGCGACATCGCCGCTGGCCAGGCTCCAGGCCGTGGGCGTGGCGACTTCGGGGGCCTTGGCCGTGGGGCCGAGGGCGCAGCCGGCGAGCAGCAGCGCAGTGGCGAGGGCGGTCAGTTTCAATTTCATGTCTTGCTCACTCGCGTGCCAGCGCGTCCACCGGGCTCAGCGCGGCCGCGCGTCGTGCCGGCAGCGTGCCGAAGATCAGGCCCACGCCGCTGGACACGGCGAAAGCCACACCCAGGGCCGCCCAGCTGACGTCCACATGCAGATGCTGCTGGGCCGCGTTGACGGCCTGCGCCGCCAGCCAGCTCAGGAACACACCCACCAGGCCGCCGAGGATGCACAGCACGATGGCCTCGATGAGGAATTGCAGCCTGACGTCGCCCTGGCGCGCGCCGACGGCCATGCGGATGCCGATCTCGCGGGTGCGCTCGGACACCGACACCAGCATGATGTTCATGACGCCCACGCCGCCGACGAGCAGCGAGATGGCCGCGACGCCGGCGAACAGCGCCGCCATGGCGCTGGTCACGCTCTGGAACTTGCGGAACTCCTCTTCGCCGTTCCAGGTGCCGAAGTCCTCGGCGCCGTGCAGGGCCTTCAGGCGGTGGATGATCTGCTCGCGCACCTGCTGGGGCGGCACGCTGAGGTCCAGCAGCACGTCGAAGTTGTCGACATCGGGACGGGCATCGAGCTTGCGCGAGAAGGTCGTGTGGGGCAGATAGAGCTGGCCCAGCCAGCTGCCGAAGCTGAAGGCGCCGCCCTCGGGGGCGACGACGCCGACGACGGTGAAGGGCAGGGCTGCCGTGGGCGGCGGTGGCGCGCCGGGCACGGCGGCCTGGTCGGGCGGCGCCATGCCGGGGTTGACGAAGACGAGCTGACCGAGGGGCGACTCGTTCTTCTTGAACAGCGCATCGCGCGACTTCTCGTCCAGCACCACGACCTGGCTGCGCGACTCGAAGTCCATCGCGTTCAGGTAGCGGCCCTGGATGATCTTGAGCTTGCGCGCCTTCAGCGTGTTGGCGTCGCCGCCGATAGCCTCCAGCATCGCGTCGCGCGACTGGTGGCGGGCGGTGAGCTGGATCTGGCGGTTCAGCGTGACGCCCTTGACGCCGGGCAGGGCGCGCAGCGAGTCGATCTCGTTGGGCCGGAAGGGCTGGGGCACGGCGCCCGGCGGCAGGCTGGGGTTGCCGCGCCAGACCGGGATGCGGCCGGAGATCAGGCTGGAGAGGTCGGTCTCGATGGAGGCGCGCGCCGCGGTCGTCAGTGCCACGATGCTGACGACGGAGGCGATGCCAATGCTGATGCCGAGCATGGACAGGGCCGTGCGCAGGCGGTTGCCCCGCAGCGCCAGCAGCGCGGTGGCGACGGCTTCTCGCCATTGCACCTGGATGCGCATCAACGCGCCCCCAGGGCGCAGCAAACTGCGCCCACCCCCCGAGGGGGCTGGACTTCCTTGGGAGCGGCCCGGCGGAAGTCCGCGGCCGCCTTCCTTGACCGGCGGCGCGTCGCTGGGCAGTTCGGTCGGTGGCACATGACCGGCGGGCGTGCCGTTGTCGGCGACGACCTTGCCGTCCTTGAGCTCGATGACGCGGCGCGCATGGGCGGCCACGCCGGGGTCGTGCGTGACCAGGATGATGGTGTGGCCGCGCTCGTTGAGTTCCTTCAGCAGGCGCAGCATCTCGGCGCCCGAGGCCGAGTCCAGCGCGCCGGTGGGTTCGTCGGCCAGAATGATCTGGCCGCCGTTCATCAGTGCGCGGGCGATGGAGACGCGCTGCTGCTGGCCGCCCGACAGTTCGTTGGGACGGTGATGCAGGCGATCACCCAGGCCCAGGCGCTCCAGCAGCGCGCGGGCGCGCTCGCCGCGCGGGCCGGTGCCCACGCCCGCGTAGACGGCGGGCAGGGCTGCGTTGGCGCGCGCGTCCAGGTGGGGCAGCAGGTGGTAGCGCTGGAAGATGAAGCCGAAGCGCTCGCGGCGCAGGGCGGCGAGCTCGTCCGCGCCCAGCGTGCTGGCGTCGTGGCCGTCGATGACGAAGCTGCCGCGGGTCGGGTTGTCCAGGCAGCCCAGCACATTCATCAGCGTGCTCTTGCCCGAGCCCGACTGACCCATGATGGCGACGAACTCGCCGGCCTCGATGTCGAGGCTGACGCCGTCCAGCGCCGGGACGTCGATCTCGCCCAGCTGGTAGTGCCGGGCGACGTCCTTCAGCTCGATGAGAGCCATGTCAGCTCGAGGCTGCGCTGGCGCCAGAGGCCGCCGCATCCGCCGCGCTCGGCGGTGCCAGCAGCACCTTCTCGCCAGCCTTCAGGCCGTCGATCACCTGGACCTTGGCGCCGTCCTGCAGGCCGACCTTGACCTGGCGCGGCGTCTGCTTGTTGGCGGCGTCCAGCACCGTCACCGTGAAGCGGCCGTCCTTGCCGCGTTCGCCCAGGGCGACGACGGGCATGGTCAGCACCTGCTTGGCCGAGCCGGTCTCGATGTCGACCTGCACCGTCATGTCGCTGAACAGAGCGCGTTCGCGGTTGTCCACCTCGAACAGCACGTTGTAGAAGACCGCGTTGCCGGCGCGCTCGGGCACGGGCTGGATGACGCGCACCTTGCCCTCGTAGCGCTTGCCTTCGCCCGACAGCGTGGAGAAGCGCGCCGTCTGGCCGACCTTGATGGCCTGGATGTCGGCCTCGGGCACCTTGGTGCGCACGGTGATGGTGTCGAGATCGGCCAGGGTCAGGATGACGGGCGTGATCTGCACCGAGATCAGCGTCTGGCCCACCTGTACGGGCAGGTTGACGACGGTGCCGGTCATCGGCGCCGTGATGCGGGTGTAGGAGAGGTTGACCTTGCGCTTGTCCAGCTCGGCCTGCAGGCGCGTGAGGTTGGCGGCCTGGCCGCGCAGGTCGGCTTCGATCTTGGCGAGCTCGATCTCGGCTTTCTCGGCCTCGTTGCCCGAGGTGGCCTGGCCGGCCAGCAGGCGCTGCTGGCGCTTCAATTCGCGGCGCGCGGCATCGGCATCGACCTTGCGGCTGTCGATGGAAGCGCTGGCCTGGGCCACGGCGGCTTCGGCCTGCGCCACGTCGCTGCGCGCCAGCTCGGGGTCGAGGCTGACGAGCAGGTCGCCCTTCTTGACCTGCTGGCCCAGCTCGATGTGGATGGTCTGGACCTGGCCGCTGACCTGGGCGCCGACGTCGACCTTGGTCTTGGCCTGCAGCACGCCGGCGGCCTGCACGTTCTGGGTCACGTCGGCCAGGGCGACGATGCCGCTGGGCGGGGGCGACGGCGGGGGCGGCGTGCGGGTGAACCACCAGGCGGCGCCACCGATGGCGAGCACGGCGACGACGATCAGGCGCACGCGCCAGCGCTTCAGAAACGATGCTTTCTTCATGTCCCTCCCAGGACTTCGGGGTCTTGATCGCCCCTTCTGGCCGGCGTCGGCGCGATGGGTCGGCTAGCGTAGCAGTCGAATGGAGCGCCAAGGCTCCGGTTCACTCATCGTCGCGAGTGAATATCACCTTGGCTAAAGTCACGGGGTCAGGGCTTGCGCCTGCAAGGCGCAAAGTCTGCCCAGAGGGCTTGCGCCTGCAACGTTCAGCGGCTGTGCGACGTGAGCCGTGCCAGCGGCGAGGCCATGCTGACGCCCGGCGCCGCCGCCGGCTTGCTGTCCTCGTCCTCCGGCCTGCCGGCCGACAGGGCCGCGATGCTGTCCGGGTTGCGGCGCATGGCCACGCCCACGGCCAGGATGTCGATGACCAGCAGATGCAGGATGCGGCTGACCATGGGCAGGTGGGTGGCGACGTCCTCGATGTGATCGACGATCAGCGTCACGTCGGCCTTCTTGGCCAGCGGGCTCTGGCTGGCCGTGATGGCCACCACCTTGGCGCCGCGCTCCTGCGCCTTCTCGACGACGGACAGCAGCTCGGGAAGGCGGCCGCCGCTGCTGATGACGACGGCCACGTCGCCCTCGCGCAGCACGTCGGCGGCCAGCAGCTGCAGGCGCGGGTCGGTGTAGGCGCCGCAGGGCATGCCGAAGCGCAGGAACTTGAACTGGGCGTCCTGGGCCACGACGCCGTAGTGGCCCAGCGCGAAGAACTCGATGCGGCCGGCGCCCAGCAGCATGTCGATGGCGCGGTCGATGGTGTCGCGGTTCAGGTGGCTGCGCACCTGCAGGATGGCGCTGGCGGTGTTGCCCAGCACCTTGGCGCCCAGCTCCAGCATGGAGTCGTTGGTGTTGACCTGGGTGTGGGTGACGGGCACGGTGCCGGTCAGGCCCGAGGCCAGGCGCAGCTTGAAGTCGGACAGGCCTTCGCAGCCGAGGGACCGGCAGAAGCGGATGACGGTGGGCTGGCTGACGCCGGCGGCGCGGGCGATCTCGGCGATGGGGTCGTTGAGCACCGAGCGCGGCTGGGCCAGCACCAGGTCGGCCACGCGCAGCTCAGCCGGCGACAGCTCGCTGCGGGCGCGGCGGATCTGGCCGAGGATGGCCGAACCGGGCGAGGCCTGCAGATTGCGCAGTTGGTTCTCGAGAATGGCCGAGGCGCCCTTGAAGGTGGCATGTTCGGCGGTGATGACGAAGGTCGGGATGGCCGCCACGTAGTCGTGAAAGCGCCCCTTGTCCTCGAAGCGGGCACGGAAGGGGCTGCGGTCGAAGTACTCGCCCAGGCGCGGCACGATGCCACCGCCGATATAGATGCCGCCGAGCGAGCCCAGCGTCACGGCCAGGTTGGCCGCGGCCGTGCCGAGCAGGCCGCAGAAGACCTCCAGCGTCTCCAGGCAGAGCTTGTCGCCGTCCTCCAGCGCACGCTGGGTGATGGCGGGAGCGAGCAGCGGTTCGGCGTCGGCCACGCCATTGCGGTCGGCCAGGGCCTTGTAGATCAGCTCCAGGCCGGGGCCGGAGATCAGGCGTTCGTAGGACACATGGTCCAGCGTCTTCCAGGCGAACTTCAGGATGTCCATCTCGCGCTCGTCGCGCGGGCCGAAGTTGACGTGGCCGCCTTCGGTGCCGAGGGCGATCCAGCCTTCGCCGGCCGGGATGAGGCCGGACACGCCCAGGCCAGTGCCGGCGCCCAGCAGGCCGATGACGCTGGGCCGGCGCGCCTGGCCGCCGCCGACCTGGTGCACGTCCACCTCGGCCAGGCGGGGTAGGGCCATGGCCAGGGCGGTGAAGTCGTTGACGACGACCAGGGTGTCCAGGCTCAGGCGTTGGCGCATCTCGTCGATGGAGAACTGCCAGTGGTAGTTGGTCATGCGCACCCGGTCGCCCTCGACCGGGTTGGCGATGGCGATGGCCGCATGGGCGATCTGCTGCGGGCCGCCCATGTCCTGCCAGCTCAGGCCCGCCAGGTAGGCGCGCACGGCGGCGTGGAAGTCGGCGTGGTCGGCGCAGCGCAGCGAGGCCATCTGCGTGAATTCACCCGGGCCGATTTCCAGCGTGAAACGGGCATAGGTGCCGCCAATATCGGCAAGCAGGCGGGGGCTGTCGAAACGGGGCATGGGCGCTGGCGGATAACCGGGAAGAAAAGGCGGCCGATTATCAGCAGGCCCGCGGGTGGCGGTCGGCTGTCTCGGCAGCGAGGGCTGGTGTGAAAAGTGGTTGTAGCTTCACTACAGCCCCTCGGCAATCGAGTTTCCCCAGGACGAGGCCGCAGTTGCCGGGTTTTGAAAGCGTTTTCGGAGCGGAAAATGGAAACCCAGGGTGAGGCTGTATTGTCGATTTGATGTAGTTTTGCTACCGTCCGCCCCGACCGTAATTTCACCCATTTCAGCCCTGTGTCTGCCTACGCCCGACTCCCGAATATCCGCAGCCTTTCATTCTTCTCCGTTTCGGGAGTTCCGGCATGACCGCCGCCTACCCCTGGCTGGTGGCCGACGTCGGCGGTACCAACGCCCGTTTCGGCACGGTGGCCGGCCCGGGTGCGGCGGTGGAGGATGTGCGCGTGCTGCCCGTGGCGGGCCATGCCGGTCCGGCGGCGGCGGTGCGTGCCTATCTGGAAGGCCAGCCGGCCGGCAAGGCCAGGCCGCTGAGCGCTGCTTTCGCGCTGGCCACGGCCCTGGATGGCGACCATATCGATCTGACCAATGGCGCCTGGAGCTTTTCGCGCGCCGGTACGCAAGCCGAGCTGGGACTGAAGACCCTGCTCTGCCTGAATGACTTCGAGGCCCAGGCCTTGTCGCTGCCGCGGCTGCGTGCCGATCAACTGCGCGCCTGGGGTGCGCCGCCGCCGTCGACCGGCGATGTGGCGGTCGGCACGGTGATGGCCGTCATCGGCCCGGGCACCGGCCTGGGCGTGGGTGGTGTGGTGCGCGCGCCGGGCCGCTGGCTGGCGCTGCCGGGCGAGGGTGGCCACGCCACGCTGGCGCCGGCCGACGATTTCGAGAGCGCCGTGCTCAGCCATGCGCGGCGCGAGTTTCCCCATGTGTCGGCCGAGCGCTTCCTCTCGGGCATCGGCCTGCCGACGCTGTGCCGCTGCGTGGCGGCGGCCCTGGGGCAGGGTGAGGACGTCAGTGCGCTGCCCACCGAGCAGATCGTCGCCCGCGGCCTGTCGGGCGAATCGCCGGCCTGTTCGCGCACCCTGGACGTCTTCTGCGCCATGCTGGGCGGCTTTGCCGGCAGCGTGGCGCTGACCCTGGGTTCGCGCGGCGGCGTCTTCATCGGCGGCGGCATCGTGCCGCGCCTGGGCGAACGCTTCTTCCAGTCGGAGTTCCGCAGCCGCTTCGAGGCCAAGGGGCGCTTCCAACCCTTGCTGGCGGGCATCCCCACGGCCCTCATCACCGACACGCTGGCCGCACTGTCCGGCGCCTCCCTGGCGCTGGAGCAGGCCGACGCCTGAGCCGCCGCGCGCAGGTCTGCGCGCCGCCTTCTCGCCTTCCTCTGAAGCCACGCCCACCGCCTCGTGCGGTCGGCGTGGCTTCGGCATTTCCGGGCCCGCCATGCATACCAGTTGTCCTGCGGGGCGGTGCCGCTCGTCCTGTTCTGCGCATTTCGTCACACCCGACGACCCTGTTGTTAACCCCTAAGTTGGCGATGTAGTTGGGCTACAAGATCGAAGTTCTGACGAGGTTGTCAAACAGAGCAAATGCTCGTAAGTATCAATTCCATGCTGGTTTACCCTTGGTTTTGGGTCGAAATCAGGTCGCTTCTTCGCAACGTCTAGGGTTTACGCAGGTGCGGAAAAAAATCTAGTTTTGATACAAACCTGTTCGAGACGTTGGGTTCTCGCCCACAAGACGCAGGCCGACAACCCCGGCAGCGCCCTTCGGGCCAACCGTTTTCCAATGAACCAGAGGAGACATTCATGACCATGAGCCAAGACAAGCGCGGGGGCGCGGCGTCCTTTCGCATCAGTCCAGTCGCCATCGGCTGCACGCTGCTGATCGCCGCCACCGGCGCCACCGCACAGCAGACCAATACACCGCAGTCGCTGGAGACCGTGGTCGTCACCGGCATCCGCAAGGGCATCGAGGACGCCATCTCGGTCAAGCGCAACAACGATTCCATCGTCGAGGCCATCTCGGCGGAAGACATCGGCAAGCTGCCCGACACGACCATTGCCGAAGCCCTGGCCCGCCTGCCCGGCGTGACCGCCCAGCGCACCAAGAGCGGCACGGCGTCCAACATCGCCATCCGCGGCCTGAGCGAAGACTTCACCGGCTATCTGCTGAACGGTCGCGAGCAGACCAGCACCGGCGACAGCCGCGCCGTGGACCTGAGCGTCTACCCGGCCGAGCTGATCGGCAGCGCCACCGTCTACAAGACCAACGACGCCACGCTGATGGGCGCAGGCCTGGCCGGCACCATCGACAACCGGCTGATCGACCCGCTGGCCTTTGGTGGCCGCGTCCTCGCGGGCGGCTACGAGAAGAGCAAGACCGGCCTGAGCCTGCCGAACTCCGGCAAGGGCTACCGCCGCAGCCTGGCCTACATCGACCAGTTCGCTGACCGCAAGATCGGCGTGGCGCTGGGCTTCGTGAAGGCCGATGGCACGCAGAATGAGCTGGGTACCGGTGGCTGGGGCGACGCCACGGTCAACGCCACGGCGCCGGGCGGCGCGTCCCTCGGCCAGGTCAAGGTGCCGGGTCCCTGGGGCGGCGGCATCGACTTCAAGAACCGTCGCGTCACCGACGACCGCACGGGCGCCGCGGCCATCATCGCCTTCAAGCCGAACAAGAACTTCACCAGCCAGCTCGATGTCTTCTATTCGAAGATCGACAGCGTCGCGAAGGAAGCCCGCATCCAGGGCCAGCTGGGCAGTGACATCAGCAACGCCACCATCGTCAACGGCGTGGCGACCAAGGGCACCTTCAACCTGGTGGCCAACGGCGGCCTGAGCGGCGACAACCACGTCATCATCGACCGCGCCGAAAGCATCTTCGACAACGACAAGCTGATGTCGTGGGGCTGGAAGAACACGCTGAAGATGGACGGCGGCTGGACCGGTTCGGTGGACCTGAGCCACAACAGCGCCAAGCGCATCGAGCGCGACATCGAGGCCTATGCCGGCATCACGACGGCCGACACGCTGACCTTCGACAACAGCGGCGGCGGCACTGTCCAGTTCAAGTTGGGCAACCCCACCGCCTATACCGACCGCACCAAGATCTTCGTGCGCGACGAGCAGGGCTGGAGCGGCGTGTCCGACCCGAACGTGGCTGGCAAGAACCTGGCCCAGGCCGGCTATCTGAAGGGCCCGAACATCAAGGACAAGGTCGACGCCGTCCGCTTCGACCTGAGCAAGGACATGGCCGATGGCTCGATGTTCTCGAGCATCCAGGGCGGCCTGAACTACACCAAGCGCACCAAGGACCGCATCACCGACGAAGGCGTGCTGCAGTCGGCGACCAACAACGGCTTCGATCCCTTCCAGTTCCCTGACAACGCCTACGTCGCCACCAACATCGGCGGCACGGGTCTGGACATCCTGACCTTCGACCCGACGGCCGACCTGTGGTCGGGCGCCAAGCTGGTTCGCAAGTACAACGACGACATCCTGTCCAAGACCTGGGGCATCGAGGAAAAGGTCACGACGCTGTTCGGCAAGGCCAACATCGACACCGAATGGGGCGGCATCCCGATCCGCGGCAATGCCGGCCTGCAGATCGTCAACACCGACCAGTCCTCGCTGGGCTATCGCGCCGGCGTGGGTTCCGGTGTCACGCTGAGCAACCCGGCGGTGGCCCTGACCCGCGATGGCTCGAAGTTCACCGACGTGCTGCCGTCCCTGAACCTGAACGGCGACCTGGGTAGCGGCAACGTGGTGCGTTTCGGCGTGTCGCGCCAGATCGCCCGGGCGACCCTGACGGACCTGCGCAACTCCTTCGCGGCTTCGCTGAACAAGGACGCCCAGACCAACACCTACGTCTATGACCGCTTCGTCGGCTCTGCGGGCAATCCGCACCTGAAGCCGTACCGCGCCTGGTCGCTGGACGTGTCCTACGAAAAGTACTTCGGCAAGAAGGCCTACGTCTCCGCGGCGGCCTTCATGAAGAAGCTGGACAGCTACATCGTCAACCAGACGACCATCGACTACGACTTCAGCCAGTACGCGCAGGCCCTGAACCTCAAGGCCGGCAGCAAGGGTTTCCTGGGCATCTTCACGCAGCCGACCAATGGCGACGGCGGCAATGTGAAGGGCATCGAGCTGGCGGCTTCCGCGCCGTTCAACCTGCTCACGTCCTGGCTCGACGGTTTCGGCGCCTACGGCAGCTACTCGCGCACCAGCAGCTCGGTCAAGCTGCCCGACATCCTCGGCCTGAACCCGACCCAGCAGGTGCCGCAAGGCGGCCGCATGGATCTGCCGGGCCTGTCCAAGGAAAATGCCAAGCTGACGCTGTACTTCGAGAAGTGGGGCTTCAGCGCCTTCGTGGCCGACAACTACCGTTCGACCTATGTCGGCAGCGTCGCCAACGACGCCACCGGCGGTTACCCGACGCTGCGTCGCATCCGCGGTTCGAGCTGGGTCTCGGCTCAAGTGGGCTACGACGTCCAGGAAGGCATGTTCAAGGGTCTGGGCGTGCGCCTGGAAGGCAACAACATGAACGACCCGGTCTATCAGCAGCTCAAGGCCGACGGCACCGTCGACTCGGAGAACAAGACCGGCCACACCTTGATCCTCAAGGTCACCTACAAGCTGCAGTAACTGCTGCCGCGGGAAAGCCCCCAGCGCCGAAAGCCTGGGGGCTTTTGTTTTCGCAACTAGAGTTGTTCCGGCGCGGGCAGACCGTGCCGGGAGTGTGATCAGTGGAAGCAAACAAAGTCCGTCAGATCGTCATCGTTGGCGGTGGCACCGCCGGCTGGATGACCGCCGCCGCCCTGGCCAAGGTGCTCAAGGGCCAATACCCGATCAAGCTCATCGAGTCCGACGAGATCGGCACGGTGGGCGTCGGCGAGGCGACCATCCCGATGATCCAGCTCTTCAACCGCATCCTCGAGCTGGACGAGGACGAGTTCATGCGCAAGACGCAGGCCTCGTTCAAGCTGGGCATCGAGTTCGTCAACTGGGGGCGCCTGGGTGACCGCTACATCCACGGCTTCGGCGTCATCGGCCAGGACAACTGGACGGTGGACTTCCACCAGTACTGGCTCAAGCAGTACCTGGCGGGCAAGGCCAAGGACCTGGTCCACTACTCCATCAACACGGCGGCCTGCCTGGAGAACAAGTTCGTCCGCGCCCAGAAGGACATGCCGAACTCGCCGCTGTCGCAGATCGCGCATGCCTTCCACTTCGACGCGTCGCTGTACGCCAAGTTCCTGCGCGAGTACAGCCAGGCGCGTGGCGTCGAGCGTATCGAGGGCAAGATCGTCGAGGTGCGCCAGCGCGAGGGCGACGACCACGTCAGCGGCGTGGTGCTGCAGAGCGGCCAACTGGTCGAGGGCGACTTCTTCGTCGACTGCTCGGGCTTCCGCGCCCTGCTGATCGAGGGCGCGCTGAAGACCGGCTATGAGGACTGGTCGCACTGGCTGCCCTGCGACCGCGCCCTGGCTGTGCCCTGCGTGTCCACGCAGGAGCTGACGCCCTACACCCGCGCCACCGCCCGCCAGGCCGGCTGGCAATGGCGCATCCCGCTGCAGCACCGCGTCGGCAACGGCCACGTCTACTGCAGCAAATACATCAGCGACGACGAAGCCACCGCCGTGCTGCTGTCCAACCTCGACGGTGAGCCGCTGGCCAGCCCGCGGCCCATCAAGTTCCTGACCGGCAAGCGCCGCCAGGCCTGGAACAAGAACGTCGTCTCCATCGGCCTGTCCAGCGGCTTCCTGGAGCCGCTGGAGTCCACCAGCATCCACCTGATCCAGATGGGCATCGGTCACCTGCTGACCTACTTCCCGGCCGCCGGTTTCGAGGAGGCCGACCGGGCCGAGTACAACCGCATCATGGACCAGGAGTACGAGTGGGTGCGGGACTTCATCATCCTGCACTACAAGGCCACGGAGCGCACCGACACGCCGTTCTGGAACTACTGCCGCACGATGGACGTGCCGGAGTCGCTGGCCCAGCGCATGCGCCTGTTCGAGTCGCGCGGCCGCGTCTACCGCGAGGGCAACGAGCTCTTCACCAAGATCAGCTGGCTGCAGGTCATGCTCGGCCAGCGCATCCGGCCGAAGTCCTACCACCCGCTGGCCGACCTGCTGCCCGAGGCCGAGGTGCAGGCCTACCTGGAAGAGGTCGAGCAGGTCATCGCCGCCTGTGTCGACGTCATGCCCTCGCATGCCAAATTCATCGCCGACAACTGTGCCGCGGCGAAGATGTGAAGTCACCGCAAACTGGGAGTTTGAAATGAGTACCAAGTCCATCCTCGCCATCGCCGGCCTGGCGCTGTCGGCCCTGCTGGCCGGCTGTGCCGGTCCGGGCAAGTCCAACCAGGGCATGCTGACCTACGAGACCAGCCCCGAAGGCGCCCAGCTCTTCGAAGGCGGCCAGTCCATCGGCACCGCGCCGGTCACGCGCACCTACACGGGCGACGGCAAGTCGCCGCAGATCAAGACGCCCGAAGTCACGGCCGTGTGGCCGAGTGGCGCCAAGGCCACGTTCTGGACCAATATCGACTTCGGCTCGGACCGCGTCGCCACCATCGAACGCCCAGCCAAGGCCGCCAATCTGCAGGCCGACCTCGACAACGCCGCCAAGTTCAAGCTCGCTCGCGAGCAGGAGCAGCGCCGCGAAAAGCAGGAGGCCCTGCGCGAGCAGGCCCGCAATTCGGCGCGTTGCAAGGCTCAGCAGACCGGTCAATCCAAGGGCGTGATCGACGACTGCAACTGAAGCGAAATGCGCGGCACCCGGCGATGAGCCTGCCTCTGCCCCATCCGGTCGGCCACGCCGGCCGGTTCTTCAACCCGGCACCGCGTGTCGCAGAGATCTCGATTGCATCGGGGCAGCGCTGCTTCGTCGTCGATGACGCGCTGATCGACCCCGAGGGCCTGGTCGACTGGGTGGACAGGCATCGCTTCGAGCCGGCCCAGGCCAATGCCTACCCCGGCCAACTGATGGAGAGCGTGACCGTGCTGGAGCAGAGCCTGGATGGCTTCTTCACCCAGCACATCCGCGGCCGCTTCGGCGCTCGCCGCACGGTCAGCATGTATGCCCGCTTCAGCCTCGCGACGCTGGCGCCGGCGGCCCTGCGGCCGGGCCAGTGGCAATGCCATCGCGACCGCGTCGCCATCGAGCCTGCGCTGTGCGCGGCATCGGTGCTCTATCTGTTCCGTGATGCCCGCCTGGGCGGCACCAGCTTCTACCGTCCGCGTGGTACGCCCGAACAGCTTGAGCGCATGCTGGCGGATGCGCAGACCCTGGATGCCGACGAGTTCAGCGCCCGCTACGGCGTCAACCCCGGCTATATGACGGCGAGCAACGACCACTTCGAGCAGACCGCCCATGTACCCGCGGCCTGGAACCGCCTGATCTTCTACGACGGTGGCCAGTTCCACTCCGGCCACATCGCCCATCCCGAGCTGCTCAGCGACGATGCCCGTCGCGGCCGCCTGACCTTCAACGGCTTCTTCGCCTGCAAGCGCGGCGCGAGCTGAACCGGACACCCCCATGAACCTGCACCGCCGCACCGTCCTGACCGCCGCTGCAACCTTCGCAATGCCCGCCATGGCCACCAACGACATGTCCCATCTGCCCTGGTCCCGCCAGGCCGTCATCTACCAGATCAACATCCGTCAGTACTCGCAGGCAGGGACCTTCAGGGCCGTGCAGGCCGACCTGCCGCGCCTGAAGAAGCTCGGCGTGGACATCCTCTGGCTGATGCCTGTCCAGCCCATCGGCAAGCTCAACCGCAAGGGCACGCTGGGCAGCTATTACTCGATCAGCGACTACACGGCCGTGAACCCGGAGTTCGGCACGCTGGCCGATGTCAAGGCCTTCGTCGCCGAGGCCCACCGGATGGGCTTCAAGGTCATCCTCGATTGGGTGGCCAACCACACGGCCTGGGACCATGCCTGGGCCACGGCCCACAAGGATTGGTACAAGCTCAATGCCAAGGGCGAGATCTATCCGGTCACCTTCAACGAAGGCCAGCCCAGCGAGGAGCATTGGGACGACGTCGTCGCCCTGAACTACAAGAGCGAGGGCCTGCGCGCGGCGATGATCGACGCGATGAAATTCTGGGTGCGCGAGACCGGCCTCGACGGCTTCCGCTGCGATGTGGCCAGCTTGGTGCCCGTTGACTTCTGGGTGCGCGCCCGCAAGGAACTGGATGCGGTCAAGCCCATGTTCATGCTGGCCGAGTCCGACGCCATCGACCTGCACACCAGCGGCGCCTTCGACATGACCTATTCCTGGGACCTGGCCGACCAGGTCTTCAAGAAGATCGGCAAGGGCGAGGCGGGGGCTCCCCTGCTGCGTGAATGGCTGGGCAAGCAGCCGGCGGGCTACCCCGCCCATGCCTACCGCATGCGCTTCACCAGCAACCACGACTTCAATTCCTGGCATGGCACCGACGCCGAGCTGTATGGCGACGCCTACCAGGCGCTCGCGGTGCTGAGCTTCACGCTGCCGGGCCTGCCGCTGATCTACAACGGCCAGGAGTCGCGCCTGACGAAAAAGCTGGAGTTCTTCGAGAAGGACCCCATCGCCTGGAAGACCTATGAGCTGAGCGACTTCTACGCCGGCCTCGTCGCCCTCAAGCACAAGCACCCGGCCCTGGCCGCCGGCCAGTACGGCGCGCCGGTCAAATTGCTGGAGGCGCCTGCCGATGTCGTCGCCTTCGAGCGCCGCCTGGGCAGCGACGCCGTGAGCGTGGCCGTCAATCTGTCGAAGTCGCCGCAGCTGTTCGGCGGCAAGACCCTGCCGGCCTGGGGCTGGTCCATCGCATGAGCGAACGCTTCCGCCCGCGCCTCCATTTCGCGCCGCGGCGGAACTGGATCAACGACCCCAACGGTCTGGTCTTCGACGCGGCCACGGGCCTCTACCACCTGTTCTTCCAGCACAACCCCTTCGGCGACGAATGGGGCCATATGAGCTGGGGCCATGCCAGCAGCCCCGACCTGCTGAACTGGACCGAGCTGCCCCTGGCCATTGCCGAGGACGAACGCGCCTCCATCTTCTCGGGCTCCATCGTCATCGACGAGCATGACACGGCCGGCTTCGGCGCCGGCGCCTGGGTGGCCTGCTACACGGGCTGCCTGCGCCGGCCCGAGGGTGGCCAGGCCCAGGAACTGGCCTGGAGCCTGGACCGCGGCCTGAGCTGGACCAAGTACGCCGGCAACCCCGTGCTGGACCTGGGCCTGCGCGAATTCCGTGATCCCAAGGTGTTCTGGCATCAGGCCACCAGCCGCTGGATCATGGCCGTCGTGCTGCCGGAGGAGCGCCGCGTGGCCTTTTACGCCAGTGCCAACCTGCGCCGCTGGACGCCGCTGAGCCAATTCGGCCCGACGGGCTGCACCGTCGCGATCTGGGAGTGCCCCGATCTCATCCATTTCCAGGCCCAGGACCGCTGGCTGCTGAAGGTCGACACCTTCGAGGGCCATCCCGCCGGCAGCGGCGCCCAGTGCTGGGTCGGCCGCTTCGACGGCGAGCGCTTCATTGCCGAGGGCGAGGCCTTCTGGGCCGACCACGGCAGCGACTTCTACGCGGCCCTGTCCTTCGCCGGCCTGCCTGCCGGGCACGCGCCGGTGTGGCTGGCGTGGATGAACCAGCATGCCTACGCCAAGCACACGCCCACGGCGCCCTGGCGCGGGGCCATGAGCCTGCCGCGCGAACTGGCACTGGCGCAGACGCCCCAAGGCTGGCGCCTGCTGCAGTCGCCGGTGTCGACCGAGGCGCTGCGAAGCCAACCTCTGCATCTCGTCGGCGCCGGGCTGATCGACGCCGCTGGCGAGGTGCTGGAACTGCACTGGGAACTGGACCCGGGCGAAGCCGACGTGTCGACGCTGGACCTGCGTTGCGGTCCGGCCGGCGAGTCGACGCAGATCGGCATCGACCACCGCCGTGGTGGGGTCTGGATCGATCGCAGCCACAGCGGCCACATCCCCAGCGCGGCGCATTGGCAGGGCCGGCGCGAACAGGCTTGGGACGGCGCACGCGGGCCGCTGGCGCTGCGCGTCATCGTCGACCGCTGCTCCGTCGAGGTCTTCTCGGGCGATGGCCGCGTGGCCCTGACCGAAGTCATCTATCCCGGTCCGGCCAGCCAGGGGGTGGCCGTGCTCAAGCAGGGCGGCGGCGACTGGCTGCGCAGCGTGCTGACCATCTGGCCCTTGAACTCATGAAGATACTCATCACCGGTCTGAACGGCACCTTGGCGCCGCGCTTGGCCGAAGCCGCACGGGCGGCCGGCCATCAGGTCATCGGCTGGGACCGTGCCGCCGTGGACCCCGACGACGAAAAGCTGTCGGCCGCCTGGTTGTCCGCGCAGTCCATCGACGCCGTGGCCCACCTGGGCATGGCCTCGGCGCGCTTTGCGGGGTGGCTGGCGTCGCGCTGCCCGAACTTCCTGTTCACGAGCACCGTCATGGTCTTCGACCACCTGCCCGACGGTCCGCATGACGTGGCCGACGTACGCAATGCCAAGGACGACTACGGCCGCTACAAGGCCGAATGCGAAGACGCCGTGCTGCTGGCCAACGAGCGACCCGTCATCGCCCGCATCGGCTGGCAGATCGACGAGACGCGCCCCGGCAACAACATGCTGACGACGCTGGACGAATGGCAGAAGCGCGATGGCCGCGTGGCGGCGAGCCATGCCTGGACGCCGGCCTGCAGCTTCATGGCCGACACGGCCGCCGCGTTGCTGGCGCTGATCGAGCGGCCGCTGCCGGGCGTGCACCATCTGGACAGCAACGCCGAAGAGGGCTGGCGCTTCGACGAGCTGGCCCGCGCGCTCGCCCGGCAGTTCGGGCGCGATTGGCGAGTCGAGGCGCATGAGGACTATCGCCACGACCAGCGACTGGTCGGGGGCTCGAGCCGCCTGCCACCGCTGTCGGGTCGCCTGCCGGGGCTGGCCCGTGATTGAACGCTGGCCCATCAACGGCAGGGGCCGCAGCCGCACGGTCGCCTGTGGCGGCCTGGTCTGGACGGTGGCCAATGCAAGCGACCCGGCGGCGGGCTTCGAGGCCCAGGTCAGCCAGAGCCTGCAGATGCTGGACGCGCATCTGGCCGAAGCGGGCTCGGCGCGCACGCATCTGCTGTCGCTGCAGGTCATCCTGACCGACATCGCCAATCGCGACGCCTTCGACCGGCAGTGGCAGGTTTGGATAGGGTCCGATCCCGAGCATTGGCCGCAGCGGGCCTGCTTCCAGTCCGGACTGGCGCCCGGTCTGCAGGTGGAGCTGGTGGTTGTCGCGGCAGCCGTTGGCGCGGCGCACCGACAATCGGCCGATGAAAGCACCCGCCCGCCTGCAGGCATTGATTGAAGAAGGCCTGATCGACAGCGTCGTGCGCCAGTTGAAGAGCGGCAAGGAAGCCGATGTCTATGTCGTGCGCTGCGGCGACGACACCTGCGCCGCCAAGGTCTACAAGGAGGCCAACAAGCGGGGCTTCCGCCAGGCCGTCGACTACACCGAGAACCGCAAGGTCCGCAACAGCCGCCAGGCGCGTGCGATGAGCAAGCGCACCGCCTATGGCCGCCAGCAGCAGGAAGCCGCGTGGCAGAGTGCCGAGGTCGATGCCCTCTACCGCCTGGCCGCTGCGGGCGTGCGCGTGCCGCGACCGGACAACTTCCACGACGGCGTGCTGTTGATGGAACTGGTGGCCGACGAGGGCGGCGACGCGGCACCGCGCCTGAACGACCTGACCTTCACCGAGGACGAGGCAAGCCAGCATCATGCGACGCTGATCGGCGAGGTGGTGCGCATGCTCTGCGCCGGCGTCATCCATGGCGACCTGTCCGAGTTCAATGTGCTGCTGGCCGCCGACGGCCCGGTCATCATCGACCTGCCGCAGGCCGTGGACGCCGCCGGCAACAACCACGCGCCACGCATGCTGCTGCGGGATGTGGACAACCTGCGCAACTTCTTCGGCCAGCACGCGCCGGCCCTGCTGGCGACTCAGTACGGTCCCGAGATCTGGGCCCTCTATGCCGCCGGTCGCCTGGTGCCGGACATGCCGCTGACGGGGCGCTATGAACACAGGCCCGGCGAGGTGGACCTGTCGGCCGTGCTGCGCGAGATCGAGGACGCGCGGCGCGAAGAGGCGGACCGCCTGCTGCGGATGAGCTGACCGCGAGGCTGCTCAGCTCTCGCCCGGCTGCATCCACAGCTCGCGGCGGTTCACCGGCGTCTCGGGCGGCAGCAGCGGGTTGCTCAGCTTCAGCACGCGGTCCGGCGCGATCGGGTGGGCCTTGAGCACGGCGCCGTAGAACTCGCGATGCAGGCGCTGGAAGCTGCCGTCGGCCACTGCCGCCTCCAGTCCGGTCTTCAGCTCGGCGGCGAGCTCGGGGCGGCCGGGGCTGACGAAGAGATAGGCCGCCGCCGGGTAGTGCAGCATCAGGTCGGGCGCAATGGCCAGTTCGGGGTAGCGGCCGCCGGCCATCTCGGCGTCGATCTCGAGGATGGAGCGCGGGAAGTAGTCGATGCGGCCGGCCGCCAGCATGCGGAACAGGGCGTCGTAGACGCTGCTGGTACCCACCTGCAGGCCGTTGGCACGCAGGATGGCCGTGTCCGGCCAGTCATGGCCCTGGCCGGCAAGGCGCTGGCCCAGGTCCTTCAGCGTGCGCACCTTCTGCCACTGCGCCAGCTCGCTGCGGCGCACCAGCAGCAGCCGCCAGCCCAGCAGGCCGCGGTCGATGGGGATACGCACCGGCAGCAGGCCGCTGGATTCGCGCTGGGTGTCGGTCATCGTCCACATCAGGTCGATGGGGGCGTGGCCGGCCGCCAGCTCGACGAGGGTGCGGCCCTGGGTCATGTCCAGGTCCACCGGCTGGATGGCCAGGCGGTTGCCCGTGCGGTTCAGGGCCAGCTCGACGATGCGGCGCACATAGACCAGCTGCGGGTCGGGCATGGTGATGTGGCGCGGCAGGCGCACCGGCTCGCCGGGCTGGGCCAACAGCGGCCGGGCCGCCAGCAGCAGGGGCAGGCTCAGCAGGGCGCGGCGGCGTGTCGGCGGAAAGATGACGGGCATCGGCCGCCATCATGAGGCAGCCGGCGCAATGTCGGGTTATCCCTGGGCTCGGAGCTGATGATGGCGGGCTTCGAGCTCGCGTTCGTACAGGCAGGCGAGCAGGGTGGCGTCGCTCAGCTTCGCGTCCGCAGGCGTGAGGGCGCCGCTGGCGCGCAGGCTGGCACCGTGCTCGCGGAGCGTGCGCTGCAGCCACTGGGCGCGGCGCAGCGTGCGCGGCGTGCAGCTGCGGCCGCGCAGGTCGTCTTCGAGGTCGCTGCTGTGGGCCTGCCAGGCGTCGGCCAGGTAGAGGCGGGCCGGTGCATGGGCCAGCTCGTCGCGCCAGTGCGCGGCGAGGCCGCGGTAGTGGTTGAGCACGAGGGATGTCGCACCCCGGCGGGCCAGCCGCTCAACCAGGGCGTCGTAGGCCTCGATGGCGAGGCGCTTGAAGGCCAGGAAGTGAGGCAGGGCCTCGTCATCGCTGCCGGCATCGAGCAGGGCGCCGAAGAGATGGCGGCCCTCGATGCGCTCGGCGAGATGGAACTGCGGACAGTCGCGGCCGTTGCCAGCGCTGTTGAGCTGGGTCAGCGGGTCGAAGCGGTAGCAGTAGCCGAAGTCGTAGAGCCAGAGCCGCTGCCCGTCGTCGAGCAGATTGCCGGCGCTGTAGTCCCACTCGAAGAAGCCGTGCTCGATCAGCGCGCAGCCGGTGTCGAGCAGGGCACGGGCCTGGCGCTCGTCCAGCACGCCGGGGTGGCGACCTGCTATCCATGGCGACACGACCAGACCGTCGCGCAGCGAGCCGTAGACGGGCGCGATGACGCCGGGCAGGCCAAGTGGCGCCAGCTCGGCGTGGCGTTGCAGCTCGTTCAGAAAGGAGGTCTCGCCGTCGGGATTGCGCACCCTGCATTCGGCGCGCGCCCGCTTGATGGCCCAGTGGCGGCCGGCGTGGTGGAGGCAGAACACTTCGGCGGTCAGGCCGCCATCGTGGACGGCCTCGACGCCGGGGCTGTCGGCATCCAGCGCCTGCAATTCGGCGATCGGCAAGGGCAGGGCTGCCGTGTCGCCAAACGCGAACTCCGCGCCGCTGGCCATGAAGGCCAGGTTGGCCTGCTGGCGCCGGGCGTCCAGCGTCAGATCAGGCCCGGCCATGCGTCGCCGTGGCGGTCGAAGGCAGCGCGGATGCTGACGACCAGCTCGGCCGGCAGCGGGCCGCGCTCGATGGCATCGAGGTTGCGGCGCAGGTTGGCCGGCTTGGCCGTGCCAACGATGGCGCTGGCGGCGCCGGTGTGGAAAGCGGCGAAGCGCAGGGCCAAATCACCCCAATCAGCGGCCCAGTCCTCGGCGCCGGGGAGGCCCATGGCCTTGAAGCGGTCCCAGTACTGACCTTCGGCGAAGTCGCCGGGGCGTTCGGCATGGCGCCAGACCGCGCCGGCCAGCGGGCGCTTGGCGATGACACCGATGCCGGCATGGTCGGCCCGCGCGGCGCGGGTCTTCAGGTGGGCCTGGTCGCAGACGCTGATGGAAGTCTGCAGGCTGCCGAAGGCGCCGCTGCTGATGGCGAAGTCGATCTCGTCGTTGTCGCCCGAGTAGGCGGCCACGCGCAGCTTGCCGGCCTGGCGGCAGTCGTTCAGTGCCCGGGCGACGTCGCCCTGCTGCAGCACCGGCAGCGGGCAGGAGTGCAGGTGGACTATGTCGAGCCAATCGGTCTTCATCAGCTTCAGCGCGCGCTCGACGCCGGCCACGATGCAGTCGTAGGTCCAGTCGGGCAGGCCTTCGACGCCGTAGCCGACCTTGGTGGACAACACGAAGTCCGTGCGGCGATGGGCGATGTGGCGGCCGATGCGCTCTTCGCTCAGGCCATAGCCGCGGGCGGTGTCGACGAGGTTGATGCCTTGGTCGAGCACGTGGTTGAGCAGGGCGCCGGCCTCGGCTTCGGTGGTGCGCTCGTCGTTGATGTGCATGGCGCCGAAGCCGAGGGCGGACACCTGGAGGCCGGTGTGGCCGAGGGAATTGAGGATCATGGGGTGATGAGGACGCGGCCGAACAGGGGCGGCACGGTCAGCTGGATTTCCTGGTTCTTGACGGTGACGGCTGCGCCGCCGAGGGCGTCGCGCAGCGTGCTGGATTCGACGGGTGCAAAGAAGCTGACCGTCTTGGCGGTCGTGCTGTTGTTGGTGGCGGTGATGGCCCAGGTCTTGCCGTCCTGGCGGGCCAGCACGACGACGTGCTCATCGACATGCAGCGGCGCGCTCAGCGTGCCGTGGCGCAGCACGGGCAGGTCGTGGCGCAACGTCGTCAGCCGCTTGAAGTCGGCCAGCAGGGCTTCGTCGGGTTGACCGCCTTCGTCGGCCCAGGGATAGGGCGCGCGGTTGTAGGGGTCGTCACCGCCGCCCAGGCCCACCTCGTCGCCGTAATAGATGGTGGGCGAGCCGGGATAGGTCATCTGGAAGAAGACGGCCAGACGCAGGCGCTGCTTGGCGAGCTGGAGATCCTGGTCTTCGCCGAAGTGATGCAGGGCGCGCGGCTGGTCATGGGTGGACAGCAGGTTCATCAGCGCCGAGAAGGCCTGGGGCGGATAGGCCTCGC
>CBHWBD010000031.1:0-35594 GCA_966111775.1 uncultured Comamonadaceae bacterium | reverse complement strand
GCTTGGTTCCCCACCTGACCCGGTTGGGCGCGCTTCCATGCGGGGAGGCCCGTCGGGGGCCATTCTAACCGGGTAGGAACTGCCGGTTGATCGAAAGGTCCATTGCCAGGGCCAGCAGGGCCAATGCGGTGAGATAACCCAGCAGGTGCAGGCGAGTCTGGCTCATCGCCCAGTGGCCGCAGATCATGTAGCCCACGAGCGCCACGAGCTTGGCGCCCAGCCACCAGTCGCGCATGGGGTTGTAGCCAATCGAGCCCCACAGGCTCAGGCCCGTGACGACGAGGCAGGCGTTGACGCCGAACACCAGCACCAGCAGGCGGGCGTCTTTCGCAAACGCCTGCACCTGGGCCGTTCCGAACTGGACCAGCAAGCCGCGCACAAAAAACAGGCCCACACTGCACCAAGCCAGCAGCACATGCCACTGGATCATCTCGGTGTAATACCAACTCATGGGCGAGGCGCGTTCAGCGCAAGGCCAGGTCGTCTTCGCTGAAGCGGATGTTGAGCGGCTCGATCAGCAGCTGCTTCTCGCCGGCCTCGACCTTGCCCGCCACCCAGGCCTCGATGCCGCAATCGCGTGCCACCTGCGCGGTCCGCTCGGCGTCCTCGGCCTTGACGAAGATGGCAAAGCCGGCGCCCATGTTCAGCGTCGAATAGGCCTCGCGGTCATCCTGGCCGGCCTGCTTCTGGATGAAGTCCAGCACGGCCGTCTTGGGCGGCACGGTGTGGATGCGGTAGGTCAGGGCGCTCGGGTGGCGCAGCAGCTTGCGCCAGCCATGGCCGGTGATGTTGGCGCAGTAGTGGGGCGCGATGCCGGCCTTCCACAGCGCCTCGGTGACGGGCGAATACAGGGCCGTCGGCGCCAACAGGGCTTCGCCGTAGGTGACGCCGGGTTCGATCTCGGTC
Source organism: uncultured Comamonadaceae bacterium (assembly GCA_966111775.1). Taxonomy (GTDB): domain Bacteria; phylum Pseudomonadota; class Gammaproteobacteria; order Burkholderiales; family Burkholderiaceae_C; genus Pelomonas. Next base: position 34,688 of record CBHWBD010000031.1, on the reverse strand, counting down.
AGATAGCCCTGGGGCAGGCGCTCGGCCAGCTTGCGGGCCAGGCTCAGGCCGTTGGCGTGGATGCCGCTGGAGGCCAGCAGCACGATGGCATCGCCGGCGCCCAGCTTGTCGCCGACCGACAGCCGTTCCTTGGGGTTGATGAGGCCGGTGCAGGAGGCGGCCAGGTCGATGCGGCCGTCCTCCACGATGCCGGCCAGGGCCGGCGTCTCGCCGCCGCCCCAGGCGACCTGGCAGGTGTCGCAGGCGGCCTTCCAGCCGGCCACCAGGGCTTGCGCGCGCTGGGCGTCGCCGAACCAGTCGCTGCCGCCGGCGGCCCAGTAGGCCTGTACGACCAGGGGTGTGGCGCCGACCGTGATCAGGTCGTTGACCGCCATCGCGATGGTGTCCTGGGCGATGCCGGCGAAGAAGCTCTTGCCCGTCAGCTTGGCCATCTCGTCGGCCACCAGGGTCTTGGTGCCCAGGCATTCGACGATGGAGGCGATGTAGAACGGCCCCACGTCCACGACATAGGCCGATTCGCCGCGCGAGGCCTTGACCTCGCTGAAGCCGTGTACAGCGAGGTGGGAGGCGGTGGCGGCGGCGGCGCGCTGGGCCGTGATCTTCAGCGGGTCGATCAGGTCGTAGTTGACGCCGGCTTGGTCGTAGGTGAGGGGGGCTTGCGAGGTCATGGCGCGGGATTATCCCCGGTGGCCCCGCCCATAGAATCATTGGCTATGAGTTATCAGGTCCTGGCCCGCAAATACCGTCCGCAGAGTTTCGAGCAGCTCGTCGGCCAGGAGCATGTCGTGCAAGCCCTGGCCAATGCCCTGACGCAAGGCCGGCTGCACCACGCCTATCTGTTCACCGGCACCCGCGGCGTCGGCAAGACGACGGTGTCGCGCATCCTGGCCAAGAGCCTGAACTGCACCGGGCCCGACGGCACGGGCGGCATCACGGCCCAGCCCTGCGGCGTCTGCCCGGCCTGCCGGGACATCGATGCCGGCCGCTTCGTCGACTATGTGGAGCTGGACGCGGCCTCCAACCGTGGCGTCGAGGAGATCTCGCAGCTGCTGGATCAGGCGGTCTACAAGCCGGTCGTCGGGCGCTTCAAGGTCTACATGATCGACGAAGTGCACATGCTCTCGAACACCGCCTTCAACGCGATGCTGAAGACGCTGGAGGAGCCGCCCGACTACCTGAAGTTCGTGCTGGCGACGACCGACCCGCAGAAGGTGCCCGTCACCGTGCTGTCGCGCTGCCTGCAGTTCAATCTGCGCCCGATGGCGGCGGCCGACGTGCAGATGCACCTCACCAATGTGCTGGGCGCCGAAAGCGTGCCGGCCGAACCGGGCGCGCTGCGCCTGCTGTCGCGGGCCGCGCGTGGCTCCATGCGCGATGCGCTGTCGCTGACCGACCAGGCGATTGCCTTCGGTGCCGGTTCGCTGAGTGAAGCCGGCGTGCGCCAGATGCTGGGCAGCGTCGACCGCGGCCATGTGGTATCAATAGTCGACGCGCTGGCCGCGGCCAGCGGCGAGGCCGTCGTGGCCCAGGCCGATGCGCTGCGTGGCGCCGGCCTGTCGGCCGCCGGCACGCTGGAGGACCTGGCCACGCTGTTGCAGCAGATGGCCCTGGCCCAGGCCGCGCCCGCGGCCCTGGACGACAGCGACAACGAGACGGCCGAGATCCGCCGCCTGGCCGCTGCGCTGCCGGCCGACGAGATCCAGCTGATGTACAGCATGGCCCTGCACGGCCGTGCCGAGCTGCATCTGGCACCCGACGAATACGCGGGCCTCCTGATGGTGCTGCTGCGCATGCTGGCCTTCCGCCCGGTCGGCACCCAGCCCAAGGCCATCAAGGCTGCGGCCCTGGTGAGGCCGCCGGCAGTCGCCAAGGCCGTCGTCGCCGTGCCCTTGCCCAAGCTGGCGCCGCCGGTCGTTGCAGCTGTCGCCGCACCCGTCGCCGCCCCCAAGGTGCTTGAACCGGCTCCCGTGGCGGCAACGCCTGCCGTGGCCGAGCCTGCGGCGCCCAAGCTGAGCGATCGCCTGCGTCCCAAGCCCGTCGAAGCCGTGGCCGAGGAAGAGGCCATGGACCCGGACGGCCCACCGCCCGACGACGCGCCGCCGCCGTGGATGGACGCGGATGACGCGCCCGCCGCAGTGGCCGCAACCGCCCGCGAGCCCGAGGCGCCGCGCCGTGCCGAGCTGCGCGAGACGCCCGAAGGCGCGCAATGGGCCGAACGCATCGCGGAGATCAATCTTGTCGGCATGACCGGTGAGCTGGCCCGTCAGGCCCAGGCCCTGGGCTGCACGACCGTCGAAGGCCGCGAGGTCTGGAAGCTGCGCGTCGAGCGCGAATCGCTGCGGGCACCGGCCCTGGTCAGCAAGCTCGAGGCGGCGTTGGACGCCAGGCTCGACATCGAGGTTGGCGTCGCCGAAGACTCTATCGCCCTGCGCACGGTGGCCCGTGCCGAGGCCCAGCAACGTGCGGCCGAGGACCTGGCCGCCCAGCATCCGATGACGCGGACGCTGCTTTCCCAATTCCCGTCGGCACGCATCCTGCCGGGCTCCGTGCAGCCCGTGCTGACTCCCACTCCCTAGACAAGGACACGATCATGATGAAGGGCCAACTCGCCGGCTTGATGAAGCAAGCCCAGGCGATGCAGGACAACCTGAAGAAGGCGCAGGACGAACTCGCCAACATCGAAGTCGAGGGCCAGAGCGGCGCCGGCCTCGTCAAGGTGGTGATGACCTGCAAGCACGAGGTCCGCCGCGTCACCATCGACCCCAGCCTGCTGGCCGATGACAAGGACATGCTGGAAGACCTCGTCGCTGCGGCCTTCAACGACGCAGCGCGCCGTGCCGAGCAAACCAGTTCCGAGAAGATGGGCAAGCTGACCCAGGGCATGCCCCTGCCGCCCGGCATGAAATTCCCCTTCTGAACCTTGACGGCGCTCGAGACCCTCATCGAGGCGCTCAAGCGCCTGCCCGGCGTTGGCCAGAAATCGGCCCAGCGCATGGCCTACCACCTGCTGCAACACGACAGGCTGGCCATGCCGCGCCTGGCCGAGGCGCTCACGTCGGCCGGCGAGCGCATCAAGCATTGCGAGCGCTGCCACACCTTCAGCGAGACGCCGATCTGCAGCGTCTGCGCCGATGCCGAGCGCGACGCGCGCCTGCTCTGTGTGGTCGAGACGCCGGCCGACCAGGCGGCGCTGGAGCGCACCGCCTCCTACCGCGGCTACTACTTCGTGCTGCTGGGCCGTCTGAGCCCGCTCGACGGCGTCGGCACGCGCCAGATCGGCGCGCCCGAACTGCTGGCACGGGCGAGCGAGGAGGGCGTCGATGAGGTCATCCTCGCCACCAGCTTCACTGCCGAGGGCGAGGCCACCGCCCATGTACTGGCCGAGGCGCTGCGCGCGCGCGGCATCAAGTCGACGCGGCTCGCGCGCGGCGTGCCGGTGGGCAGCGAACTCGAATATGTGGACCTGGGCACCATTGCCCATGCGCTCAGCGACCGGCGCTGAGGAGGAGATCCGATGACGATTGCCCAGTTCTGCCTGCTTGTGGTTTGCCTGCTGCCCATGGGCTGCGCCCTGATGGCCAAGTCCAAGGGCTTCGGCAAGCGCCGGCGCGAGGGCGGCTTCGACAACAACCAGCCGCGTGAGTGGCTGGCGAAGCTGGACGGCTGGCAGGCGCGCGCCAATGCGGCCCAGGCCAACAGCTGGGAGGCCCTGCCGATCTTCATCGCCGGGCTCTTTGTCGCGGCTCAGCACCAGGCAGCTCAATCGACGGTGGACCTGCTGGCCCTGGGCTTCCTGGCCCTGCGCCTGGGCTTCATCGCGGCCTATGTGGCCGACAAGGCGTCGCTGCGCTCCACGCTGTGGATCGCAGGCCTGGCGGCCTGCGTGGCGCTGTTCCTGGTTCGCTAGCTCAGGGCGCTGCCGCTGCCACCACGGTGCGGCCCCTGCCGGCCACCTTGGCCTTGGGCTGCGGCTTGGCTGCGGCAACCTTCACGGGCTTGGCCGGTGCCGTCGTGTTCTTGGCCACGGGTGCCTTGGCGGGCGTGTTGGCGGTGTAGACGACGATGGCCTGGCCCGGCTTGAAGCGGCCGTTGGCGGCCAGCTTGTTCCACTGCGCGACCTGCTCGGTCTTGACCTTGTAGCGCGCGGCGATGCTGGCCACGGTGTCTGCCTTGCCCGCCTTGAGGCTGACGCGCCTGAGATGTCCCGGTGGCGGCGCGTCGGGGGCGAGGTTGAGACTGGCGTTGTCGGCCAGGCGCTCGGAGACGTCGGCCATGATGTTCTCGCCGCGCGGCACCAGCAGCGTGGAGCCGCCCTTCACCAGCATCTTGGGCGGGATCTTGTTGATGTCGCGCAGCAGGGCTTCGCTCATGCCATTGCGCTTGGCGGCCTCGCCCGGGCTCATGGTCTTGGGCACGACCCAGGCCGTCCAGCTGGCCATGGGACCGTTGTGGCGGGCGAGGTTCTCGGCGAAGGCGCTGGCCTGGTCGAACGGCAGCAGCACCTGGGAGGTGGCCGCGGCCAGGATGACCGGCTTGTTCATCTGCGGGTTGAACTGCTGGAAGGTCTCCAGCGAGATGCCGGCGAACTGGGCGGCCAGGGCCACGTCGATGTCGCGCTCGATCTTGACGCTGAGGAAGTAGGGGTGGTTGGCCACCACCGGCAGGGCCAGCGCATAGCGGTCCGGCGCGAAGACGATGTTCTTCACGGCCTGCAGCTTGGGCACGTAGTAGCGCGTCTCGTCGGGGATCTTGAGGCTGGCGTAGTCGGTCGGCAGGCCAGCCTTCAGGTTGCGCGCCACGGCCTTCTGCACATTGCCCGGGCCCCAGTTGTAGGCGGCCAGGGCCAGATGCCAGTCGCCGAACATCTTGTAGAGGCGGCCAAGATAGTCGAGGGCGGCGCGGGTGGACGCGAGCACGTCGCGGCGGTCGTCGCGGAAGATGTTCTGCTTCAGGTCGAAGTCGCGGCCGGTGGCGGGCATGAACTGCCACATGCCGGTGGCCTTGGCCGACGACACGGCATGCGTCACGAAGGCGCTTTCGACGAAGGGCAGCAGGGCCAGCTCGGCCGGCATGTTGCGCTTCTCGACTTCCTCCATGATGTGGAAGAGGTAGCGGCTGCCGCGCGTCGTCATGCGCTCGACGTAGTCGGGGCGGGCGCTGTACCAGGCCTCGGCCTTGCGCACCCAGTCGTCGTCCAGGTCCTGCAGCTGGAAGCCCTTGCGCACGCGGGCCCACAGGTCGGCGTTCACGTCGGGACCGTCGAGGTCGATCTTCTCGCCGGGGCGCAGGTTGTCTTCCAGCAGCTCGGCGGCCATGGCGCGCACGGGTGCTGCCGGCGCGGCGGTTTCGGCCGTGACGCTGGCGACAGCGGCGGCTGCGGGAGGGGAGAGGGGGGTGTCGGGCGCGGGCGCTTCCGCGGGTGGGGTGGTGGTGGCGCAAGCTGCCAGCAGGACCGCGAGCAGCACAGGCGAGAGTCGGTGAATCAGTGTCATCGGAATCCGTTCTTCCATTCGCGCAGGGTCGCGAACACATCGACCGGGCTGGGCGCGGCCGGGAGTTTCAGGGGCGCGTGGCGGCGGGCGGCCTCACGCAGAGCGGCTTCGGTACAGCGCAGGAAAGGGTTGATGCGAATCTCGTTGCCGATGCGGCCCGGCAGCGTCGGGCGGCCGGCGGCGCGCTCCGTTTCGCACCAGGCGGCATAGGTGGCGAGGGCCGCGTTGCCGGGGTCCACCTCGCGCGCGAAACGCAGGTTGGACAGGGTGTATTCATGGGCGCAGCAGACGCGCGTCTGGGGCGGCAGCGCGGCCAGCGACTGCAGCGAGGCATGCATCTGCGCCGGCGTGCCTTCGAAGAGGCGGCCGCAGCCGCCGCTGAACAGGGTGTCGCCGCAGAACAGCAGCGGGTCGCCGCCGGGGACTTCGGCGGCGAAATAGGCGATGTGGCCGGCCGTGTGGCCGGGCACGTCCATGACGGCGAACTTGAGGCCCAGCAACTCGACCGTGTCGCCGCCGCGCAGGCGCTGCACGGGCTCGGGCAGCTTCTCGTGAACGGGGCCGTAGATGGGGCCTGCCAAGCGCGGTCGCAGCGCGTCGACACCGCCGACGTGATCGCCGTGGTGGTGGGTCAATAGAATGCCCGCCAGCGTCAGGCCCCGGGCATCGAGCGCCGCGGCCACCGGCGCGGCATCCCCGGGATCGACGACGACAGCCTCGCGGCCGTTGTCCAGCAGCCAGAGGTAGTTGTCGTCAAAGGCGGGAATCGGCCTGAGCGTCCAGTTATGCGTCAATGGCGCCAACACATGACAGATAAAGCGCCGAGTATAGATTTGGCAGCCTGGTTGCAGACCCCGCCCGGCCGCCACCTGCTGGCCTGGGAACAGGCCCAGGTCGATGCGGCCGTGATCGACTTGTTCGGCTTTCATGCCTTGCAGCTCGGTTTGCCCGAACTCGACGGTCTGTTGACCAACCGCATGCCGCACCGCTGGCTGGTCGGCCGCGATCTGCTCTGCGACTTCGATGCCCTGCCTTTCGAGAGCGCCAGCCTGGACCTCGTGCTGCTGCCGCACGCCCTGGAACTGGCCTGCGACGCCCACGCGTTGCTGCGCGAGGTGGAGCGTGTGCTGCGCCCCGAAGGCCGGCTCATCGTCTTCGGCCTGAACCCGGCCAGCCTCTGGGGCCTGCGCCAGAAGCTGGGGCGCCTGAAGCGTCGCGGCGAGCCTTATCTGCCGCGCGATGGTGACTTCATCGGCTACTGGCGCATGCGCGACTGGCTCAAGCTCTTGAGCTTCGATGTCGAGGCGGCGCGCTTCGGCGTCTACCGGCCGCCGCTGCGTTCCGAGGCTTGGCTGCAGCGCTGGGGCTGGGTCGACGGCGTCGGCTCGCGCTGGTGGCCGGTGCTGGGCGCCGTCTATTTCATCCAGGCGGTCAAGCGCGTGCAGGGCATGCGCATGATCGGCCTGGCCAAGAACAAGCGCATGGCGGCCAAGACCGCGCCGGCCGTCGCGCTGAACAACCGTCACAAAAGAAAATAGACCACCCCGTACCGGCTTCGCCGGCCCCCTCAAGGGGGCGCAGCTGGTGGCCCGGCAAAGCCGGTTCCACGGCTGCCGCTGAGTCGCTACCTACCGAGGGGCCATCAGGCCACCAGAACAACAACAGGTTTTCGCAATGACAGACAAAACGCCTTTGGCCATCAAGAAGCCCCAGGTCACCATCTACACCGACGGCGCCTGCAAGGGCAACCCCGGTCCCGGCGGCTGGGGCGCCTGGCTGTCCAGCGGCGGCCACGACAAGGAACTCTTCGGCGGCGAGGCCAGCACCACCAACAACCGCATGGAGCTGACAGCGCCCATCGAGGCCCTGGCCTCCCTCAAGCGCAGCTGCGACGTCATCGTCTATCTCGACAGCGAATACGTCCGCAAGGGCATCACCGAATGGATCACCAACTGGCAGCGCCGCGGCTGGAAGACGGCCGACGGCAAGCCGGTCAAGAACGCCGATCTCTGGCAGCGCCTGGACGCGCTGCGCAAGCTGCACACGGTGGACTGGCGCTGGGTCAAGGGCCATGCCGGCGACCCCGGCAACGAGCGGGCCGACATGCTGGCCAACAGGGGCGTCGCCTCCATAGCCCGGGCACGTCAGTAAAGTCCGCGCCACTCCGGTACCTGAAGGGATCGTGTCCATGAAGTTGCTCCCCCCGTTGATCGCGCTGCTGCTGGCGGGCGCCGCCCAGGCCGAGACCTACACGGTGATGTGCGCCAAGGTCAGCTGTGGGCGCCTCTTGGTCAATGAGACGGCCACCCGCATGGAGACCGACCACAGCTACCGCAACAACGGCCGTGGCCCGGACCAGAAGGAAGTGCTGGAGTTCGCGCCCGACGGCGCCTGGCTGAGCTACCGCACCGAGGGCGTGTCCACCTACGGCGCGCGCATAGCCGAGAACTTCGAGTTCAAGGACGGCCGGGCCAGCTGGCGCTCACCCGTGGACCAGGGCGACAAGCCCGGCCTGGGGCGCGATCTCGTCTACTTGCCCGTGCAGGGGACGCCGGCCTGGGCCGGCCGGCTGGCCAAGACCCTGCTGCAGCGACCCGGCCATCGCGCCGGCGCCCTGCCGGTGGGCCAGATCTCGATCGAGCGTGTGCAGACCTTGAAGCCGGCCGGTGCCAGCTTCGAGGTGGGCCTCTACGCAATCGAGGGCTTCGACCTCGACCCCAGCTACCTCTGGTTGCGCGAGGACAACCACGGCTTGTTCGCCCAGGTCTCGCCGGGTTGGGGCGGCACGCTGCTGCAAGGCTTCGAGGCCGAGATGGAACGGCTGGCCGACGCGCAGAAGGCCGCCCAGGTCGCGCGGCTGCAAAAGCTCGCCACCGAACTGCCCAAGCCTCTGCCCGGCCTCACCGTCATCGAAGGCGTGCGCTGGTTCGACTCGCAGGCCGCCGTGCTGCGCGGGCCGTCCGACGTCTATCTGTTCGAGGGCCGCATCGCCTTCATCGCCAAGCCCGGCAGCTTGGCCGACGCCGCGCCGGAGCAGCGCATCAGCGGCAAGGGCCGCACCCTGCTGCCCGGCTTCATCGACATGCATGCCCACCTGGACGCCAGCGCGCTGCTGCTCAACCTGGCCTCGGGCGTGACGTCGGTGCGCGACGTGGGCAACAGCAATGCCGACCTGGCCGAGTTGCGCGGCCGCATCGAGCGCGGCGAAATCCTGGGCCCGCGTGTCGCGGCCAATGGCTTCATCGAGGGCAAGAGCCCGTTCTCGTCGCAGGCCGACTTCGTGCCCGACAGCCTGCCCGAGGCGCTGGCCGCCATCGACTGGTACGCGGCCCATGGCTACCGCCAGCTCAAGCTCTACAACTCCATCCGCCCCGAATGGGTCAAGCCCATGGTGGCCCATGCACGGAGCTTAAGCCTGCGCACCGGTGGCCATGTGCCGGCCTTCATGACGGCGCGCCAGGCCGTCGAGGCGGGCTACGACGAACTGCACCACATCAACCAGGTGACGCTGAACTTCCTGGTCGGCAAGGGCGATGACACCCGCACCCTGCTGCGCTTCAACCTGGTGGGCGACAAGGCCGCCGACCTCAAGCTCAACGACCGCCGCACCCAGGACTTCATCGCCCTGCTGAAGAAGAAGGGCACCGTCGTCGACGCGACGATGACGGCCTTCGAGGCCACCTACACCCAGCGCCAGGGCCAGCCCAGCCCCAGCTATGTGATGGTGGCGGCCAATCTGCCGGCCGTCGTGCAGCGCGGCTATCTGTCGGCCGAGGTCGACATGGACGATGTCAAGGCCAAGCGCTGGGGCGCCAGCTGGAAGGTCATGATGGACCTGCTGCGCCGCATGCACACCGCCGGCATTCCGCTGGTGGCGGGCACCGACGCGACGCCGGGCTTCGCCTTCCAGCGCGAGCTGGAGCTCTATGTGCAGGCCGGCATCCCGGCCGCCCAGGCGCTGAAGATCGCGACCTGGAACGGTGCCAAGTACAGCGACCGCCTGAGCGAGATCGGCAGCATCGAACGCGGCAAGCGGGCCGACCTGGTGCTGGTGGACGGCAACCCGGTGGCCGACATCCGCGCCATCCGCCGCATCGCGCTCGTCATCAAGGGTGGGCAGGCGCTGTCGCCTTCGGCGCTGTACCAGACCATGGGCATCCTGCCCTTTGTGCCGTCGGCCGAGGTGGTCAAGTGAGGTGGCTGGCTGCGCTGCTGCTGGCCCTGCCGCTGATCGCGCAGGCCGACACCACGCTGCGCTTCTGCGCCGCGGGCAGCCCCAAGACCTTCGACCCGGCGATGACCGACAGCGGCATCGACCATGTCGCCCACCTGCCCATCTTCAGCACCCTCATCGAGGTCAAGCACGGCACCGACCAGCTCATTCCCGGCCTGGCCACCAGCTGGACGCTGAGCCCCGACGGACTGGCCTACACCTTCGAGCTGCGCCGCGGCGTGAGTTGGCACACGGTCGAGGGCTTCAAGCCGACGCGCGAGTTCAATGCCGACGACGTGCTCTTCACCTTCGGCCGCCTGCTCAGCCGTGACAGCGTGTTCGCCAAGGCCTTTCCGAACGTGTCGCCCTATGTCGTCTCCTTCGGCTGGGAAAAGCTCATCACCAAGGTCGAGAAGCTGGGCGAGCACCAGGTGCGCATCACGCTGGCCGAGCGCGACGCCTCCTTCCTGTCGGCACTGAGCTTTGCGTTCACGATGATCCAGTCTGCGGAGCTCGGCAACCAGCTGCTCAAGGCCGGCACGCCGCAGCGCATCGCGCAGATGCCCGTCGGCACCGGCCCCTTCCAGTTCAAGAGCTTTCGTGCCGACAGCGTCATCCGCTACGTGAGGCACCCTAGCTGGTGGCGCAAGGACGAGCGGCCGCGTGCCGACCAGTTGGTCTTCGCCATCACGACCGACGCCAGCGTGCGTGCCCAGCGCCTCAAGCGCGACGAGTGCGACATCGCCGCACCCGTCGGTCCGGCGGAGCTCGACGAGCTGAAGAAGGATCCGGCCATCAAGCTCGCGACCGCGCCCGGCATGAACATCGGACTGCTGGCCTACAACACCAAGCGTCCGGCCCTCGCCAAGGTCGAGGTGCGCCAGGCCCTGGACATGGCCATCGACAAGGGATCCATAGTCCGCACCGTCTACGGCGATGCCGGCACCCTGGCCACCAGCAACATCCCGGCCGCCAACTGGGCCTTCGACGCGACGCTGAAGGCAGCACCCCATGACCCGGCCAAGGCCCGGGCCCTGCTGGAAAAGGCCGGCGTGCTGCCGCTGAACATCACGCTCTGGGCCATGCCCGTCGTGCGCGCCTACAACCCCAACGGCCAGCGCATGGCGCAGATGATCCAGTCGGACTGGGCCAAGGTGGGCGTGACGGCGCGCATCGTCACCTACGAGTGGGGCGAGTACCTGCGCCGCATCGACGCCGGCGAGCATGACGCCGCCCTGAGTGGCTGGAACGGCGACCCGGAACCCGCCAACACCTTCGGCCAGCTCGCCTGTGGCTCGGCCAGCGGCAGCTTCTGGTGCAACCCGGCCTACGACAAACTGCTGGTCGAGGCCCGCCAGGCCCTCAAGCAGGAAGACCGCAAGGCCCTCTACGCCAAGGCCCAGCGCATCGCCATGCAGGAGCTGCCCTGGACCGTCATTGCCAACGGCCGCATCGCCGTGCCCGAGCGCGCGGCGGTCAAGGGTTTCATCCTGGACCTGGACGGCGGCATCTATCTCGACGGGGTTCTTCCCCGATGACAGCCCACCCCCTACCGGCTTCGCCGGCCCCCTCAAGGGGGCGCTGCCGATGGCCCGGCAAAGCCGGCTCCATGGCAGCCGTTGGGGAAGGCACCACGAATTTCTAAGAGGATCAATATGAGTATCAAGAGCGACAAATGGATCCGCCGCATGGCCGAGCAGCACGGCATGATCGAGCCCTTCGAGCCCGGTCAGATCCGCGAGCAGAACGGCCGCAAGATCGTCAGCTACGGCACCAGCAGCTATGGCTACGACATCCGCTGCGCGCCCGAGTTCAAGGTCTTCACCAACATCCACAGCACGGTGGTGGACCCCAAGAACTTCGACGAGAACAGCTTCGTCGACATCAACAAGGATGTCTGCATCATCCCGCCCAACAGCTTCGCGCTGGCGCGCACGATGGAGTACTTCCGCATCCCGCGCAATGTGCTGACAGTCTGCCTGGGCAAGAGCACCTATGCCCGCTGCGGCATCATCGTCAACGTGACGCCCTTCGAGCCCGAGTGGGAAGGCTATGTGACGCTGGAGTTCAGCAACACCACGCCGCTGCCGGCCAAGATCTACGCCGGTGAAGGCTGCGCCCAGGTACTGTTCTTCGAGAGCGACGAGGTCTGCGAGACCAGCTACAAGGACCGCGGCGGCAAATACCAGGGGCAGGTCGGCGTCACCTTGCCCAAGGCCTGATCTCAGGCCGTCGCCGCGCGCGGCGGATCGCCGTTGGAGGCGTGGATGTGCACGATCTTCCAGGCGCTTTCGAGGCGCTGCAGCACCAGGCTGCGCCTTCCCGAGGAACCATCGCCGCGCGGGAACTCGAACGTGACCACGGCGGCGTCCTCGGCCAGTTGCAGGCGGTGGACGTTGCGCGGCCGGATATCGGGCCCGGCCGGCGCCTCATGCTCGAAGACGAGGCGGAAATGGGCCTCGACAGCTGACTTGCCCTCGATGAGGCTTTGCTGAGCCACGACCGGCGCGAACAAGCTGACCCGCTCGGCCAGGCAAGCCTTGAAGCCATCGAAGTCCAGCGTGTTGAAGGCGCGCAGAAAGCTGTCCACGACAGCGTCGACGGCGGGTGTCAGGGTGTTCGGGTCCACGTCGGGTCCTGTCTGATGAGCCCGACCATGCTGCCGCCGTCTCAGCCGGCTGCCAATCCCAGATAGCTCTGCAGACCCAGGCGGCCGGCGCGCATCACCCGTTTGTGATTCCAACGGAACAAGGGCGCCAGCAGCGGCGCCGTCCAGCGCAGGATGCCTGGCGGCAGGGTGACGCGCCAGACAAAGGTCACATCGGTATGCCCGCCCGCCTCCGGCAGGGCCTGGTGCAGCAGCCAGATGCCTTCACCCGCCAGCGTGCCGGCGGCCCGGGCGCGCAGGCGCTCCTCGCGCAGCACCTCGGTCACCTCCAGCTCCAGCTGCAGGCGGTAGCCCAGGCCGGTGCGGAAGTGGATCTGCTGCACCCGGCCCACGCCGACCTCATCACCGTTCTTCAGCCGCTTCACGCCCATGACGCCGGGCCACCAGCGCGGCCAGTGCTCGGTTTCGGTGATGGCCCGCCAGACGCGGGGGACGGGCGCATCCAGGCGCCAGTGGCTGACAAGGTCGAAATAGTCGGTTTGAGACATGCAAAGGGGATACGCCGGACTACCCAGGGTAGATGCCGAGGTTTACGCTGCATCCGGAATTCTTCACGCTGCGTAAAGCCCTGTCATGACCTCGCCCTCCGCCACCCCCGCCCAGGCCCGCGCCATCCGCCGGCGCCTGCTGGAGCGCGTGGCCGACACCGACGACAGCCACCTGACCGTGCCCGCGGGCTCGGTCGGGTGGCAACCTTTCGGAGAAGGTGTGCAGATCAAGGTCTTGCATGAGAACGACGGCATTCTGAGCTATCTGCTCAAGATTGCGCCCGGAGCCCGCCTCGAAGCCCACCGCCATCCGGTGGACGAGGAGTGCCTGGTGCTGGAAGGGGTGCTCAAGGTCGGCAGCCAGATCGAGGTGGGCCCGGGCGGCTACCACCTGGCCCGCGCCGGCAGTCTGCACGCCAGCATCAGCACCGAGACGGGCGCCACCATCTTTCTGCGCGGTGCCGAGCCGCATGTGGACCAGTTGCTGGTCTGAGGAGACGCCATGACCCTGCCGCACCCGAGCGAAGCTATGGACGAGCCGCCCGCGCCGGCCCTGCTGTTCGACGAAGTCGAGCCGCAGGACGCCGACCTGGAAGACCCCTGCGTCGTCGAAGCGGCCGCGCCCAGGCCCGGCTGCCCGACGTTGGACGACACCCAGCTCGCGGCCTGGATCGAGGCCATCGTCGACCATGACGAGCGCGCCCTGCTGGCCCTCTACGAAGCGACGCTGTCGCGTGTCTATGGCCTGGTGCTGCGCCTGGTGCGCCGACCCCAGCTGGCCGAGGAAGTGGCCGAGGAGGTGTTCTTCCAGGTCTGGCGCCAGGCGCCGCGCTTCGATGCCGGGCGTGGCCGTCCGCTGACCTGGCTGCTCGGCATGGCCCGCTCGCGCGCCATCGACGCCATCCGCCGCGAAGCCCGCTTCCAACACGAGGAACTCGATGAGGAGACCGTGCCCCTGTCGACATCCACGTCCGAGTCCGGCGACGAGCTGCTGGCCGTGGCCCAGGGCCATGCCGAACTGCACCGTGCCCTGCTGCTGCTCAAGCCCCAGCCGCGCCAGCTCGTGGCGCTGGCCTTCTTCAATGGCCTGTCGCACGAGGAGATCGCCAGCCAGACCAGCCTGCCGCTGGGGACCGTCAAATCCCAGATCCGACGCGCGCTGATCACGCTGCGTGAGGCTCTGGGCGACACTGGCGCGCATGCGCTGCTGGCCTGAAGGGAGGGCGCCATGACGACGATGCCCGATACCCCCGAATCCCGCCCCGAATCCCCCGACGACGACATGTCACCCCTGCTCAGCGAACCCTTCGCAAGCGCCTGGGCCGCACCGGCCGCACCCGCTGGCCGCCTGGGCGAACGCCTCACCGGCCGCCTGCAGCAGTCGCTCGAAGCCGAGCGCGGCATGGTCACCGTGCGCCGCCGCCGCACGACGACCGAGGCCCTGGCCGAAGGCGTGCATCAGCGCTGGCTCTACCGAGCGCCGCAAGGCCGTGCGCTGCGCCCCGGCGAGCCGCGTGCCGCTCGCGTCATCGAACTCGAGCCCGGCGCCAGCGCAGACCTGGAGGTAGCGGGCGCGAGCGAATTCCTCGTCGTGCGCGGCAGCCTCGAGGTCGGCGAGGAATTCCTCGGCCTGCGCGACTTCCTGCGCCTGCCCGCGGGCAGCACGCCTCGGCTGTCCAGCGAGGATGGCGCCCATGTCTTCGTGCGCGAGGCCGACGGCCCGGCCGGCGAGCGCGCCCTGGTGCGCGATGCCGACGCGGGCTGGCCCGAGTTCGCGCCCGGCATCCGCCGCCGCGTGCTGTGGAGCGGGGGCGGCCAGGCCGCGCTGCTCTACCGTGCCGACCCCGGCGCCAGCGTGCCCGTGCACAGCCACGGTCACGACGAGGAATGCCTGATGGTGCAGGGCGAGCTCTTCCTCGACGACCTGCTGCTGCAGACCGGCGATTACCAGCTCGCCCCGGCGGGCACCGGCCATCGCATCACCGAGACCGACACCGGCGTCATCCTCTACGCGCACGGCGATCTGGACCTGCAATTCGTCTGACTTGAATTTCATCAGCGGCGGTTAAGGGTGGCTTTTCCGCCTTTCTCCGCCCTTCAGTTTTCCGCGACCCCGGCACGATGGCGGCACACGCCAGAAGTCCGCCGAGGCCCGCCATGCTCATTCCGCTGCACCTGATCCCCATCCCCGCCGACGAGCCCCGCGGCGCGGGCGACCCGGGCCATGCCTTCAGCGGCCTGAAGATCGCGCAGGGCGTCAATCTGGGCGACATCCGCGCCCTGGGTCTGACGTCCGCCGGATCGGCCAGCGGGCCCGTCAGCAGCCGCGATCTGCTGCGTTTCGGCCAGTTGATGAACGATGCCGGCCTGGCCATCAACCCGACGCGCATGCTCTACGACCGCCAGTACGCCTCCGAGCGCCTGGTCGACGGTTTCGGCAGCGACCACCCGGGCCTGCGTGACCTGGCGCTGGACCTTTTCGAGGCCTACCAGTCCGCCGGCGAGTGGATCGGCATGACGCACTGAAGCGGCGCTCGGCCCGCGAATACGTTTTCATTCCGGTACCGTCCCCAAATCCCGGGGCTTTCCCCGTGCTTGGGAGGGCTTTGCCCTCAAATCACGGGGCTTTCACCGTGCTTTGGAGGGCTTTGCCCCCAAATTCCGGGGCTTTCCCCAGGCCGAAGCCTGGCTTTCCTCACCCCGGGCATCTGCCTCTTGCGGGTTACGCTCGCGGTTTCGTCTTTTGCCGAACCGCTTCATGATCCGTCACTCCCTCACGCTGCTGGCCGCTGCCGCGCTGGCCGTCACCGCTGCCCATGCCGATGAAGGCATGTGGATGCCCAAGCAACTGCCGCAGATCGCCAAGCCGCTGAAGGCCGGTGGTCTGGCCATGGACCCGGCCAAGCTCAAGGAGCTGACCGACTTCCCGATGGGCGCTGTCGTGTCCCTGGGCGGCTGCACGGCCAGCTTCGTGTCGCCTCAGGGCCTGGTGGTCACCAACCACCACTGCGCCTACGGCAGCATCCAGTACAACTCCAAGCCCGACCGCGACCTGCTGAAGAACGGCTTTTACGCCGCCACGCTGGCCGATGAACTGCCCGCCGCGCCCGGCAGCCGCATCCTGGTTACCGTCGACATGAAGGACGTGTCGGCCGACATCCTGAACGCCAAGACCCTGGCCCTGACCGGCAAGGCCCGCACCGACGCCATCGAGGCCACCGAGAAGAGCCTGGTCGCCGCCTGCGAGGCCGACAAGGGCCACCGCTGCAATGTCTACGCCTTCTTCGGCGGCCTGCAATACCAGCTGATCAAGCAGCTCGAGATCCGCGATGTGCGCCTGGTGCATGCACCCGCCACCGGCGTGGGCCTGTTCGGCGGCGATGCCGACAACTGGGTCTGGCCGCGCCACACCGGCGACTACAGCTTCTATCGCGCCTATGTGGGCCCGGACGGCAAGCCGGCCGAGTTCAGCAAGGACAACAAGCCCTATGTGCCCAAGCACCATCTGAAGATGGCCAGCAGCCCCCTGAACGAGAACGACTTCGTCATGGTGGCCGGCTACCCGGGCCGCACCAACCGCCACCGCCTGCCCACCGAAGTGGACTTCGCCTTCGGCTGGCAGCAGCCCACGCAAGCGCGCGTGATGGGCGAGGCCATCGACCTCATCAAGGCCGAGACGGCCGGCCGCCGCGACGGCGAGATCAAGATGGCCGCCCGCATGCAGGGCCTGCAGAACTACTACAAGAACCTGCAGGGTCAGCAGCAGAGCTACGACGGCAGCGACATCCTGGCCCGCAAGACGGCCGACTTCGACAAGCTCAAGACCTGGGTCAACGCCGATGCCAAGCGCAAGGAGCGTTATGGCGCCGACATGACCGCGACCGAAAGCCTGATCGCCGAGCGCCAGGCCACCGCCCGCGCCGAGATGCTGATGGCCTTCACGACGCCCGTGCTGCTGAACTCGGCCCACACGTTGTACGAGGCGGCACTGGAGCGCGCCAAGCCCGATGCCGAGCGCAAGACCGGCTTCCAGGACCGTGACCAGTCGCGCCTGCGCGCCGGCCAGCAGTCCCTCGATCGCCGTTACGACGAGCAGACCGACAAGCGCGTGGTGGCCCACTTCCTGGCCCAGTACCTGGCCCAGCCCGCCAACACGCTGAACGCCGCCTGGCTGCAGTCCCTGGGCCTGAAGGCCGGCCAGGACGAGGCCAGCATCCGCGCCCAGCTGGACAAGCTCTACGCCGGCAGCAAGCTGTCCGACACCGCCACCCGCCTGGCCTGGATGGACAAGGACGCCGCCGCCTTCAAGGCCAGCGACGACGCCTTCATCAAGCTCGCCGTGGCCCTGCAGGACGACTACGACAAGCGTGAGAGCCGCGACAAGGAACTGGCCGGCAAGCTGCAGAAGGCCTACGCCGGCGTGCAGCAGGCCATGATCGACTACCACGCCAGCCGTGGCGAGGCCGTCTACGCCGACGCCAACAGCACGCTGCGCATCAGCTTCGGCAAGGTGCAGGGCCGCAACCCCGGCAGCGACGGCAGCAACTGGACGGCCTTCACCACGCTGCGCGGCATCGTCGCCAAGCATCGCGGTCCGGACGAAGCCGGCGGCGAGTTCAACGCCCCGGCCGAGCAGCTGGCCGCCATCAAGGCGCGCAACTTCGGCAAGTACTACGTGAAGAGCCTGGACTCCGTGCCGGTCAACTTCCTGTCGACGCTGGACACGACCGGTGGCAACTCCGGCAGCCCGGTGCTGAACAAGAACGCCGAGCTGGTCGGCCTGCTGTTCGACGGCACGCTGGACGCGGTGATCTCGGACTGGGACTTCAACCCCAAGATGGTCCGCAGCATCTGCCTGGATGCGCGCTACATGCTGTGGCAGATGAGCACCGTCGACAAGACGACCCGCCTCCTGGATGAGATGGGTGTGAAGTAAGAAGAAAACGCCTCCTCGGAGGCGTTTTTTTCTGGGGCCTGCGGGCCCTTACTCCTTGGCCACCGCCTCCACCTGGATGCGCAGGCCCACATCCATCTTGAAGCCCCAGTCCTTGCCGGCGACGAGACCGAAGTCCTCGCGGTTGAAGCTGCCCGAGGCGTCGGCGCCGCACCAGTCGCGCTTGAACATGGGGTGTGCCGTGCACTTCACCTGGTTGATGGTCAGCGTGACGGGCTTGGTATGGCCGTTCAGTGTCAGCTCGCCCACCAGCTTGCCCGGCGCGCTGTCGAAGCGGCCCTTGAAGCTGGCGCCGGGGTTCTTGGCCACGTTGAAGAACTGCTCGCCCTTGGCCCAGCCGTTCATGGCCTCCAGGCCGAAGTCGATGCTGGCCAGGTCCATCTGCACTTCCACGCTGCCGGCGCCGGTGGCCTTGTCGTAGACGATGCTGCCGGCGTTCTTGGTCAGCTTGCCGCGCCAGAAGGACATGCCCATGTGGTCGGCCTCGAAGCTCGGATAGGTGTGGGCCGGGTCGATCACATAGGTGGTCGGGGCGGCCTGGGCCAGGCTGGCGGCGAGCAGGGCGGGGATCAGGGTCAGGCGCTTCATGAGGTCTCCAACAGCGATTTGGTTTCGGGTCAGGCGGTTGCCTGACACTACGACGAAGCGGGCGCCGCGATTTCGACAGCGGCCCGCAGTTTTTTGTGCCGACATGATCGCCCGACTCCTCATCACCCTGCTGGCGCTGGCCCTGGCCGCCTGCGCAGCCCAGAAGCCCCAGCCCACCGCCGAGAAGCGCTACAGCGCCGCCGAGCTGCTGGCGCTGAAGCCGGCCGATCTCCGCTGGCCCGCCACCTCCACGGACGGCGAGCGCGCGCTGCGCGGGGCCGCGTTGGCCGACATTCGCGCCCGCATCGCGCTGCCGCCCGGACCCGAGCGCGACGCGACCCTGCCCAGGCTGTTCGACCTCGTAGCCCAGTACAACCTTGAGATCGACGCCGCCCGGCCGCTGCTGCTGCAGGCCCTGCCGACACTGGCCAGCCGCGACGCCGACTACCAGCGTGCCCTGCTGACCGCGGCACGGGCGCTGTACGCGGTCGAGGCTCAATCGGCCGTGCAACCCCTGCTGCCCCAGCTCACTGCGAGCAAGCCCTTCGCCATTGCGGCCTACACGCTGAAGGCCGCCAACCCCGGCTACGCCGAGTTCATCCGTGACCTCGTCCCCCGCCAGTTCCCGCAATGGCGCGACGACCCGCGCCTGGTGGCGCTGATGGATGACGTCGCCACCGTCCGCGCCAGCCCGCCGCCGCTGGCCGACCTGCTCGGCGCGCCGCTGCGGCCGGGCTACCCCGTCATCTACAGCCTGCAGCGCCCCGGTCGTGCCGACATGGGCCTGGTGCTGGTGCGCGGCGCCGACGGCCGCTTTGTGCGCACCGCGACCGGCCAGCTCTTTGCCCAGTCCCAGCTGGCCCTCTCGCGCAGCGGCCTGCCCGGCACCATCACCAATGGCAACACGCCCCAGGGCGTCTTCACCATCGTCGGCGCCGGCACGGCCACCAATCCCAACATCGGCCCCACGCCCTATCTGCACAGCAAGCTGCCCATCGAGGCGACGCCTGCCGAATTCGAGCATGGCGACACGACGGTCGCGTGGAGCGAGGCCGCCTACGAAAGCTTCCTGCCGGCGAGTTGGCGCGCTTATGCCGGCATCAAGGAAGCCTGGCTGGCCGGCCGCGCGGGTCGCGACGAGCTGCTCATCCACGGCACGACCATCAACCCGGCCTACTACGCCGGCACGAGCTACTTCCCCGGCACGCCCCAGCAGGGCTGCATGATCTCCAACGAGGACTGGGATCCCGCCACCGGCCGGTTGCTGTCCAGCCGGCAGCTGACGCTCGCCCAGGCCTATGCCGCTGCCGGCGCACGCCAGGATCTGGCGGGCTATCTCGTCGTGGTCGAGGTGGCGGGACAGGGGCCGGTCACGCCGGGCGAGGCTCAGGCGCTCGTGACGGCGGCTGGCCGCTAGCGCACGAAGTCCATCTTTCCGTACTCCCAGTCCCAGGGCACGCCGGTCTCGCCGAGCACGAAGCGCACGAGCTGGGGAAAGGCCCGCTCGGCGCGCACGTCATTGGCCAGGATGACGACGCAGCGCCGGCTGGTCTTCACGCAGACCCAGGTGTTGCCGGTGGCGTCGTCGTGCCCGCCCTTGTAGAAGCCCGGGCCCTGCGGCCCCTGGAAGACGATGACGCCCAGCCCCGCGGCCAGGTCGGCGCGGCGCTTGGATGGCGGCAGTTCGGCCTGCAGCGTCGGGAACTGCGAGGCCGTCGTGATCGGCAACTGCGGCGTGGTCAGCGCGGCCGTGCCTTCGGGCGACAGCGTGACGCCCTTGACGTAGCCGGCCGCCATGCGCGCCATGTCGGCAATCGTCGTGTCCATGGACCCGGCGACGCGCACGCGGCTGCGTTCGTCGTGCGGCACCGCCTGGCCATCGATCGTCCAGCCGTCGGCGAGATTGGGCCGGAAGTCGGGCCGCCACATCATGCCGGTGCGCGTCATGCCGAAGCGGTCGAACACGCGGCGCTGGATCTCCACGCCCATGTCCAGCCCCAGGCCGCGCTCCATGACGAACTGCAGCAGGATCAGGCCTTCGCCCGAGTAGGCGTAGCGCGTGCCGGGGTCGAAGTGCATGCGCAGCTTGCGGTCGGGTTCCAGGAAGGGGAAGTTGGCGAAGCCGCTGCTGTGCGTCAACAGCATGCGCGCCGTCAGGCGGCGCCAGCGCTCGTCGCCGGCCAGGTCGCGCCAGGGACCGTATTTGCCTTCGTTCGGATAGTCGGTCAGCGGCTTGTCGAGGTAGTCGGCCAGCGGCCGGTCCAGCGCCAGCTTGCCGCGTTCCACCTGCTGCATGACGGCGAAGCCGAACACAGTCTTGGTCAGCGAGGCGCCGTACATGACGGTGTCGGTCAGCAGGGGATCGCCCGCCGCATTGCGCTTGCCGTAGGCGCCCACGTGCAGGACCTGACCGTCGTCGATGACCGCCACAGCCAGTCCCTGAGCCTGGCTGGCGGCCATCAGGCGTGCAGCCTCGGCATCGATGGCGGCGCTGTTCGGGATGTCGGCGGCCGCAGCCAGCAGGGGCAGGGCGGCGATCAGACCTAGGAATCGAGTCAGGGGCATGGGACCTCCGGGCCGAGAGCCTAGCGGCTGTTCAAATGGGCCGCCATGCCCTCCATTCGCCTCATCCCGCCCACCCTCGACAGCGCCGACGAACTGCTGCGCTTCGAGACCGACAACCGTGCCTTCTTCGAGGCCCGCGTCAATTCGCGGCCGGCGGGCTACTACTCGCCTGAAGGCGTTCGCGCCGCCATTGCGCTGGCCGAGCGCGAAGCGGCCGAGGACAAGGGCTACCAGTTCCTGGTGCGCACCGATGCCGGCGAACTGGTCGGCCGGGTGAACCTTGCGGGCGTGAAGCGCACCCACTTCCAGATGGCCGACCTCGGCTACCGCATCGCCGAGTCCGCCTGCGGCCGCGGCCATGCCAGCGAAGCCGTGCGCCTGGTGCTCGCCAAGGCTTTCGGCGAGTTGGGCCTGGTGCGCCTGGAGGCCAATGCGCGTGTCGGCAACGAGGGTTCCGTGAAGGTGCTGCTCCGCAACGGCTTCCGCGAGTTCGGTCGCTCGACGCAAAGCTTCCTGCTCGGCGGTGTCTGGCACGACCGCCTGCATTTCGAGCGGCGAGGCCCAGCCTAAGGTAGGCCTCGCAGCGTCTTCTGCAGCGGCGCCAGCAAGCGCTCCCGCTGGCCGGCATCGGCCACGTCCAGCACGCCGGCCAGCAGGGGCCACAGGAACTCGCGCAGATTGTGCAGATCGGTCAGGGCCGCCTCGTCCCAGGCCTGTGCCTGCTTCAGCGGCAGCAGCAGGCCGTCCAGCCAGGTCTGAACGGCGGCGTCTTCGGGCCTGAGCTTGAGCTGCAGTTGCAAGGCCGCGCGGGCGAGGCGGTTGCCCTCGCCGAAGCGGTAGCTGTGCTGGTGGTCGGCCAGCACCTGGCGCGTGACGGCGTCCAGCAGTTGCTGGCGTTGCGGCGCGTTCAGCGCTTCGTTCATGCCGAGCTGCAGGGCCAGGTCGGCGCCATGGGCCACGCCGTGGCGCCAGCCCTCGCCGGGGATGAAGCCGCGGTAGTCGCGCACGCCGGCCAGGAAGCGGGCCGCGTGATCGACGAGGTCGGCACGCTGCGCCGGCGTCATGAAGGGCCTGAGCCGGTCGGCCCGCGCGACTTCGGCCAGGGTCAGCACCGCAAAAGGCTGATGCACCCCGGCCGCATCGGGCGGGGCATCGAGCACGGCGATGAGGTCGGTGCGCAGGCGCTGCAGCGTGGCAGCGTCCAGCTTGCCGCCGCGTGACCAGGCCGACAGCTGCTCGAAAGCGAGGTCGTCGCGCAGCCTGGGGTCGGGGTGCCCCAAGCAGGGCAGCAGGGCCACGGCCTGCTGCTGGATGCGTACGGGATCGGCCTCATCCTTGAGGCCGGCAGGTGGTGCGCAGGTCTGGGCGGCGACGGTCAGCGTCAATGAAGAGAGCAGGACGGTGGCGAGGAGGTTCTTCATGCGCCGCAGTAGCGCATGCCCGTTCACCGCCGGCAAGAAGTCAGGCCGTTGGATAGCTTCCCGGCACGAGGATGTCGCGCCTGACGTTCGTCAGCTGGGTGTGGCCGCAGAAGGCCATGGTGACGTCCAGTTCCTTGTGCAGGATGGCCAGGGCCTTGGCGACGCCTTCCTCGCCCATGGCGCCCAGGCCATAGGCCATGGCGCGGCCGATCATGGTGCCGCGGGCACCCAGGGCCCAGGCCTTGAGCACGTCCTGGCCGGAGCGGATGCCGCCATCCATCCAGACTTCGGTCTGCGAGCCCACCTCGGCCGCAATGGCCGGCAGGGCATGGATGCTGCTGGGTGCACCGTCCAACTGTCGTCCGCCATGATTGCTGACGACGATTGCATCGGCGCCGGCCCGCACGGCCAGCCTGGCGTCCTCCACGTCCATGATGCCCTTCAGGATCAGCTTGCCGCCCCACTGCTCCTTGACCCAGGCGATGTCGGCCCAGGACAGGCGCGGGTCGAACTGCTCGTTGGTCCAGGCCGAGAGGGAGCGCATGTCGCTGACGCCCTTCACATGACCCACGAGGTTGCGGAAGGTGTGGCGCCGCGTGCCCAGCATGCCCAGGCACCAGCGCGGCTTGGTGGCCAGGTTGATGATGTTCGCGAGCGTCGGCCGCGGCGGCGCGGTGAGACCGTTCTTCAGGTCCTTGTGGCGCTGGCCGATGACCTGCAGGTCCAGCGTCAGCACCAGGGCCGAGCATTGGGCTGCCTTGCAGCGCTGGATCATGCGTGCCATCGCCTCGCGGTCGCGCATCATGTAGAGCTGGAACCAGAAGGGCGCCGAGGTGTTTTCGGCGATGTCCTCGATGGAGCAGATGCTCATCGTCGACAGCGTGAAGGGGATGCCGAACTTCTCGGCGGCGCGCGCGGCGTGGATCTCGCCATCGGCGTGCTGCATGCCCGTCAGGCCCACGGGGGCGATGGCCACGGGCATCTTGGCGTCCTGGCCTACCATCTTGACGGCCGTACTGCGGCCTTCCATGTTGACGGCCACGCGCTGGCGCAGCTTGATGGCCTGGAAGTCGCTCTCGTTGGCGCGGTAGGTCGTCTCCGTCCAGGAACCGGAATCGGCGTAGTCGTAGAACATGCGCGGCACGCGCTTTTCGGCGAGTTGGCGCAGGTCTTCGATGCAGGTGATGACGGGCATGGCGGCAAGTCGGAGTGAGGCCGCCATGCTAGGCCTGCCCCGTGCCAGCCGCCCCGGAAAAAACCTCAGGCCATGGCGGAAGAGTTTTCCGCCTGCGCCGCGTTCATTGCGCGGCAGTGCGCCTGCAACCACTGCGCGAAGGCCTCGGCTGCCGGACTCGGGCGGTGGATGACGAGGCCGTAGTGGCGCTCGGCCGGCACGGTCAGCGCGAAGGGTTGTATGAGGCGGCCCTCGGCGAGTTCATGGCGGGCGAGGCTGAGTCGGGCCAGTGCCACGCCCTGGCCGGCCAGGGCCGCCGCCAGCGTCAGGCCCAGGTCGACGAAGCGGGGACCTTCATCAGGTTCCGGTGCGTCGCCCAGTCCGGCGGCACGCAGCCAGGGTGCCCAGGGCTGCAGCGGCGTGCGCAGCAGCGGGAGGGCCAGCAGGTCGGCCGGTTCTCGCAGTGGACCGTGGTTCGCGAGCAGCGCCGGCGCGGCCAGCGGCGTGAGACGGTCGCGCAGCAGCACCTGGGAGGCCGCGATGTCTTCCGGCACCGCGCCATGGCGGATCTCCAGGTCCGCGCCCGCATCGCCCTCGGCCAGCAGCGGCACCGACAGCGTCAGCTCGAGTTCGACCTGCGGATGCGCGGCCGCGAAAGCGGGCAGTGCGGGTACGAGCAACTGGCGCGCGAAGGTGGGCGTGGAGCTGACGCGAAGCCGCTCGCGCTGTGGCACGGTGCGCTGGTGCAGCGGCATGGCCTGCAACAGCGCGAGGGCCTGGCGCACCTGCGGCAGGTACTCGTGACCGGCGGGCGTCAGGCTCAGGCCTTTGGCCGGCTGGCGCAGGAAGAGGGGCTGGTCCAGCCGCTCCTCCAGGCCCGCCACGCGTTTGGCCACGGCGCTGGCGGTCAGTGCCAGTTCGGCGGCCGCCGCTTCGAAGCCGCCGGCGCGCGCCACGGCCTCGAAGGCGAGCAGGGCGTCGAGCGAAGGCAGGCGGATGGGGCGCAGCGGCATGGCGGCATCCTACCCAGCGGTCTGTCGCGGGCAGGCCGCGGCTTCAGAAGTTGACCGTCGTCGGTCCGGCGTCGCGCGAGGTCGAGCGCAGGTAGTGGCCGAGCGTGCCGGCCATGGCTGCCATGACACCTGCGGCCAGCCGCCCGGCCGTGCGCAAGCGTCGGGGCCTGGCATTGGCCGCGGCGCGCGCCTGGCGCGGCTGGACCACGGCCTGCACCAGGGCCAGTTCCTGCTGGCGTTCCTGGATCAGGAAGATCAGGCGATCTGCGTCCGCGAAGCGCAGCGACAGCGTGCGAACCGCCTTCAGTTCGCGTTGCTGCACGCGAACGCCCTGCGGGCGCAGGGTGCAGCCCAGCGTGCGGCTGCGCAGGTAGAGCGCCTTGGCGGCCAGGCGGTCGGGCAGGCAGCCCACGCCGGCATACAGGCAGTTGGCGAGGTTGAAGCAGGCCTCGGCATGACCCATGGACGCTGCCACCACATAGGACGACAGGCCGCGCTCCTCGTCGACGGGGCCGCCGCGGCCGGTCAGCAGCGCGCGTCCGAGCTGGAAACGCCCGATGGCGCTGCCGCGCGTCGCGGCCAATTCCAGCAGTGCTCGCGCCTGCGTCGCGTCGGCGGCCATGCCCAGCCCCTCCAGCTGGCACAGGCCCAGCATGGCGAGGCCGTCGGCGTCCCCGCCATCCGCTGCGGCGCGGAACCAGCCGGCGGCGCGCCCATAGTCAGGCCGCACGGCGTGGAACAGCGCCAGCCCATGCTGCAGGGGGTTGACGGCCGGCGCATCCAGGGCGGCGGGCAGGGTCGGGGCGAGGCCCGGGTCTCGGGAGTTCATCCAACGACAGTCTTGTTGTGAAGGCCTCGTGGGGCCTAATCCCTAGATTGTGGGCAAGCGCCGGGCGCGCCGTGGCCGGCGCGGCCGAGGTCTTGCAAGGTGTAACTTGTTGAGGCCATGGAGCGTGAAATATTCCCGCTGTTTCGGGCGCCCCCGGCTCAGAAGTTGATCGTCGTCGGGCCGGCGTCGTTCGAAGACGGCCGCAAGTACTGGCCCAGGGCGCCGGCCATGGCGGCCATCACGCTCGCGGCCAGCCGTCCAGCGCTCTGCAGGGTTCGGGACTTGTCACCTGCTTCCTGGGCCGGGGAGGGCTGGGCAGCGGCATAGGCCAGGGCCAGCTCCTGCTGGCGCTCCTGCACGAGGAAGAACATGCGGTTGGGGTCGGCGAAGCGTTCGGCCAGGATGCGGACCGATTCCAGCTCGCTGCGTTTCACCAGCACGCCCTGGGGGCGCAGCGTGCAGCCCAGGGCGCGGGCGCGCAGATAAAGCGACTTGGCGGCCAGCCGGTCCGGAATGCAGCCCACGCCGGCAAACAGGCAACTGGCGAGATTGAAGGTGGCTTCGGCATGGCCCATGGCGGCTGCGGCCACATAGGCCGTCAGGCCGGCCGCTTCATCGGCTTCGCCGCCGCGGCCGGTCATCAGGGCACGGCCGAGCTGGAAGCGCCCGATGGCACTGCGCCGCGCCGCCGCCTGCTTCAGCAGCACGCGTGCCTGCGCCGCATCCGCCGGCATGCCCAGGCCTTCGAGCTGGCACAGGCCGAGCATGGCCAGGCCATCGCCGCTGCCGCGGTCGGCTGCATCGCGGAAGCAGGACACGGCACGCCGATAGTCCGGCGGCGTGGCATGGAACAGGGCCATGCCTTGCTGCAAGGTATCGATGGGCGGCGCGGTGGGCGCGCTCGGATCCAGGTCTTGGAAAATCATCCGGCGGTCGAGTTGGACGACGGCATCTGCCGTTTCCGGGACGAAAACCCGGTGTGACAAGCTGTGACCGTGAATTGTCAGAGGCGGGGTCGTCCCGCGCTCACACGGCCGGCCGCGGCCTGCCGCAAATTGCCGCTATTGCGGTTTGCGGCAGTGAGAATCGTGGTCCCCACGTCACGATGGACACCGCAGCATGAGTTTTGCCGCCCTTGCCGAGTACGCCATGGCGCTGCCCGGTGCCACCGAGGACGTCAAATGGGGCGCCGACTGGGTTGCCAGCGTCGGCGGCAAGATGTTCTTCGTCGGCGGGCCCCATCCCGACAAGTGGACACATTGCAGCTTCAAGGTCGACGACCACCGCTTCCTGGAGCTGACGGGCCTGCCCGGATTCGTACCGGCGCCGTATGCGGCGAGGTATCACTGGGTGGCGGTGTCCGACCCCAAGGCGCTGCCGCTGGCGGAACTGAAGGCGCTGGTGAGGCGATCGCATGAGCTGGTGGCGGCCAAGCTGTCGAAGAAGCTGAGGCTCAGCCTGGGCATCGCAGCGTGATGGCGCAGTGGGTCGACCAGCGCTTGCTCAGGCCCGACTCCACCGGCTCGGCACCGACCAGAAGATCAGCAGACCGACCAGGGCCACGGCGGCCAGCGCGTGCGGCACGTCGAGCACGCCAGGGTTGCTGGCAAGCAGTCCCGCCGCTGCGCAGGCCGCCGTGCTGATCGCCGCCCATTGCGCGCGCCTGACCCAGCGCGCCCAGCGACGCCGGTCCGGCGGCACGTGGTCGGGCAAGGTCGCCATCACCCGCAGGCTGAAGCCCGCATCGTCGGACTCGCCGTCGGCTTGCAACTGCGCTCGCAGCGCGGCGTCGAAGGCGTCGTCGTCGTTGCTGTCGAAATCATTCATGTCGGGGGCTCCCATGCTTGCAGCTGGGTGCGCAGCCTGGCCTTGGCGCGCAGTACCTGGGTCTTGACGGTGCCTATGGGCCAGCCCAGCACCTGGGCGGCCTCGATGTGGCTGAGGTCGGCGCCGTAGCAGAGCAGCAGCGCGTGGCGCTGGGCCTCACTGAGCCCGGCCATGGCGCGGTCGAGGTCGATGCGCCAGTCGGCGCCAGGGGCGAAGTCGCTGTGGGCCTCGAGGTCGGGCGGCGCCTCGTCCATCACGGGCAGAGCGGGGCGCTCGGCGGACAGCGCGGAATAGGCCAGCCGCGTCAGCCAGGTGCGAAAGCGTGCCTCACCACGGAACTGGGACAGGGCACGCCAGGCGCGCACGAAGGCCTCCTGGGCGAGGTCGTCGGCGCGACCCTGGTCGCCGCGGCAGACACGGCCGAGCAGCTTGCGCAGATAGCCCTGATGGGCCTGCACCAGGGCGGCAAAGGCGCTGCGGTCGCCGGCAGCCGCGCGGGCCACCAGCGCGGCCTCTGCGTCGGCCGGCGCGGCGGGACGGAGCGTCACAGCTCGGGCGGTTGCTGCTTGCGCTCGACGGCCCAGTACACCGCCAGGCCCAGGCCCATGAACAGCGGCAGCAGGCCGATGCTCCACAGCCACGCACCCGGCATCATGGTCGAGAACATGCCCATCAGCCCGAGGCCGATGCCGATATTGATGACGGCGGGAATCAGGATGCGGTTGGGGTTGGCCCGGTTGCGCTTGGCGCGGTGGAAGTCGCTGTCCTGGGCGTCGGCCAGCAGCTCGGGCGGGATGGGCTGGCCGGCGCGGGCCAGCTCGCGGATGGTCTCGTGGCGCTGGCGCTCGCTGTGGGCCTTGCCGATGTAGTGCGACAGGATGGCGATGATGGGAATGAACATCGCCAGGATGGGAATGAACAGGGGCAGCGCGGACTGGATGTCGAACATCATGGAAGGCTCCAGGCAAACAGGTGGATGGTGCTTCCTTGGAGCGGCCGGGCGCGACTTCTGGATTCAGACCCGCAAAGAAAGTGAGCTGCGAGCCCCCTCGAATGAAGGGTTTTAGGATGTCAATTAACTTTACACCCCTAGCTTGAAGTCGCTGCGATGGTCTCGCAAGTCACTGATTCTTAATGGATTCAATCGCGCGGCACGAGGGTTGCTTATCGAAGGCATCGAAGTTCCCTTGAGGAGATCCGCCATGAAATTGGCTTCCATCGCAGCTGCAACCCTGGCGGCTTCCCTTTGCAGCGTCGCGAACGCCGGCATCGTCTTCACGTTCACCGAGTCTGGCGCCAATGTGGTGATGAACTCCTCCGGCACCATCGACACCGCTGGGCTGGTGCTTCAGCAGACCGTGTCCAGCTGGGGCGGTGCCGGTGTCGAAGAAAACGGCAAGCACGACATCATGGGCGGTACCACCGTCGGCAGTGTCAACATGTCCTTCGGCTTCCATACCGGTACCGATTTCGCGGAATGGGTCAGCGCTGACGGCCCGTGGTCGGCAAGCAGCTTCAGCACGACGGTCGACAGCGGCAGCAAGGCTTTTGCCACCTATGTCTGGGGTATCGGCGGCCAGCTCCCCGGCCTGGGCATCGCGCGCGAAGACCTGGACGGCACCTTCTGGTCGCCTGACCAGAACTGGACCTTCCACAACGCTTCGTTTGCCTCCCTGCAGATGCACGCCGGCAGCTATACCGTGACCGACGAGCAGACGGGCGAGTTCATCACTTTCCAGATCGGCGGCAGCAACCAAGTGCCCGAGCCGGACGCAGCGGCCCTGGTCGGCCTCGCCCTGGTGGGCGCCTACGCGGCCCGTCGCGCCAAGGCCAAGAAGGCCTGACCCTTCACCCGGTCACCAAGCCACGCAGGCGAGTCGCGATGACTCGGCCGCGTGGCTTTTTTCTTTTTGGCGTGACCGCTTCCAGCCATCAGCGCGGCTTGCCGAAGTCCTGCGTCCAGTAGCTGCGGTAGGTGGTGCCGGCGTTGCCGGACACGCAGGCCACGCCGATGTCGCGGAAGGCCGCGTTCATCAGATTGGCGCAGTGGCCGTCGCTCTTCATCCAGCCATCCACAACCTCGGTGACGGTGGCCTGGCCGGCAGCGATGTTTTCGCCCAGGCTGCTCCAGACATAGCCGGCGGCCGTCGCGCGCGTGCCCAAGGTGCTGCCGTCGCTGCCGGTGTGGTCGAAGAAGTTGTGCGTGACCATGTCGTCGCTGTGCGCCACGGCCGCCTGGGTGAGGGCGGCATTCCAGACCAGGCCGGACGCCGGCGGGAAGCTGCCTTGTGCACCACAGCTGGCGCCGGCGCGCCGACGGGCATTCACGGCCGCCAGCATGTCGGCCTGGAAGTTGGCCAGATTGCAGGTGATGCGGCTGCCGGCCGTGGAGGGCGCTGGGGCAGGCGCGGGTCCGGGAGCCGGTGATGGGGCTGGTGCCGGCGTCGGCGCAGGAGCCGGCGGTGTGGTGGGCGTGGTGGCAGGACCGGAATCGGAGCCACCGCCGCCACAGGCGGTCAGCGAAACCAGGGTGGCGACGGCGATGGGAGCAACGAGGCGAGCGGGCAATGCACACATAGGCCCACAGCGTCTCACGCCTGATGCGGCCCCCGGTTACCGGGTGCAGCGCCGTCACACGGCCGGCAACATCCCAACACAAAGTGAGGGCAAGTCAGGCTTCGGCGCGTGGCAGACCGCTTCGATGTTGTTTTGGAGCCCCGGGGGCGCGAGGGCCTTGAGATCGAAGGCCCTGCTGGCAGCGAAATCGCTGACGCCGAACTTGACGCGGTCGAACATCGGTTCTCCTGGGATGAATGGCCATGCACCCGCGCCTACCGGTATCGTGCGTGGACGCAATCTACCTGGCCTCGGGCCATGGGCAGGAATGGGGAGAAGCCATACATGACCAGCGATGCCTTCGCTCAGATCGATACCCGCAACGTGACGGGTTGGGACCAAGGAAAGGTGGAATGCTGGCGGGCTACAAGCGTTGACGAGGTCCAGGCATGTGTGGACCGAGCGCGCCGCGAACGCAGGTCGCTCTATCCCATCTCGACAGGTTTGAACTGGGGCTATGGCTCGGCCACGCCGCCGCAGCCCGGCGCGGTGCTGCTCGACTTGAGCGGCATGAACCGCATCCTCAATGCGGCCGACATCTCCGAGGCCCACCCGGTTGCCGTCATCGAGCCCGGCGTCACCCAGCGTCAGCTGCGTGAGTTCCTCAGCCAATCGCATCCCCGGCTTGTCTTCAATGTCACAGGTTCAGCCATGGACACCAGCATCCTGGGCAATGCACTGGACCGCGGCGTCGGCT
Source organism: uncultured Comamonadaceae bacterium (assembly GCA_966111775.1). Taxonomy (GTDB): domain Bacteria; phylum Pseudomonadota; class Gammaproteobacteria; order Burkholderiales; family Burkholderiaceae_C; genus Pelomonas. Next base: position 4,143 of record CBHWBD010000031.1, on the reverse strand, counting down.
ACCTGGGCCCGCGCCGGGAGGACGTGTTTGGCCTGGAGGTGGTGACCGGGCGCGGCGATGTGCTGAGAACCGGGTTCCGGCGCCTCGGCGACGATTCGCCTCTCGCGCATACCCACCCCTTCGGCTTGGGGCCGATGCTGGATGGCCTGTTCTTCCAAGGCAACTACGGCATCGTGACGAGTGCCTGCTTCAAGTTGCTGCCCAGGCCTCATCGCTCCGTGGCCGTGTCGCTCGGCCTGCGCAACACATCCCAGCTGGCGCAGGTCCTTGACGGCCTGGCTTTGTTGAAGCGCCTGGGCGTGATCAGTGGTGTGACGCACGTGGGCAACCAGGCGAGGATGAGATCCAGCATGGCCGCGGGCATCAGCGACTATCTGCGCGTTGAATGCGGGATGAAGGCGCCTGAGCTGGCGGCCGAGGTCGAACGCGTTCTTGCAACCGTCGCCCCTTTTGAATGGACCGCCCTGGCCGGCATCTCTGGCAGCAGCGCCCAAGTCAAGGCAGCCGTCGCTGAGGTGAAACGCGTTCTTGGTGGGTCGGCACGAGTGACGGTTGTCGATGAAACCATGCTGGATATTGGCTTTCGCCTACAGCACCCGCTGCGCCATCTCTGGCCTTGGGCAAGAGCGAATGCCGCGACGATTTCGGCCATCCGGCCGTCACAGGGACTGGCGGATGGGTGGCCGACCGATGCGGCCGTCAAGAACCTTCTCTGGCGTTTTGGGGCGCCGAATCTGGCGGCGCGTGACCTGGATCAGTCCAGTTGCGGCCTGCTTTTCATCAATGCAGCGTTGCCGCTGGAGGGGCGTGCCGTTGTGGACGTCGTCCAGGGCATGGAGGCCGTCGCCTCTGGCTTCGGCCACAACCTTTACGTCTCTCTCAATATCGAGACGACCACCAGTCTGGTGGCTGTGGCGAACCTGCTGTTCGACAGGGGTGATGAGGGCGCTGTCGCCAATGCACGGACCTGTGCCACGTCGTTGTGGACCTACCTGCGCAGCCGAGGCCTGGAAGTCTATCGAGCCCGGGCCGACATGATGAAAGACCTGGTCGACGCCCAGGATCCGTTCTGGCGCATTGCCTGGCAGCTGAAGTCCGTCTTCGACCCCGACAACCTCATTGCCCCAGGCCGCTACAACTTCGCTCAAGCGCCCGTCTAGGATGGATCACATCCGCCACCACGTCGGCAGCAGTGCCCTGACCTCGGGGCGGGCGTAGCGCTTGTCCAGCAGCCAGACCCAGCCGCGGTCATCCGCCGAGCGCAACACGCGGCCGGCGGCCTGCACGACCTTCTGCATGCCGGGCACGAGGTCGGCATAGCCATGGTCGGCGCCGAACATCGCGTCCAGGCGCTCGCGCACGCGGTCCTGCAGCGGCGACACGGGCGGCAGGCCGAGGGTGGCGATGAAGGCGCCGATGAGGCGCGTGCCGGGCAGGTCCACACCCTCGGCGAAGGCGCCGCCCAGCACGGCGAAGCCGATGCCGCGGCCGTCCGGCACGAAGCGCTCCAGGAAGCCTCGGCGGCCGGCGTCGCCCATGGTGCGGGACTGGCTCCATTGCGGCACCTCCGCGTGGCGCCGGGCCAGACGCGCCGACGCCTTGTCGAGGTAGTCGAAGCTGCTGAAGAAGGCGAGGTAGTTGCCAGGGTGCTCGGCGAACTGCGTGGCCAGCACGTCCACCAGGGAGTCCAGCGAGGCCTCGCGATGCTCGAAGCGCGTGGACAGGCGATGGGCGACACGCACCACCAGATGCTCGGGCGGGAAGGGGGCGGGCACGTCGATCCAGGCGGCGTCCTCGGGCAGGCCGAGCAGGTGGCGCTGGTAGTCGGGCGGGCCGAGCGTCGCCGAGAACAAGGTGACGCTGTGACAGCCCTCGAAGCGCTCCTTCAGGAAGAAGCCCGGCACGATGTTGCGGATGGACAGCAGCACGTCGCGGCCATCGTCGTCCTCGTCGTCTTGCAGCAGCGAGAGGTTGACCGGCGCATCCAGCGGCGAAGCCTGCCGTGCGGTTGCGGCACTGCGCTGCAGGTCGCACAGCGAGTGGCTGTCGAAGCGGTCCAGCAGGCGCAGCAGGCCCAGCACCTCGAAATAGAACTGCAGCATCGGCCCGACGTCGAGGGGGTGGTTCTGCACATGCTCGCCCAGCACCATGCCCACGCGTTGCAGCGCTTCGTTGAGCGCATCGGGCACGCTGTCCAGCGCGGCGTAGTCGCCGGCCTGCTGGCGGCCCAGCGTGGCCATCTCCTTGGCGAGCCGGCGCAGCGGCGGCTGCAGCACCTTGGGCGCCTCGGCCACGGCCTCGCGCACGCGCGCCAGGCTCAGCCCGGTGCTGTACATGTCGCGGCTGCGATCGATGAGGTTGTGGGCCTCGTCCACCAGCAGGGCCAGCTTCCAGCCCTGGGACTGGGCCAGGCTGTAGAGCTGGCCATAGGGATCGAAGGCATGGTGGACGTCGCCGACGACGACGTCGGCCCAGCGCAGCAATTCCTGGCCGAGGTAGTAGGGGCAGACACCATGCTTGAGCGCAATGCGGCGCTGCGCGGCCGGGTCCAGCCAGGCGCTGGCCACGGCGTCGGCGCGGGCCGCGTCCAGGCGGTCGTAGAAGCCGCTGGCCAGCGGGCAGGCGGCGCCGTGGCAGGCCTTGTCGGGATGCTCGCAGGCCTGCTCCTTGGCGACCAGCGTCAGCACGCGCAGCGGCAGTTGCGGGCTGGCGTCGCGCACGGTCTGCAGCGCGTCCAGCGCGGTGATGCGCGCGGTGCCCTTGCAGGTCATGTAGCCGATCTTGTCCAGCTGTTGAGCCGGCATGGCGCGCAGCAGCGGGTACAGCGTGCCGAGGGTCTTGCCGATGCCGGTGGGCGCCTGGGCCAGCAGATGGCGGCCGTTTGCGGCGACCTTGTAGACGGCTTCGGCAAGCAGGCGCTGGCCGGGACGCAGTTCGCCCAAGGGGAAGGGCAGGCTGCTCAGCGCCGTGTCGCGCGCGGTGCGATGGGCGGCCTCCTGCGCGGCCCAGGCCTCGAACTGGCGGCAGCGGGCCTCGAAGGCGGCCTGCAGCGCTGCGGCCGCGACGGTCTGGCGCAGCACGGTCTCGTGCTGGGTGTCGGCATCCACGTAGACCAGGGCCAGCTCGATTTCGGTCAGCTCGCGGTCGGCGGCGATGAGGGCGCCATAGGTTTCGAGCTGGGCCCAATGCAGGGCGCGGCGGTTCTCGGGTATGAGGTCGACGGGGCCGCGGATGGTCTTGATCTCTTCCAGCCGGTTCACGTCGGCCTCGTAGCCGTCGGCCCGGCCGCGCACGCGCAGGTTGCCGAACCGGCCTTCCAGGGCCAGCTCGGTCTCGTAGCCGGGCGAGCGCCGCGCCAGCACGGCCATCTGGCCGGCCTGGCCCTCGAGCGCCGTGGCCGACGGCGTGAAGCGGCGGTCCAGGTCGCCGCGCTTGGCGGTGAACTCGCACAGGCTGCGCACCGAGACGCTGTAGCTCCAGTCGCTCAAAACAGAGTCAGGTTGTCGGGCGCCGGGGGGGCGGGAGCGCGGCTCGCCGCGGGTGCCGCCAGCACTTCGCTGGCGTGCACGAGGTTGCCGATGCGCACGCCCATCAGGCGCAGGCGCTTGTCGAACTTGACGCGTTTGAGGCACAGGCCCGCGGCGTGGCGGATGTCGGCGGCGCTGGTGATCGGGACTTTGAGCGTCTGGTCGCGCGTGACGGTGATGAAGCCTTCGAAGCGCAGCTTGATGCCCACCGTCTTGCCCGCATAGCGCTTGCGGGCGAGGTCCTTGGCCAGACTTTCGCAGAGCTCGTCCATGATCTGGCCGAGCAGGATCTTGTCGTGCACGGCGCTGAGGTCGCGCTCGAAGGTCGTTTCGCGGCTGATTGACACCGGCTCGCTGTGCGTGACGACGGCGCGGTTGTCCCGGCCGTGGGAGGCGGCGTGCAGCCAGGCGCCGTAGCTCTCGCCGAACTGCTCGATGAGCCAGCGCGGATCGGCGGCGGCGATGTCGCCCACGGTCTCGATGCCGAGCTTGATCAGCCTTTCGCTGGCCTTGGGGCCGATGCCATTGATCTTGCGCACGCCCAGCGGCCACACCTGCTTCGGGATGTCGTCCAGCGTCAGCACGCTGATGCCGTCGGGCTTGTCCAGCTCGCTGG
>CBHWBD010000030.1:0-35686 GCA_966111775.1 uncultured Comamonadaceae bacterium | reverse complement strand
GCAGCACCAGCTGGGGCTGGATCTCGACGTTGAAGCGGCGCGAGGTCTGGAACAGCCGCAACAGCACCTGGCCCAGGGAGATGTCCTTCAGCGGGCGGTCGAAATGCGGTTCGCAGACGGCGCGCACGGCGCTCTCCAGCGCATCGACGCGGGTCTCGGGCGGCACCCAGCCCGAGGCGATGTGCAGCTCGGCGACGCGCTTGTAGTCGCGCTGGAAGAAGGCGATGAAGTTCTGCGCGAGGTAGTCCTTGTCCACCTCGGTCAGCGTGCCCATGATGCCGAAGTCCAGGGCCACGTAGCGGCCGAAGGTATCGGGCGCCAGGCTGACCTGGATATTGCCCGGGTGCATGTCGGCGTGGAAGAAGCCGTCGCGGAACACCTGGGTGAAGAAGATGGTCACGCCGTCGCGGGCCAGCTTGGGGATGTCGATGCCCGCCGCCTCGAGCGCCGGGCGGTGCGAGATCGGCACGCCCTTCATGCGCTCCATGACGATGACCTCGGGGCTGCACAGGTCCCAGTGCATCTCGGGCACCAGGATGAGGTCCAGCCCCTCCATATTGCGGCGCAGTTGCGCGGCATTGGCGGCCTCGCGCACCAGGTCCAGCTCGTCGTGCAGATAGGTGTCGAACTCGGCGACGACCTCGCGCGGCTTCAGGCGCCGGCCGTCGGACGAGAAGCGCTCGATCCACGCCGCGAGCTGGCGCATCAGCGACAGGTCGTCGTCAATGATGTCCAGCATGCCCGGGCGCAGCACCTTGACGGCCACTTCGCGGCCGTCCTTCAAGGTCGCAAAGTGGACCTGGGCGATGCTGGCACTGGCGACGGGCTCGGCATCGAAGGTCGCGAACAGCTGCTCCAGCGGCCGGCCGAAGGCGCGTTCGATCATCTCGCGGGACAGCGCCGCGGAAAACGGCGGCACGCGGTCCTGCAGCCTGGCCAGTTCCAGCGCCACGTCTTCGGGCAGCAGGTCGCGACGCGTGGACAGCACCTGGCCCAGCTTGACGAAGATCGGCCCCAGATGCTCCAGGGCCAGCCGCAGGCGCACGCCGCGCGGCTCCTGCCAGCTGCGACCCAGGCGGGTCAGCCGGCGCAGCAGCTGGAAGCGCCGCCGGCGCAGGCCCGACAAGGCCAGGTCATCGAGACCGAAGCGCCAGACCGTCCACAGGATGACCAGCAGCCGGGAAACAAACCTCATGCGCCGCCCGCGGGAGCCATGCGCGCGGCCACGCCCGACAAGGTGCGCCGCAGCGTGCGGCCGAACTGGGCGAGCTGGCGGGCGGGCAGCGGCCCGACGACACCGGCCAGGTCATCCTCGATGTCCCAGCGCAGGTTGTCCATCAGCCAATGCATCTCGCCGGCAAAGGCGGCGTCGCCCTGCACGCTGACGGTGGGCGACTCGCCGGTCAGGGCGCCCAGGGCCAGCTTGGCGGGGTTGGAGGCATCGATCTCGATGCGCAGGCCACCCGCGCCCTGGGGCGGTGCATCCAGCCGCTCGAAAAGACCCGCCGGTGTGACACCAAGTATCAAGTCAGGCGCCGCCGGCAACAGGCCGGGCCAGCCCGCCAGGTGGACGACGAGGCCTCTGCCGGCCAGCGGCTTGAGGCGCTGGGCCGCGATGGGCTCCCGGGACACCACATGGTTGATCAACAAAACGAGGCGGTCCTGCAGGGCCGGCATCAGCAAAGGCGTGAGCGACGGCAGGGGCGGCATGGGCCAGGAAGCAGACATACACAAGATTGTAGGCAGCGGACCATGAACAAGGGACGCAGGCGGTTCGACTGTCAAATTTGTTGATAGAGAATCCCTGATCGTTTTCCAGCCCCGGGCAAACCCGCACCCGAGGATCACCGCACCCGCCACGATGTTTGAGGACCGCAGCTACAAAAGGACGTTCTACAGCGCACCGCAGTCGGTCGAATCCCTGATCGCCGCCTTCCTCGAGCCCGGCCTCATCGTTCTGACCTTCCTGGTCGTGAACGGCCATTTCGACGAGCCGGTGCTGCGGCCGACGCTGACGCTGTGCCTGCTGGTCTTCGCCCTCACCTTCCCGGGCCGCAACCGCTTCAGCGACCACCCGGCCAGCGCTCTGGTGGACGTGCTGTCCTCCTGGCTGGTGCTGCTCGGCATCCTGCTGTTGTGCGGTTATGCGACCAACAGCCTGCACTATTTCGAGGACGAGGTGCTGCTGTGGTGGGCCGTCATCACCCCCATCGCCCAGATCGCCGCCATCGAGACCGGCCGCCGCATCCAGCAGTGGCGGGCGCGGGACCCGAGCGCGCGTCGCACGGCCGTGGTCGTCGGCGCCGGCCCGCTGGGCCACAAGGTGGCACGGGCGCTGCGCGACTCCCAGGGCGTCATCTGCCTGGGCTATTTCGACGACCGCGCTCCCGAGCGCCTCCACCCCGAGGCCGGCGCCGCCATCCTCGGCACCCTGCCCCAGCTCAGCGAGTTCGTGCGCGACAAGGGTGTGCGCGAGGTCTACATCACCCTGCCTCTGGGCTCGCAGCCACGCATCGTTGAGCTGCTGGAGCAGGTGCAGGGCACGACGGCCTCGCTCTTCTTCGTGCCCGACGTCTTCGGCATCAGCATCATCCAGGGCCGGCTGCAGGACATCTCCGGCGTGCCGGTCGTCGGCATCTGCGAGACGCCCTTCACGGGCACCAACCAGCTGATCAAGCGCGTCAGTGACATCGTGCTGGCGACGCTGATCCTGATCCTGATCTCGCCCATCCTGCTGGCGATCGCCATCGGCGTGAAGCTGAGCTCGCCAGGGCCCGTCATCTTCAAGCAGAAGCGCAACGGCCTGGATGGCGAGGAGATCGTCGTCTACAAGTTCCGCTCGATGCGGGCGCTGGACAACGGCGCCGTGGTCAAGCAGGCCACCAAGGGCGATCCGCGCATCACGCGCTTCGGCGCCTTCATCCGCCGCACCTCGCTGGACGAGCTGCCGCAATTCATCAACGTGCTGCAGGGCCGCATGAGCATCGTGGGACCGCGCCCGCACGCCGTCGCCCACAACGAGGAATACCGCAAGCTCATCAAGGCCTACATGGTTCGCCACAAGGTCAAGCCGGGCATCACCGGCTGGGCCCAGGTCAACGGCCTGCGGGGCGAAACCGACACCATCGACAAGATGGTGGCACGCGTCGAATACGATCTGGAATATCTGCGCAACTGGTCGCTGGCCCTCGATCTGCAGATCATCCTGCGCACCGTGAGGCTGGTGGTGTTTGATCGACATGCCTATTAAGCCTGCTCGCCACTACCGCCGCTGCACGCGTCTGGCGCCCCTGGTCCTCGGCCTGCTGATGGTGCAGGCCGCGCAAGCCCAGACCGACGACACGACGCCTTTTTACGTGGGCGGGTCGCTGGGCATGTCCCGCGTCTCCAACGTCTACCGGCAATCCAGCGCCACCAACGACGACACGGTCACCAGCGCCGGGCTGATGGGCGGCATCGACACCAAGCTCGGCCGCCAGCATCTGACGCTGGACGGCTCGCTGCAGAACAACCGCTATTCGACCAACAGCGAACTCAACAACCGGTCCTATTCACTCAAGAGCGCCCTCAACTGGCAGACGGTGGGCGACCTGTCGGGCGTACTGAGCGCCAAGTCGGACCGCTCCCTGGCCGACTTCAACATCGGCAGCGGCGTCGATCCCATCCTGAAGAAGAACATCCAGCGGGAAGACGAGTACCAAGCGACCGTGCGCCTGGGCGTGGCTACGCGCTACACCCTGGAAGCGGGTTGGTCTCACCACAGCCGGGACTTCAGCGCCGCGGAATACGACCGCTTCGACTTCAAACAGGACACCAGCTCACTTGGCATCTATGCCACGCCGGCCGGCAACGTCAAGCTGGGCCTTGTTGGACGCCACACCAAGGGCCAGAACCCACGCTATCCCGTCGGCTTGGCCTTTGACCCCGAGACCGCAACCATCGTGGTCGTGTCTGCGCCCAACGACTACAGCCGCAACGACATCGACTTCACGACGAACTGGGACACGGGCGGCCGCAGCACGCTGAACACACGCATCAGCCGCAGCAAGACCAAGAACAGCCTCGACGACCGCCTGCGCGACTTCAGCGGCACGACTGGCGCCGTCGGCTGGAACTGGCAGCCGACTGCCAAGCTGCAGCTCAACCTGCAGTACGCCCGCGACACGGGACAGGAAAGCGTGATTCGCACCGCCGACCTGAACCGGGTCTACACCACCTGGCAGCTGGGCAGCAGCTATGCCCTGACCAGCAAGATCAGCCTGAATGCCAAGGCCAGCAGGAATCGGGCGACACGCGCCAGCACGGCAGGCGCCGCCGTGGCAGACGCCCTCGATGATTTCAAGACCTACGGCCTGGGCATGCGCTGGGCGATTTCGCGCGGCTTCAGCCTGGGCTGCCAGTACGACCACGCCAGCCGCAACAGCAGCATCGCGCAATACGTCTACAGCGCCAGCAGCTACGGCTGCACCGGCCAAGCCATCCTCTACTGATGACCACCGTTCTGCTCACCGGCGCGGCCGGCTACATCGCCTCACACACCTGGCTGGCCCTGCAGCAGGCGGGCTACCGGGTTGTCGGCGTCGACAATTTCTCCAACAGCTCGCCTGTCGTCTTGGAACGGCTGGCTGAACTTGCCAGCGCCCCCATCGAGTTCGAACGCGGCGACGTCTGCGATTCGGCCGCCATGGATGAGATCTTCGGCAGCTACCGACCCGCGGCCGTCGTGCATTTCGCTGCCTACAAGGCCGTGGGCGAATCAGTCAGCCAGCCGCTGGCCTACTACCGCAACAACCTCGGCGGCCTCGTCAACACCTGCGAGGTCATGAAGCGCCACGGCTGCACCCGCATGGTGTTCAGCTCCAGCGCCACGGTCTACGGCGCACCGGAAAAGCTGCCGCTGCGTGAGGACGCCCCGACCTCGTCGACCAATCCGTATGGCGCCACCAAGCTGATGGGCGAGCAGATCCTGCGCGACCTCGGCGTGGCGGATCCGGCCTGGCAGACCGCCTGCCTGCGCTACTTCAATCCGGTCGGCGCTCACGAGAGCGGTCGCATCGGCGAGGACCCGCGCGGCACGCCCAACAACCTGATGCCCTATGTCGCCCAGGTCGCCGTCGGCCGCCGCGACAAGCTGTCGGTGTTCGGCAACGACTACGCGACCCCTGATGGCACCGGGGTGCGCGACTACATCCACGTCACCGACCTCGCCGAGGGCCACGTCGCCGCGCTGCGCTGGCTGATGGCCAACCCAGGCTCACTGACCGTCAACCTCGGCACCGGCCAGGGCTACAGCGTGCTCGATCTGGTGCGCGCCTACGAGGCCGCCAGCGGCCGCAGCGTGCCCTACGAAATCGTGCCGCGCCGCCCCGGCGACGTGGCGGCCTGCTGGGCCGATCCAGAGCTGGCACGGAACACGCTTGGCTGGGAGGCCAGACTCGACCTCGCCCGCATGTGTGAAGACAGTTGGCGCTGGCAACACCATAACCCCCACGGATTCAAAACCGCCTGACACGGCCACACAACAATGATCCAGGTCCAACCCGTCATCATGGCCGGCGGCTCCGGCACCCGGCTTTGGCCGCTGTCGCGCGCCGGCTACCCCAAGCAATTCCTCGTGCTGTCGGGCAATGAGAGCCTGTTCCAGCTGGCCGCGCGCCGGCTGGCCGCGCTGGCCTCGCCCGAGTTCCAACTGGCGGGCCCCTGCATCGTCGGCAACGAGGAACACCGCTTCCTGGTGCTGGACCAGCTGCGCGAAACCAGGCTGGAACCCAGCAGCGTGCTCCTCGAACCGCTGGGCCGCAACACGGCCCCGGCCCTGACGCTGGCCGCCCTGGCCGCCCTCGAAGGCGGAGCCGACCCCGTCCTCGTCGTGACGCCGGCCGACCAGACCGTCACCAACCCCGCCGCCTTCACAGCCGCGCTCCAGGATGCCGTGCGCATCGCTGCCAAGGGCGCCATCGCCATCCTCGGCATCACGCCGGACCGCCCCGAGACGGGCTACGGCTATATCCGCACGGCAGCCGACTCAACCGGCCTCGCGGTCGCGCAGTTCGTCGAGAAACCGAATCTCGAGACGGCCCAGCGCTATCTGGCCGAAGGTGACTACTACTGGAACAGCGGCATGTTCGTGCTGCGCGCCAGCGTCTGGATGAAGGCCCTGGAGCGCTTCCGCCCCGACATCGCCGCCGCCACGCGCGCCGCCTGGAACGTGCGCAAGACCGACGCCAAGTTCGTGCGTCCGGGCAAGGCCGAGTTCGCCACCGTGCCCAGCGAATCCGTCGACTACGCCGTCATGGAACGCTGCCCTGGCACCGACATCCCCCTGCGCATGGTCGCCCTGGATGCCGGCTGGAACGACCTGGGCGCCTGGGAAGCTGTCTGGCAGGTGGCCGACAAGGACGCCGACGGCAATGCCTTCGTCGGTGACGCCTTGATCGCCGACAGCAAGAACACCCTGGTGCACGCCACCAGCCGCCTCGTCGGCGTCGTCGGCCTGACCGACATCGTCGTCGTCGAGACGGCCGATGCCGTGCTGGTGAGCGACCGTGCGCGCAGCCAGGAGGTCAAGCAGATCGTGAACCGCCTGGGCGCCGAGCAGCGCGGCGAGCATGCCCTGCACCGCAAGGTGCACCGCCCCTGGGGCTGGTACGACAGCATCGACTCGGGCGAGCGCTTCCAGGTCAAGCGCATCATGGTCAAGCCGGGCGCCAGCCTGAGCCTGCAGATGCACCACCACCGCGCGGAGCACTGGATCGTCGTCAGCGGCACGGCCGAGATCGTCAACGGCGACAAGACCATCCTGCTGACCGAGAACCAGTCGACCTACATCCCGCTGGGGCAGACCCACCGCCTGGCCAATCCCGGCAAGGTGCCGCTGGAAATCATCGAGGTGCAGTCCGGCTCCTACCTGGGCGAAGACGACATCGTCCGTTTCGAAGACACCTACGGAAGAACATGACCATCCTCGTCACCGGCGGTGCCGGTTTCATCGGCAGCAATTTCGTCTTGGACTGGCTGCGCCAATCCGACGAACCCGTCGTCAATCTTGATGCCTTGACCTACGCCGGCAACCTCGAGAACCTGGCCTCGCTGGACGGAGACGCCCGGCACATCTTCGTCAAGGGCGATATCTGCGACCGCGCCCTGGTCGATCAACTGCTGGCCACGCACCAGCCCCGCGCCGTCGTCCACTTCGCCGCCGAGAGCCATGTGGACCGCTCCATCCACGGTCCCGGCGCCTTCATGAAGACCAATGTCGAAGGCAGCTTCACGCTGCTGGAAGCAGCGCGTGCCTACTGGGGCGGGCTGGAAGGCGAGACCAAGGCCGCCTTCCGCTTCCACCATGTGTCGACCGACGAGGTCTACGGCTCGCTCAAGCCCAGCGACCCGCCCTTCGCCGAAACCAACCCCTACGAGCCCAACAGCCCCTACTCGGCCAGCAAGGCCGCCAGCGACCACCTCGTGCGCGCCTGGCACCACACCTATGGCCTCCCGGTCGTCACGACCAACTGCTCGAACAACTACGGGCCCTATCACTTCCCGGAGAAGCTGATCCCGCTGATGATCGTCAACGCCTTGGCGGGCAAGCCCCTGCCCGTCTATGGCGACGGCCAGCAGATCCGCGACTGGCTCTATGTGACCGACCACTGCAGCGGCATCCGTGCCGTGCTGGCGGGCGGCAAGCTCGGCGAGACCTACAACATCGGCGGCTGGAACGAGAAGGCCAATATCGACATCGTCAAGACGGTGTGTGCCCTGCTCGACGAACTCAAGCCCTCGGCGGACGGCCCCTACGCGCGCCTCATCACCTATGTGAAGGACCGCCCCGGCCACGACCGCCGCTACGCCATCGACGCCCGCAAGATCGAGCGCGAGCTGGGCTGGCGCCCGGCCGAAACCTTCGAGACCGGCATCCGCAAGACGGTGCAGTGGTACCTCGATCATCCGGATTGGGTGGCACGCGTGCAGAGCGGCGCCTACAAGGACTGGGTGTCCAAGCAGTACACGTCGGCATGAAAATCCTCCTCCTCGGCAAAGGCGGCCAGGTCGGCTGGGAACTGCAGCGCTCGCTCGCCGTGGCCGGCGAAGTGGTGGCGATGGACCACGACGACGGCGCCGACTTCACCCAGCCTGAAGCCCTGCTGGCCCAGGTGCGCACCATCGCCCCCCAGGTCATCGTCAATGCCGCGGCCCATACCGCCGTCGACAAGGCCGAGAGCGAACCCGAACTGGCCCGCCAGATCAACGCCGCTACGCCGGCTCTGCTGGCCATCGAGGCCAAGCGCATGGGCGCCCTGCTGGTGCACTACTCGACCGACTATGTCTTCGACGGCAGCGGCAGCCATGCCCGTGACGAGGAAGCCTCCATCGGCCCGCTGAGCGTCTACGGCACGACCAAGGCCGAGGGCGAGGACGCCATCCGCGCCAGCGGCTGCCAGCACCTCATCCTGCGCACCAGCTGGGTCTATGGCGCCCGCGGCGGCAACTTCGCCAAGACCATGCTGCGCCTGGCAGCCGAGCGCGAGCAGCTCAAGGTCATCGCCGACCAGATCGGCGCGCCCACCGGGGCCGACCTGCTGGCCGACCTGACCGTGCACATGATGCGAGCCGCGCGGGTCAACCCGGCGTTGACCGGCACCTATCACGCGGTAGCCGGCGGCGAGACCAGTTGGCATGACTATGCGCGCTTCGTCATCGAATTCGCACGTCGCCACGGTAGCCTCATCAAGGTCGGGTCGGATCAGGTGCTGGCCATTCCGACCAGTGACTATCCGACGCCCGCCAGGCGCCCGCTGAACTCGCGCCTGGCCACCGCCAAGCTGCAGCAGCGCTTCGGTTTGCGGCTGCCGCACTGGCAGCAGGGCGTCGAACGCATGCTGAACGAAATTCTCTGAGGTCTTCCATGAAAAACCGCAAGGGCATCATCCTCGCCGGAGGCTCCGGCACGCGGCTGCACCCGGCGACGCTGGCCGTCAGCAAGCAGTTGCTGCCGGTCTACGACAAGCCGATGGTCTATTACCCGCTGAGCACGCTGATGCTGGCGGGCATCCGCGACATCCTGCTGATCAGCACGCCCCAGGACACGCCCCGCTTCGAGGCGCTGCTGGGCGACGGCTCGCGCTGGGGCCTGAACATCAGCTATTGCGTCCAGCCCAGCCCCGACGGCCTGGCCCAGGCCTTCATCCTCGGCCGCGACTTCGTCGGCGGTGCGCCCAGCGCTCTTGTCCTGGGCGACAACATCTTCTATGGCCACGACTTCGCCGGCCTGCTCAGCAACGCCACCCATCGCGATGCCGGCGCCAGCGTCTTCGCGTATCACGTGACCGACCCCGAACGCTACGGCGTCGTCGAGTTCGACCGCGACCTGCGGGCCCTGTCCATCGAAGAGAAGCCCAAGGTGCCCAAGAGCAATTACGCGGTCACGGGCCTGTACTTCTATGACGAGCAGGTCTGCGACATCGCTGCGAGCATCAAGCCCAGCGCACGAGGCGAGCTCGAGATCACCGACGTCAACGCCCACTACCTGAACCGCGGCCAGCTCAGCGTCGAGATCATGGGCCGGGGCTATGCCTGGCTCGACACCGGCACCCACGACAGCCTGATGGAAGCGGGCCAGTTCATCGCCACGCTGGAAAAGCGCCAGGGCCTGAAGGTCGCCTGCCCCGAGGAAATCGCCTTTCGCTCGGGCTGGATCACCGCATCGGAACTCGAGGCCCTGGCCCGACCGCTGGCCAAGAACGGCTATGGGCAGTACATGCTCAAGCTGTTGTCCGACCTGACCGCCTGACCATGCAAGTGACACCCACCGCCCTCCCCGAGGTCCTGCTCATCGAGCCCAAGGTCTTCGGCGACGCCCGCGGCTTCTTCATGGAAAGCTGGAACGAAGAGCGCTTCAACAAGGCCCTGGGCCATGAAGTGCGTTTCGTGCAGGACAACCACTCCCGCTCCTCGCGCGGCGTGCTGCGCGGCCTGCACTATCAACTCGACCCCCACGCCCAGGGCAAGCTGGTGCGCTGCGTGTCCGGCGCCGTGTTCGACGTGGCCGTCGACATGCGCCGCTCCAGCCCCAATTTCGGCCGCTGGGTCGGCTACGAACTGTCCGCGGAGAACCAGCGCCAGGTCTGGATCCCGCCTGGCTTCGCCCATGGCTTTCTCGTCGTCAGCGAGACCGCGGACTTCCTCTACAAGACCAGTGGCCGCTACGCGCCCGAGCACGAGGGCGCCGTGCGCTGGAACGATCCGACCATCGGTGTTGCGTGGCCCTTGCAAGGCATCACACCCCAGCTGTCGGCCAAGGATGTGGACGCGCCGCTGCTGGCGCAGGCCAAGGCCTTCGACTGAAGGCTGGGCCGCCACCTCGTCAAGAAAGAAAGCCCTCCGACGGAGGGCTTTCCTGCTTCAGGCGCGCCGAGATCAGCCGCGACCGATGCCGCGATAGTCGATGCCCAGCGTCTTCATCAGCTTGGGGTCGTAGAGATTGCGGCCGTCCAGAATGACCGGAGCCTTCAGCGCCGACTTGATGGCGTCGAAGTCCGGCGTGCGGAACTCTTTCCACTCCGTCACGATCAGCAGCGCATCCGCTCCCTGCAAGGCGGCTTCGGCGCGCTCGACCAGCGTCACGTCGTCGCGCGGACCGATCACGCGCGCCGTCTCCGGCATCGACACGGGGTCGTACGCCGCCACGGTTGCACCACGCCTGGTCAGCTCGTCGATGATGACCAGGGACGGCGCCTCGCGCATGTCATCGGTGTTGGGCTTGAAGGCCAGGCCCCAGATGGCGAAGCGGCGGCCCTTGAGGTCGTTGCCGAAGCGGGCGACGACCTTGTCGACCAGCACGCGCTTCTGGCGCTCGTTGGCCTCTTCCACGGCCGTCAGCACCTTCAGCGGGAGCCCCAAGTCGGCGGCGGTCTTCACCAGCGCCTTGACGTCCTTGGGGAAGCAGGAGCCGCCATAACCGGCGCCGGCATAGAGGAACTGGTAGCCGATGCGGGGGTCGGAACCGATGCCGCGCCGCACCAGCTCGATGTCGGCACCCACGCGCTCGGCCAGCAAGGCCAGCTCGTTCATGAAGCTGATGCGCGTGGCCAGCATCGCGTTGGCGGCGTACTTGGTGAACTCGGCGCTCTTCACGTCCATGACCAGCATGCGGTCCTGGGTTCGGTTGAAGGGCGCGTACAGCGCGCGCATCAGCAGCGTGGCCTGCTCGTCGTCGGAGCCCACGATGATGCGGTCCGGCTTCATGAAATCGTCGACCGCCGCGCCTTCCTTCAGGAATTCGGGGTTCGAGACGACGGCATAGCCCATGCTCGACAGGCCACGCTTGTCCAGCTCTTCCTTGACGGCCGCGCGCACCTTGTCGGCCGTGCCGACCGGCACCGTGCTCTTGTCGACGATGACCTTGTAGTCGGTCATGCGCTGGCCGATGGAGCGGGCCGCGGCGACGACGTATTGCAGGTCAGCCGAGCCGTCCTCATCCGGCGGCGTGCCCACGCCGATGAAGAGCATCGTGCCGTGGTTCACGGCCATGTCCACATCGGTCGTGAACTGCAGGCGGCCGGCCGCCACATTGCGGCGCACCACCTCCAGCAAACCCGGCTCATGGATGGGGATCTCGCCATCGTTGAGGACGCGGATCTTCTCGGGGTTCACGTCCAGGCAAACCACATGGTTGCCCATCTCGGCCAGACAGGCGCCGGTGACCAGGCCGACATAGCCGGTGCCGATGGCGGTGACTTTCATTCCTTGTCCTTGTTCAGATGCGGTTCACGACTTTGTAATGCAGTTGCATGACAGGCTCGTGGATCAGACCTTGTAATAGTCCCGATACCAGGCGACGAACCGCTGGATGCCCTCGGGCACGGGCATGGCCGGGCGGAAATCGGTCCAGGCCGCCAGTTCCTCGACATCGGCATACGTGGCCGGCACGTCGCCATCCTGCAGCGGCATGAAGTTCTTGACCGCCTCGCGGCCGACAGCCTGCTCGATGGCCTCGATGAAGCTCATCAACTGGATGGGCGCATGGTTGCCGATGTTGAAGACGCGATACGGGGCGCTGGAGCGCGCCGGATCGGCCTTGGCGGGGTCGTAGGCAGCGTCGGCTGTCGCGGTGCGATCCAGCACCCGGACGACACCCTCGGCGATGTCGTCGACATAGGTGAAGTCGCGAATCATCTTGCCGTGGTTGAACACGTTGATGGGGCGACCTTCGATGATGGCCTTGGTGAACAGGAACAGCGCCATGTCGGGCCGGCCCCAGGGTCCGTACACCGTGAAGAAGCGCAGGCCCGTCGTCGGCAACCCGAAAAGGTGCGAATAGGTGTGCGCCATCAGTTCGTTGGCCTTCTTCGTCGCGGCGTAGAGGCTGATGGGATGGTCGACGCTGTGATGCTCCGAGAACGGCATCAGCGTGTTGCCGCCATAGACGCTGGAGCTCGACGCATAGGCCAGGTGCTGCACGCCGTTGTGCCGGCAGCCTTCCAGGATGTTGGTGAAGCCGACGATGTTGCTGTCGATGTAGGCGTGCGGGTTCTCGATGGAATAGCGCACACCGGCCTGGGCCGCCAGATGCACCACACGGTCGAAACGCTCCTCGGCGAAGAGCTTCGCCATGCCGGCGCGGTCCGCCACGTCCATATGCGCGAAGCTGAAGCCCGGCTTGGACGTCAGGCGCGCCAGCCGGTCATGCTTGAGCTGCGGGCTGTAGTAGTCGTTCAGGTTGTCCAGTCCAACAACCTGATCGCCTCGCGCCAGCAGGATCTGGCTGACATGCATGCCGATGAAACCGGCGGCGCCGGTGACGAGTACCTTCACGATCAAGTCCTCAGCTGAGTGTGTGGATTTCTTGGGAACCCGGCATTGTCCAACAGCCGCCACCGTCGCCGAAGACCGCATCTGAGCGTCGCGACGAAACCTGGATGGGGGACGGACGCCGCCGCAGCCCTGTTGTGCAATCCGACCGGCTTGGATTCCTAATGCAAGGGTCGCGTGGTTCGCATCACGCTTGCTACTTTTGCTTTCAAGGCACAACCCCGCAATCAAGGGGACCGGCTCGCGACAATTCGAAGCACACGCCGGCGGTCGGCCAGGCGTGGTTGTCCACCCCCTTCGGCCGCATCGCCATGCAACTCCTGAACTACGTTTCGCGCCCGCTTTCTTCGGCTATCGCAGCCCTGCTCGTCGCTGCTTCCTTGACGGCCTGCGGCGGTGGGGACGGCGGTGGCGAGTCATCTCATTCCGCCGCTGCATCGGCGGCCAGCACCCCCTCCACGCCCGGCGCCACGACGGCGGGCAGTACCGAGGCTCCGGCCGAGGCGATGCTCGCCGCCCAGGCCGAAACCGCAGCGGCAGCCGATGCCCAGGCTGCGGCGGCAGCACTCCAGGCCGAAGTCGCCGCCCAGACCGCTGTTGCCGCGCCCAGCCCCGAGGTTGCTGTGACGGCGGCCACCACCGAGCCCATGGCCAAGGCCCTGGCCGCGAATGCTGAAGCCGCGCCGACGCTGACCGTCCGTGCCCGCGCCGACATCGCCGGCGGCGTCGGCGCCCAGATGACCGTCATCGTGGACGACGTCACCATCGGCAGCGTCGAAGTGACGGCCACCAGCTTCACCAACTACCCGTTCAGTGCTCCCAACCTGAAGCCGCGCTCCAAGGTCGAGGTCGTCTTCACCAACGACGGCAACGTCAACGGCGTCGATCGCAATCTCTACCTGTCCTATCTGAGCGACGGCACGACGGTGCTGGAGTTGAACTCCGCAAACGCCATCGTGGACCGCGGCATTGGCCGCGCCGCCTTCGACAGCCAGGACGTCCTGCCCTGGTCCGGTTGCGTCTGCTGGTTTGGTGCCATGCGCATGGTCTGGCCGACCGTCACGCCCGATGCCCAATGGGCCCAGAAGGCAGACGCCGTGCGCTTCCTGGAGCAGGCCACCTTCGGCCCCACGCCGACCGAAGTCAACAACCTGCTGACCACCACGCCCGCCGACTGGATCACGGCCCAGATGGCCCTGCCCTACACGCCCAACTTCCTCAACTACGTCTGGGGCAAGTATGCACAAGGTGACGCCTATCGCCCCAGGGGCAGCAACTACAACCCCGGCTGGATCGCCCAGACCTTCTGGGAACGCGCCGCCAACGCCAACGACCAGTTGCGCCAGCGCACCGCCTTCGCCCTGCACCAGATCTTCATGGTCTCGCAGGCCGACAGCAACCAGTACTACCAGGCCCGTGCCTACGCCAACTACGTGGACCTCCTCCACAAGCATGCTTTCGGCAACTTCAGGAATCTCCTGGAGGACATGGCGCTGAGCCCCTCGATGGGCATCTACCTGTCCCATATCCGCAACCGCAAGGAAGACCCCGCCACCGGCCGCATGCCCGACGAGAACTTCGCCCGCGAAGTGATGCAGCTCTTCACCATCGGCCTGTACGAACTGAACACCGACGGCACGCTCAAGCTCGACGGCAACGGCAATCCCATCGAGACCTATACCAATGCCGACATCCTGGCCATGGCCAAGGTGTTCACCGGCTGGAGCTGGGCCTACCCCGACTCCCAGATGAACGAGCAGAACTTCCTGTGGGCCTCACCGAGCACGACCCAGAGCAACGATCCGGGCTACGACGTGCTGCCGATGAAGGCCTACGCCGACTACCACTCCATGGTCGAGAAGAAGCTCTTCACCGGCAAAGCATGGACCACCACGCTGCCGGCCGGCAGCAGCGCGCAGGCTGACCTGAAGGGGGCGCTGGACACCCTGTTCAAGCACCCCAACGTCGGCCCCTTCATCGGCCGCCAGCTCATCCAGCACCTGGTCAGCAGCAACCCGAGCCCCGCCTACGTGGGCCGCATCGCCGCCGTCTTCAACAACAACGGCCAGGGCGTGCGCGGCGACCTCGGCGCCGTCGTGCGCGCCATCCTGCTGGACAGCGAAGCGCGCGGCGTTCCCGCAGCGGGCGCCGGCAAGCTGCGCGAGCCCGTGCTGCGTGTCACGCACTGGATGCGCGCCATGGGCGCCAAATCCGCCAGCGGCGAATACACGCTGCAGTGGTTGCTGGACGACCAAGGCGAGCGCGCCCTGTCGGCGCCCTCGGTGTTCGGCTACTACCGCCCTGGTTACGTCCCTGCGAACACCGCCTTCAGCGCCCGCGGCGCCACCGCGCCCGAGTTCCAGATCATCAACGAATCCACCGTTGCATCCTGGATCAACATGGCCGAAGCCATGGCCGGCTCGGGCCTGGGATGGAACGTCAATGTCAACGACGTCGTCGCCACCTACGCCACCCAGGTCTCGCTGGCCAACAGCACCAACCTCGCCATGCTGCCCGACCAGCTCAACCTGATGCTGCTCGGCGGCCGGATGACACCGGCGCTGCGCCAGCAGATCGTCGACATCATGAGCCAGATCAACCCCGCCGCCGCCGACGGCACGCTGTCCAGAGCCCGCGCCGCAGTGTTCCTGACGCTCGCGTCACCCGAATACCTGTTCCAGCCGTAACCCCAGCAGCAGCCACGGACACCCGATCACCATGAACGCATCTCGCCGCGCCTTCCTCTCCGCAGCTTCCGGCCTGGCCGCCGCTGGACTGGGCCGCCACGCCGCCCCGCTGGCCCTCAACCTCGCCGGCCTTGGCGCCCTGGCCTCCAGCCAGGCCCAGGCCGCCACCACCGACGGCTACAAGGCCCTCGTCTGCCTGTTCATGCAAGGCGGCAACGACAGCCACAACTGGGTCGTGCCCATGGACGCCGACAGCTACAACAGCTACGCCAGCGTCCGCGGCAGCCTGGCAGTGCCTTTCAACAAGCTCCTGCCCCTCAGCACGCCGGGCCAGGGCGCCGGCCGCGAGTTCGGCATGCCGCAAGAGCTGGCACCGCTGCGTCAGCGCTACGAGTCGGGGCAATGCGCCGTCGTGGCCAACGTCGGCACCTTGCTGCGCCCCACCACCAAGGCCGACTACCAGGCTGGCATCGGCCTGCCGTCCAAGCTCTTCTCCCACAACGACCAGGCTTCCATGTGGCAGTCCATGCAGGTGGAAGGCGCACCCACGGGTTGGGGGGGGCGCATGGGCGACGTGCTGATGTCGGCCAACCAGCAGCCCGTCTTCACCGCCGTTGGTGCCAACGGCAACGCCGTCTTTCTGTCTGGCTCCAAGGTCACTCCCTACTACCTCGGCCCCACCGGCCCCATCCAGATCGGCGCGGCCCAGACCGGCTGGCATGCTGGCAGCACCGCCGTGCCCGGCGCCTTGCGCAGCATGCTGGCCACCTCGTCCAGCCCCAACGACTTCCAGGCCGAGTACCTCAAGGTCGCCCAGCGCTCCTTGAACACCTCGGGCACCTTGCAAGCCGCCATAAACGGCACCAACCTGCCCGCCCTGTCCACCGCAGCCATCGGCCTGCCCGGCGGCGGCTCATTGACCCTGGCCAACGAATCCGTTGCCCGACAACTTCGCGTCGTCGCGCAGATGATCGCGGCAGGCGCCGGCATGGGCATGAAGCGGCAGATCTTCATGGTCAGCCTCACAGGCTTCGATTGCCACGCCTTCGAGATGCGCGACCAACCCCTGCAGATGGCACGCGTGGCCCAGTCCGTCGGCTGGTTCATGGACACCCTGCAAGCCCTGGGCATGCTCGACAAGGTCACCCTGTTCACCGCCAGCGATTTCGGCCGTACCCTTGTCAGCAACGGTGACGGCTGCGACCACGGCTGGGGCAGCCACCACCTGGTGGCCGGCGGCGGCGTCAAGGGCAAGCAGATCCTGGGCGACTTCCCGGTGACGGCACTCGGCACGGCCAGCGACGTGGGCTCCGGCCGCCTGCTGCCCGGCATGGGCGTGACCCAGCTCGCCAGCAGCCTTTCCGGCTGGATGGGTCTGAGCGCCGCTGAACAGCAGGTTGTGCTGCCCAATGTCGGCAGCTTCGGAGCAGGCCCTGCACTGTTCGGCTGAATGCGCTCGACTTGCCGCTTAGGGATGGACGAAGCCCCGAGGGAGCCCGTCCACTGAATCCGCCTGGCCTTTTCGCCGGGAGCAAGGATTCGCCATGCAGGTCTCTTCACACCGCCTCAGGTCGTCGCTTCGGGCCTTGCGCCCCATACATGTTGCCGCCGCTCTGGGCCTGGCCGCCAGTCAACCGGCCCAGGCCATGGTCTTCTGGGACGAGGTCACCTTTTACCTGACCTATGCCAGCTACAGCCCGGGCGACACGGTCAGCACCACCTTCTACTTCGGCACCAAGCCGGCGATCGACCTCAGCAGCTTCGAATTCACGCTCAGCTGGGACAACGCCTTGGCCACACCCGTGGCCGCTGGCCCGGGTTCAGTGGCCGATTGGGTTGCCACGCTGGGCACCCAGGGCAACGCGAGCTATGGCAACGTCGGCTCGCAGGTCATCAAAGGCAGTTGGACCACGGACCCTTCCGGTGGCCCCACCAATCTGTACTCCACCAGCTACAGCCAGTTGGCCCGAACGACCTTTGCCTTCGAAACCAGCGCGGCTCTGAAAGTGCCTTTCGTCGTCACGATTGAGCTCACCAACCTCAAGGACGCCACCGGCGATGTCGTGGACCTCGGGTCCGGCTTCATCAACTGGGCCACCATGACGCCGGTACCTGAGCCCAGCACGTGGCTCAGCTTCGTTTTCGGCGTGGCTTTGCTCGGCCGGCTGCGGCGCTCCATACTCCATTGAAATCGAGTACTTTTCTTGTGCTTATCTGTGGCGCCACGCGATCCCGCTTCTCGGGTCGCATCTCGCGACATCTGGCACATCTGCCGTAACAAGCTCGCCCCACAATCGCCGTTTCGGTTGCGGCATCGCAGTTCACGCGCACCCTCGGAGATCTTTGTGAAAGTCACCCCCTTGCCGACTTGCGAGTCCTTCATCCATACCCTGGCCGGTCTCGCCGCCTCGTGCGTGCTGTTGGCAGGCTGCGGCGGCGGTAACGGGGCCAGTACCTCGGGCACGCAATCCGTCACGCCAAGCACTCCAAGCACGCATGTGGCTTCCGCCGGCGGCGAGGCCGCCAGCAATCCGGCCAGCGCACCACTTCCCAGCTTTGCCGACGAAGCCGCCTCCGCAGCCAGCCCGGTGCTGGCCGCTGCGCAGGTTGCCGAGTCCGCGAAAACCGGCGGCAGCGCAGCGAGTACCGCCGTGGCGATCAGCACCCCGGCGAAACCTTTGGCCACCAGCACGGCAAGCGGCAGCACATCTGCCGGCACTGTGACCTCCACGAGCGCGACGCCCCGTGTGGTTGCGGCCGCCCCGGCCACTGCCGTGATGGCCGCCGCAGAAAACACCAGCGCCCCGGCCGACTCCGTCACCATGCACACGATGGCAGCGACTGGTGCCGAAGCTGCCGCCGCACCCGTCGCCTGCGACCTGGATCTCACGCGCAGCTTCGGCACCGCCTGCTTTGCCGCGGTAACCACCAAATTGGGCGACGGCGCGATCGCCACCTTCCCCAATGCCAAGCCCGGCTATCGCGGCAGCACCCAGGCCCGGTGCAAGGCCGGGGCCGTCACCTGGAGCAACGAGACCTGCACGGCCGCCACGCTGCTGACCGGCATGGCGGCGGCGGCCAAAGCACCTGCCAACCTGGCCGCCAACGTCTCGGCAGCTCCTGCGCCCAACTACCAGATAGGCGTCTACTACTTTGGTGGTTGGAAGAACAACCAACTGGGTGCATCGTCCGCCACCCCTTGGGAGGCCATCAAGCGCTTCCCCGATCGCGAGCCTTTGCTGGGCCGCTACGCCGAAGACGGCACGGGCGTCATGAGTCAGCAGCTCAAGTGGATGCGCCAGTACGGCATCGACTTTGTCGTTTTCAACTGGTACTGGAGCCGCGACAACACACCCATCCTGGAACAGGCTGTGAAGGCCTATATGGCCGTTCCCGACAAACCCGCCGTGAAGTTCGCCGTGCAGTGGTCCAACCATGAGGACTACAACTACACCCAGGCACAGCTCGACGCGATGTTCCGCTACTGGGTCAACAACTACTTCAAACGCGCCGACTACCAGCTCTACAACGGCAAGCCCGTCGTCTACATATTCCTGGCCCCGACCTGGGCCCGCAACGCGGCTGCCATTGGCATGACCAGCGCCCAGCTCATCGCAAGATTGAACAATGTCGCCAAGGCTGCCGGCTTGCCGGGGGTCAGCGTCATCGGCGGCCTGTGGGGGGGCGACAAGACCCAGGACTACAGCGCCTCGACCGGCTTCGCGGCCTTCACGATGTACAACTACCAGAGCCCGGCCAACATCGCCCTCCAGCCTTTGCGCAGCGGCAATTACTCGCGCAGCTATGCCGAACTGCACCAGGCCTACGCCAACCAGTGGGACTGGATGATCAAGAACACCAGTGCCAACTTCATCGTGCCGATGTCCTCGGGTTGGGACAAGCGGCCCTGGGGCGGCAGTCCGGACCCCCTGCATGACGACAGCCGCAGCCTTCCCGCCGAGTTTGCCGTGCATCTGCAGGCCGCCAAGGCCTTCATGGACAGCAACGCCACTCGCACGCAGCGCACGGGCATCGTCTGCTGCTGGAACGAGTTTGGCGAGGGCTCCTTTGTCGAGCCCACCAAGGTGGATCAGTTCAACTATCTTCAGCTGATCGGGAACACTTTCGGAGCCAACTGAGCTCGCCACGCGCCGCAATCCACGGCGCGACGCTCACTTGGGCAGCCACCGCAGCAGCAAAGCTTCGTAGGTGCCCAAGATCTGTGGCCACGTCAGGCCATCTTCAAACCGAGCCAGGCTTGCCCGCTTCATCTCGTCGAGTGTCGCCTGCGAATCGGAAAGCTCGTCGAGCAGACGGGCAAACTCGTCAGCGTTGCTGAAGTAGCACGCGCCCTGCCCCGCCACCCAGCGGTTGAACCGGTTGTCATGGGCGATGACGGCATTGCCGGCTCCGAGCGCCTCGACCAGGGACGGGTTGGTGCCGCCGACCTGATGCCCGTGAACATAGGCCGCGCTGTGGAAGCGCAAGGCCTGCACGACCGGCTTGTCGTAGATGGCGCCCAGGAAGCGCACCTCAGGCCCCGCCGCGGCCTTGACGGCGCGGTGATAGGCATTGGCGTCGCTGTAGTTGCCCAGCACTGCCAGCTGCATGCCGCGCGGTCGTTTGGAAAAGCCGCTGACAACTTCCAGGATGGAGTTCTCGGGCTCCGCGCGCGCCACCAGCGTCAGGTAGCGCCCTGGCTCCAGGCCCAGGGCGCGCACCGCATCGTCGGGCATGGCAGAGACGCGGTCGGCGCCATAGGCGATGGTGGTGATCTTGTCGGGCCGCACCCGCGAGCTGAGGTGGACCTTGATCTCGGGGTGATCGGCCACGAGGTGGTTGCCCAACCAGCAGCCCGCCCAGTCATTGAGCCAGAACCAGGTCTTGGCGACCGGCCCCCACTTGGCGCGGGACCACTCGATGCCGTCCATGTTGATGACATTGGGCACGCCCTTCAGGCGCAGCAGGGCGCAGAAGATGGCTGTGTTGTAGCCCAGGGTCAGGCAGAGGTCGCGGTGGCGGCTGGCGTGCGCGGTGGCGTGCCAGTCGAACACGATGGTGCTCTTGGGGCCGTCGCCCTGCACGGGAATGTGCACGCGCTCGACGCCTTGCCATTTGTCCTCGAAGACCGGGCCCACGCCTTCGTCCTGGCAGTAGACGATGACCCGCCAGCCGCGCGCCACCAGATACAGCGCCAGCTGCTCGGCAAAGGTTTCAAAGCCACCGTGGGCGGCGGGCACGCCACGCGTGCCGAGGATGCGAAGGGTTCTGGGTTCAGACACGGTCAGGCTTTTTCAAAGTAGGTTCGGTAGGCGGCCGCCAGCACCTCGGCGGAGCGGCGCCAGGTAAAGGCGTCGGCGCGCTCCAGCCCGCGCTGCACGAGCTGCGCGCGCAGTGCCGGGTCGGCCAGCAGCCGCTCGAGGGCGGCCTGCAGCGCCTGGGCATCGTTCGGCTCGATAAGCAGGCCGGCGTCGCCCACTACCTCAGGAATGGCGGTCGAGTCGGAGGTGATCACGGGCGTGCCGCTGGCCAGCGCCTCCAGCGGCGGCATGCCGAAGCCCTCGGCGAAGGAGGGATAGACGAAGATCTGCGCGTGCCGGTAGAGGGCCGGCAGTTCGCCGTCGCCCACGTCGCTGAACAGGTGCACCTGCCGGCCCGCGGGCATCTGCGCGAGTTCGGTCTCGAAGTCACCGTAGCCGAAATCGCGCTGGCCGATGATGACCAGGGGCGGCGGCGTGCCCGGCAGCAGGCGGTAGGCGCGCAACAGGGCCGCGTGATTCTTGCGCGGCTCGATACGGCCCACAGTCAGCAGATAGCCGCCCGGCGTCAGGCCGCGTGCGCGCACCAGGTCAGCACCGGCCTCGCCAGGGAAGAAGATCTGGCGGTCCACGGCGTTGTGCAGCACGCCGATGTCGGCCGCGCGCGCACCGTAGCGCTGCGCGATCTCAGTGCGCGAATACTCGCTGACGGTGAATAGCAGGTCGGCCTTGCGCGCCGACCAACGCATCAGCGTGCGCGAGCGCAGCACGAACAGCCGGCCGAAGAACTGCGGGAAGGGCTCGAAGAGGACGTCGTGGATGGTGACCGCATTGCCGCGCGCGGGCTGCAGCGGGATCACGTACTGCGTGTGCACCAGGTCCAGCGCCAGCTCGCGGCGCAGGCGTGGCAGCTGCAGGCCAAGGCGCACGAAGGGGTTGGCGTGAGGCATGCGCACCCGCTCGACATTCGGCCCCGAGAACCCGGCCAGTCGGCCCAGCGCGTCGGTCTGCTCGAGCAGGAAGACAAAGTCGTACTCGGGGCAGAGCCGGGTCAGCTCCCCGAAGATGCCGATCAGGTGGCTGCGCGAGCCCTGGAACTTGCCGTCGAAGACGTGGAAGTCCACGCCTATGCGTCGGCGGCGGGTGGATGGCGTCAAGACAGATCTCCCACGGTCAGGCCCGCCGGAGCCTGCACCGCTTGTTGCATGGCAGCCAGCAGGGCTGCGTCGGAAAACAGGGCACGCGCCGCCTGGCGCGCCTCGGGCGCTGCGGGCGCGTCGCCCAAGCCGCTCTCGATGGCGGCGGCAAACGCTTCGGGTGTGTCGGCCACGGCAAAGCAGCGGCGGGCGGCTTCAGGCAGACCCTTGACACCCACCGAGGTGCTGACCAGCGCGGCCCGCGAGAACAGCATTTCCACACTCTTCAGGTTGACGCCGCTGCCGGCCAGCATGGGGTTCACGAGGACGCGCGCCTGGGCTATCACCTCGGCCATGTCGGCCGGGTTTTCGATCAACGTGATGCGGGCATCCGCGGCCAGAAGCTGGCGCACCGCATCGGTGGGGCGCGAGCCAGCCACGGCGATGCGCAGCCCCGCCGGCAACTTCGGCAGCACCCCTCTCACCCACCAGCCCAGGGCCTCGACGTTGTTGGGCGTGTTGAGGTTGCCGAAATAGAGCAGGTCATAGGCCGGCGTCAGCGGCGCCTGCGCCAGGCGCGCGGCGAAGGCGGCGTCCACCAGCGTCGGCACGCAGCCAACGTGGCCGAAACCCTGGGCACGCCAGAACTCGGCGTCCTCGAGCGAGATGTCCATCACGCGCGCGGCGCGCGCCACCGTGGCGCGCTCGAAGCGCTCCAGCCCCAGGCAGTTGGCGGCCAGGCCCAGGCGCCGCACCCAGCGCTGCTCGCGGGCACGCTGGTCGGCCATGTAGCGATGTTCGAGGTTGTGCGAGCGGTAGACCATGGGCACCCGCAGCGAGCTGGCCAGTTGCCAGGCCACCGCTCCGCCGTAGAGGCCGTCCAGCAGCACGACATCGGGCGCAAACCCGCTCGCCCAGGCCCGCAGGCCTGCGTGGCGCGACGTGACCCAGCGCGACGCGACATGGCTGGGCCAGCGCCACAGTTGCAGCAGCCGCTGTGCGATTTCAGGCAGCGAGCGCGTGATGGGCAACAGCTTCACCTCACGGCACACCGCATGCAATTCGGCCCAGACGGCAGGCGTGGGAGGAGCCACACGGCCCGCGTCCATCCAGCACACCAGCGCGATCTCATGGCCGGTACGGTGCAGCGCCTGCAGCCGGCGCCACACATCCACCCGGCCACCGCTGGTGGCAGGCAGGGGCACGTCATTGGCGATGCACAGTATTCGCATGGTTAGGGTCAATCGATGCCGGCCACGCCGGCTTGCGCCTGCAGGCGCAAGGGCCATGCCTGTTCAGGACCGTACGGGCGCTGGGGGGCGGGGGAGTTGCAGGAGCCCGCGCAGCGCGGCGGTCATCTGAGGCCAGCGGCGGCGCACCGCGAAGCGCGCCACATCCAGCAGGCTGAAGTACACGACACTGGCCAGGAAGGGCCGATGAAAACGCCAGCAGAAGCGCAGCCGGTTGCGAAACAGGAAGTACAGCGACAGCGTCGAGCCGCCACTGGCCGTCGTGCCGATGGAGGCACCTTCCTTGTGCAGCACGACGCTCGCCGGTGCGTAGCCCAGGCGAAACCGGCCACCGCCCCGCGTGGCCCAGTCGATCTCTTCGAAATAGAGGAAGTAGTCCTCCCGCATCAGCCCGACTTGCTCGACGAACTCGCGGCTGGCCAGCATCGCAGCGCCGACGACATAGGACAGGTCGGGCTCCACGGCGCGGCCGTCGGCAGGTACCTCGCCTACCGGCAGGAAGGCGCCGATATGGCGGGAGCGGCCACTCCAGCGCGAGTAGCGCGCGCCACCCAGTGCCTGCACTTTGTCTGGCTCATCGAAGTAAAGCAGGGTGGACCCGCACAGGCCGATGCCTGGGTCGGCCTGCATGCGTGCCAGCGCCTGGCCCAAGGCGTCGGGCTTCACGACCGTATCGTTGTTCAACACCCAGACATGGGTGCACGCTGGATCGGCCAGCGCCAGGCGGATGCCGGGATTGTTGCCGCCGGCAAAGCAAAGATTGGCGCCGTTGTCGACCAGCACCATCCACGCTCCACGAAGCCTATCGATGGCGCCAGGCGCGGCGGCTTCGGCGCCCGTCAATTGGACAAAGCCGTCGCTCGCCAGATGTTGCCGGGCCCAGGCCGCCATCTCGGCCATGGAGGTGTCACGGGAGGCGTTGTCGCACACCACCACCCGCTGGGGTCGCGGGTTGCTGGCCAGCAGGCTGTCCAGGCAGGGAATGGTGTCGCGCCAGCCGTTCCAGTTCAGCAGAACAACGGTGGCGCCCGCAGCCGGGCTCACCACGCGACTTCCTTTCTCATCGAAGCCAGAGTGGCAAACAACAGCAACCACATCAGGGTCAGTCCGCTGGGAATGGATAGCCCGGCAAAGGTAGCGAACACGGCCAGCACGGCCGCAGTCGAGAACGCGATTCGCGAGCCCCGGTCGCTGTTGTCCGCCAAGGCGGCTCGGATGGCAGCATGGGAAAAGAACCCCATGGCCAGCAGCAAAAGCAGGATGCCTACATAGCCGGAATCCACCGCAACGGTCAGGATATAGCTGTCAATGGTGGGCGTCCCTTCGCCGCCGATTACGCCTGCCTTCACCACCGCCAAGCCTTGCCCGTATCCCATGATTGGATTTTCAGCAAGGGCGCTGATTCCCTGCTGGTACATGAAGGCGCGCGTTGATGTACTACTTGCTTCAACTGCATTTCTGCCTGCAACCAGCTGCTGAATTGCGATGTAGGCAACAAAGGCACCGAAGACAAAAAACGGCATCGCAGCCATCGAGACAATTCGACCAACACCCTTACTGACCATACCCCGCATCCATGCCATGGCGATCAAGAACGAGATGGCAATCGCAATACTTACCAAGCCGGCCCGTGAACCGGATTTGACAATCGCCGCCAAGCCAATAGGAATAAGCAGCAAGCTGACAAATTTCCAAAACTTCGATCTGTCATGCAATATGGTATAGATGCAGATCGGCATCGCGGCCGCAACAAACTGGGAGAAAACGATAGGATGCTCAAATACTGATTGAGCACGGTAAGCCCCCGCTCGGATTTTTTCCATCGCAATGGTTTTGATCGCATCAGAGACGCCTTTAGTGTCGGCGCCCGATGCGTATTTGACAAATGGATTCTTCTGAGCAAATGCCTCAACCAACCCAATCGCACAAACGGCGAGACCCGCGAGCACAATGATCCGAAACAAAATTCTTCCACCGCCGTCGACCGACAGCAGCACCGCGCCAATGAGGATGAACGAGCTCAAGTAAAGCGTCTCACGAATGAAATCGAGCAACGATTCAATCGGGTAGTCGCCACTCAGGCAAGTGATAAAGCGCCACGCAAACCAAGCCAACAACAGCCAGCCAAATGGGCGAACCTCAAACAAGAGACCAAACACCCGGCGACTTGTGGTCGGCGAGTAGATAATCCAGAAACAAGACAACATCAGCCCGAAAACAGCTGATAAGGTATATGGGCTAACGTAGGGGCCACCCAAGGAAAAGAAAATATAGCGCGGCCACAATATAGAAATTATTATCGTCGCACCAAGCACCAACTTTCCAAAAAAAGCAGGGACGCCAACTCGATCGGATCGCAGCATCCACGCCAACATCATGAAAACACCCAGCAGAATCAATGCTGCGAGGCGAATCACGAAACCAGCGGGCATCACCGCTATCAGCATACCGACGAATATCAGGCCGACAAATAGCAGCATCGTCCGGAATATTTTTGAAAATCTTCCGGCCAGGCTGGGAATACGGAGCGCTCGCCAATTCATGCGCGCGGTGCTTTGGGTGTTCATGGGCTCAATACCTTGGGCTCAATTTCCGCGATCGGAAGAAAACTTCTGTTTTAACCAGATGGCGGCGTAGATAGCGATTGTGATGCCAAGTCCCAGGCAACTGCACCATTGCCAGCCCTGCAATCCCCAATGTTGAAGTGCCCAGGGCCCGAGGGCGAGCACCAGAACCAATTGCAGGGAAACAAACCATACCTTGACGTGCTGCAGCCCCGCCGCGACGACGATGACGCCGCCGGCGGTTTCGAGATAGCGCAGCAACAGCATCAAGCCGAACACCGGCAGCAATGCCTTCAGCGCCTCGTATTGCGCGCCGTAGAGGGAGTCGACGATGTGGTTGGCCCCCAGGCCGAGCAAGGCAGCGCCCATCGCGCCCATCAAGCCGAAGGCGCCGAGGGTTTGCAGCACCACCTTGGTCGTGCCGGCGGGGCGGTGCTGCCGGGTCAGGCTGGGCAAGGCATATTGAGCCAGCACCGGCGCCAGCCTCGCACCGCCCTCGACCAGCTTCATGCCGGCTTGATACAGCCCGACCTCGA
This sequence comes from uncultured Comamonadaceae bacterium, assembly GCA_966111775.1. Classification (GTDB taxonomy): domain Bacteria; phylum Pseudomonadota; class Gammaproteobacteria; order Burkholderiales; family Burkholderiaceae_C; genus Pelomonas. Next base: position 9,448 of record CBHWBD010000030.1, on the reverse strand, counting down.
CAACGCCGAGGCTGTAATGGATGAACATGCTGTCCAGCTGCACAAACGCGGTCAGTTGGAACAGCTCGAGGGCATAGGCCCAGGTGCGGCGCACCAGCACGGGGACGCTCGACAGCGGCGCCGGCTCCACCGGTGTCTCGAAGCGGCGGCTCTGCCACCAGGTCCAGATCGCACCGAGCATTCGTGAGGCGCAGAACAGGCCCGCCGCCGCTGCGGCATTGGGGTGGGGCAAGAGGGCCGTGAGGCCCATCAGCACCAGATGCACCGCCGAGATGGTCACCGCCGTCTTGGCCTCGGCCTGGTAGTGGCCACCGGGCCGGAAGCCCAGATTGAACAGCTCGGCAAAGCCGTCAGTCAGTTGTGCAACCAGCAGCAGGGTGAAGGGCAGGCGCAGAGCGTCCGAGATGAAGTGGGTCATCAGCGCCCCAGCCCCGAGAACCAGCACGCAGAAGATCAGCTTGGTGGTGACCGCCGCCCCCATGGTCGACGCGTAGCGATGCCGGTCGATGCCGATCTCGCGCAGCACAAAGGTACCCAGGCCGAAGTTGGCCGGCACGGCAAACAACGTGGCCAAGGCCAGGCAGTAGGCGAATTGCCCGAAAGCCTCACGCCCGAGAACACGGGCGAGCAGGATGAGCACCACCATCCCGGCCGCCAGCCGCATGCCGAAGCTGAGCAGCAGCCACGAGACGTCTAGCGCGCGGCGGAAATACTTCTTTCGGGCGGGAGTCTCTGGCACGTCGTCGCCATCAACGTCGAGGTCGGCTTCCATCACGCGCTTCTTGGAGCAGGTCCTGCAGACCTTGTTCGTAGACTTCGAGACGCTGCAGCGCGACGTCCCGGGCGGCGCGCGCCTGTGCTGCCAATGTTTCTCGCTGCTCGAAACCGCGCATGATGACGTCGACCACCTCGGTCTCGTTCATGGCGCGGCCGTCCGCCAGCCAGTCGTAGCCGACGGTTTGAAGCAGTCCATTGAACTTCCGGCTGTAGGCCAGCGGCACCACCGCGACCCCGGCAGAAAGCGCAGCAATGCAGGCGTGCATGCGCGCTCCAGTGACAAAATCCATGCCCGCAATGTAGGTCTTCACCTCGGACGGGCGTGTGAAAGCAGGCGCAACAACCGCGTCCGGAAACTCTGCAGCAAGCTTGTGCGCAGCCAGCACGTCGTCCTCCACCGGGATGTGGGGTTCGATGACGTGGCTGATGAGGTGCACTTCGACCTCGGGCCGTTGCGCCAGGATCTTCATCAACGCCCGCATCGTGGCGGCGTAGTCGATGCGCAGCCCGAACTGGTTGTTGCCCGTGTAGCCGCCGTTCCAGAGCAGGCCCGAGACGTTGATGCCGAACTTGACCTTGCCGCCCGTGCGCGGCGGCTGTGCCTGGTAGGGCAGGCGGAAGGCGACGTCGATGGTCTCGCTGACGTTGCCGCGCAGGCCCAGCTGGTGCAGGTATTGGGTCGAGAGCTGGTCTCGCGAGAAGACACGCCTGCAGCGCTTCATGACTCGCCGCGCCAGCAGCCGGGCGATCGAGCCGTCGAAGGGGCCAAGTGTCTGAGGCGACAGCACCAAGGGCCGGCCCAGGCCGACGACCTTGCTCTTGCTGCGCCAATAGAACAGGAAACGCTTGAGCCCGTAGATGTCGGCGAAGCTGTCGCCCTCGCCGATATCGAGCACCAGGTCGCAGGACCGCACCGCTTCGGCGAACTCGCTGCGGAAGATGCGGATGCGACGCACCTGCAGGTCGTGTCCCGCCTGGCGGAGCTCCTGCGCCAGGCCGGGCTCGGTGGTGTCGCTGGTGCCCAGGATGAGGAATCGCACCTTGATGCCCAGCCGATCGGCCACGCCGCGCACGATGGCGATGTTGGATTCGGTCAGCGCGCCGACGCCCAGATTGCCGGAACCGAGCGAATGCCACATGAGACCGACGGTGACGAGCCGCGCAGGGGCGGCGGGCGACAGGGACATGCTCTTCTCGTTCACAGGGATTCACCTTTGGCGCGGCGCAAAGTGCCCCACGCGTTTCTCAAAAATTCGACCTTGGGGGCCCGCAGCGCGTTGCGCAGCAGGGCCAGGCGCCGGTAATGCGGCGCATGCCGGCGCGCCAGCCAGGTGGCGATGACGCGACCGAGCACCATCTGCTTGCGATTGACCTGGTAGGGCTGCATGCGCGCGACGTCGTCGACGGGCAGCGCTTCGGCGGCCAGCACGCCTGCCGCCATGGCCTGGGTGACCAGGCGTTCGCCCAGGGGCGTGCGGCTCAGGATGAGGCTGCGGCCGTCGCGCTCGGCAAAGTCGGGGTAGCCGTCCTTGCCGTACCAGGCGTCGGCACAGACGATGTCGGCGAACTCGCCGGTGCCATCGGGGCAGATCTTGCAGCGGAACTGCAGATGCTTGTTCAGCACCGTGCCCCAGGAGCTGTTGTAGTCGGTCTCGAAGACCTGGCCGTCGTGCTGCACGGCACGCGCCATGCCGGGCCAACCGTCGCCGCGGTAGCGGAAGCTCCTGAGCTGGCTGCGGTCGGCGCCGAGCTTGGCAAGGAGCTCGTGCGTGCCCTTCAGGCTGGGAATGCCGGCGCACATGAAGGAGATCATGGCGACGACGAGCTGGCCGACGCGCGGGTCATGCCGGCCGTACTGGCGCAGGGCGGCCACGTCGCAGGGCTTGCCGACGAAGGCGAAGCGCTGGCCACGCTCGAGCAGCTGGCGCAGGCCGGCCAAAGGCGCCGAAGGTGCGTAGCGCGAGCCGGCGGCCGCGATCACGTCGGCGCGGGTGGTGCTGATCTGCAGGTCGTTGCGCAGGGGATCGTCGCGGCTGACCGCGATCTGGGCGATGAAGTCCACCTGCCCGGTTTCGAGCAACCAGGCTGCCACGGCGGACACGCCGCCGCCGGACGAGCCCTGGCGACGGATCTCGGTGTCCAGCGAATGGCCGGCTCGCACGCCCACGAGCGGGCCCCACAAGGGGTGATAGGTGGGCGAGGCCGCACCTTCGGCGGGCGCATGCTCGATGCGGGCGCCGGGGCAGGCGTCGGCCAGGATGCGCGCCTGGGCGGTATCGAGAGCGGCGCGCTGCTGCGGACGCAGATAGCCGTCGCGGCTCATGCGCATCTGGATGACACCCGGCGCGGCCACGGCTTCGCAGAGGCCGCAGCCGGCACACAGGCCGTTCTGCACGACGTCGGGGATGAGCGAACCGTCAGCGGACATGGAATGCATCAAACGTGGTTCAGGCCGCGGTCAGTGCGGCACTTGGAGAAAAGGCAAGAAGCCGGCCAGGGCCAACAGGGCGAGGGCGGGCTGGCGCCAGCCTGCGCCGGAGAGTTGCCGCCCCCGCCAGACATAGGCTGCCGCGAGCAGCGCATTGCCCGCAGTGAGGCAGAGCAGCCAGCCGACGAGACCCAGGCGAGGCACGAGCACGAGGCTGAGCGAACCGATGAGGGCCCAGTGCACCGCGTTCATCGCGGCGCGGTAGCGCTGGGCGCCCGCCGAGGTCAGCAGCACGCCCCAGGACGAGGCGAAGAAGCGCACGAAAAAGAGCAGGCCGAACCAGGGCAGGACGTCGACCAGCCCGAGGTACTGGGCGCCAAAGAGCAGGCGCACCAGGGGTTCGGCCAGGCCGCACAGCGCCAGGCCGAAGACGAGGCCGAAACCGACGAAGGCCCATTGCACGCGCGAGGATTCGCGCCGCAGGCTGCGGCCGTCGTCCTTCGCTTCGGCGGCTGCGGCGGCGCGCGGCAGGAAGACGTTGGCCAGCACGCCGGCTGCCTGAGCGCCGCCGTTGAAGAGGCGCATGCCGGCCTGATAGACGCCGACGGCCGCGGTGCCGACGAAGTGGTTGAGGACGACGCTGTCGATCTGGCCGAGCAAGCTCTGGAGGGCAAAGTCGACGGCATAGGACCGGGTGGCGCAAAGGCGGGCCCAGGCCTGCGCGGGCGCGGCCGGCCTGAGCGCGGCGAAGTAGCGGCGCTGGGCCAGCCAGGTCACGAGGAGCACGGCCAGCCGCGACAACAGGAAGGCGGCCGCGGCCATCAGCGCAGAGGCTTGCCACCACAGCAGCCCCGTGACGATGCCGAACTGCAGCAGCACGGCCAGCGAGGCAATGCGCGTCTCGTGCGCGAAGCGGTTGGTGGCCCGGAAGCCGACGTTGAGGAATTCGGTGAGCGCGTCGGCCAGCTGAGCGCCCAGCAGCAGCAGGAAGACGGCACGGACGCTGCCGTCAAGCAACGGCAACGCGGCAACGGCGATGGCCAGGATGAACAGCGTCAGCAGCAGCTTGGCCGACAACACCTCGGCCATGACCTGGCTGGCGCGTTCAGGGGCCGCACCGATCTCGCGCAGCAGGAACGGCGTCAGTCCATAGTTGGCCACCAGCGCCAGCAGGGTGGCCACCGACAACCAGAGCATGACGACGCCGAACTGGGCCGGGCCGAGCACGCGCGCCATGACGACGAAGGTCAGCATGCCAAAGCCGAGGCGCATGGCGGTGCTGGTCCCCATCAGGGCTAGGTTGCGGACGATAGACATGCAAGAACACCGCAGCGGCCTCGGCCGGGTTGCGCGGGAAAAAAGACGAAACGAAAGGCGGCTCAGTCGATGCGGTCGACGCCCGCGATCCGGCCACGAATTGCGCCAGACACGGCGGTCAGCAAAGCACTGGCGAATTGATCCTGAAGCGCAAACGCTGCTGCCGTATCGCGATCGATGGAGGACACGCGGAACAGCAGGCCGTCAGGGATGAGATCGCGAAAGCCGTACCGCATCTCGGCGAACTTCTTGTCGGTGCCGCCACGCACGGCGGTCTCGCCAATGACGGTCCAGTAGGTGACAGGCTCGTAGCGCTGCCCTCCCAGCACGGTCTCCAGGCGACGCGCCGGGATGGTGAGGCCGCCCAGGCGAAGATCGACCTTGCGGTTGCTGACCAGCTGGAACCCCTGCGCCGGATAGCAGATCTCCGGGTAGTGGAGTTGCAGGCCGTCGCGCTGGTCATTGCCGTAGGCGATGGACAGCATGATCCGTTGACCGTTGCGGTTGACGTAGGTGCGCGACAGGATCTGGCTGTAGAGCTGCTTGAGCAGTTCTTCCTGCTGCGGGTTGACGACGCCTCCGACGACGGCGGTGTCGAGTTGCCAGTCACCGAATTGCTTGGGGATCTGCGCCTCGAGTTTGAGCTCGCCATGCAGGGTGGCCATGCGCTGCGTCGGCGTGAGTCTCCAGGCCGCCAGTGCAGCAGCGCCCATCAGCAGCGTGGCCAAGGCCGCGCGGCGGTTCTGGCGCTGGACCGGATTGCTGGTCGAGCCGATGGCTTCGCTCATGCCTGCTCCGGGCGGCCCACGCGACGGGCGCCGAAACGCAGCAGGCCGTCGGTGGCGATGATGAGCATGAGGGCGCTCAGGAACAGCACCATGCCCGCGAAGCCATGCAGGAAGCCCTGGCCTGCCGCATCACCGAAGTAGTAGGTGATGAGCGTCAGCACGCAGACACGGATGACGTTGGCCGCGAAGCTGATGGGCACGATGAGGACGGCCAGCGTGATGTTGCGGAACAGCGAGGAGTGCCGCACCAGGTTCATGTAGAGCAGGCCCAGCGCTTCCAGCGTGAACAGGGTATGCAGGCCGGCACAGGCATCGGCCACCAGCAGCTGGTAGGGGCCGATCTGCAGGATCACGCCGCTGCGGCTGATCGGGTAGCCGACGGCGTGGAGAAGGTTCTCGGCCACGTAGGAGACGGCCATCTTCATGGGCTGCGTCAGTGCGTCGACGACGGCACCGGGCAGCGGGATCATGAAGAGCATGAAGAAGATGGCGAAGGCGATGAGACGCAAGTGCGCAGGCCCGCGCAGCAACAGCATGAGGCCGCACACCACGAGGATCGAAGACCCCACTTCGAAGATCCAGATGCCCTGCGAACGGCCCACGGCATAGACCAGGCCCGCGAAGGCGAGCAGCGGCCAGGCCAGCAAGGGCTTGGGGCTGGACAGGCGGGTGTCCATGATCTCGGGCCAGCGCCGGTAGATCAACCAGATGCTGATGCCCAGCACGATGGGCCCGTGTCCCTGCGAATCGGAGGCCCAGATGGAGCCGAACAGGCTGACCAGGGTGGGCACGTAGAGAACGAGCAAGCCCGCCCCTGCCACGAGCCAGGGCACCAGTGCCTCTCGGCTTTCCCGCTCCGGAACCATCGAAACCTTCAAGGCAAGCAATTCAATGCTCGTTCATCACCACGCCGGCCAGCTCCGTAGGCGTGTTGCCGAGCGCGCCGACAAGATCCTTCAGAGCTGCCACCCGGGTGATGCCCTTGCGGGCTACGGCGAGCGCGGCGCCGCAACGGGCGGCGATGACGGCGTAGTCCGCACCGTGGACGGCGGCCGGCGTGTCGACGATGACGTGGTCGAACTTGGTGACCAGCTCGCGCATCAGCAAGGCAAAGGCGGGACGCTCGACGAGTTCCGTCGGGTTCGGCGGCAGCGTGCCGACGGGCATGACGAACAGGCTGGGCAGGTCGCGGATCGGGCGGATCACGTTGGACTCGGCACGCCCGGACAGGATGCCGGACAGGCCCGAGCCGTGGGTCAACCCGAAGATCTCATGCTGACGGGGGCTGCGCATGTCGCCATCCACCAGCAGCGTGCGGCCGCCGAGCTGGCTGAAGGCGATCGCCAGGTTGGCCGCGAAGAAGGTCTTGCCGTCGCCGTCGTTGGCGCTGATGACCGCGATCGCCCTGCGGGGAGCATCCGCGGAGTACAGCTTCATGTTGATCTGGCTGCGCAACACGCGGAAGGCCTCGGCCTGATCGCTGAAGGGCTTGGCAGCCAGTACCAGTTCGTCACTGGGCGCGGGGCCGCCGCCGGCGGCGTAGGGATAGTGGAACTGCTGGCTCAACGCCCAGAGCACGTCCTCCCCCTTGGCCAGGCCGAGAGAGACCGCGGCCTCGCCAAAACGCAGGCCATGGCTCTTCTGGTGGGCCAGGATGCGCTCGACCTGCTCGGTGGTGAGGTTGTTGGCCTCGGCAATGATGTCGCCGATGGCGCGGTCATGCAGTGCCGTGGGACGGACGTCTTCGGCGGAATGGCTGCTCATGTTGTGTTGCATGATCGATTCGTCAGGCGGCATTGGGAGGGGACGAGGTCAGCAGCCGGTGGCGCTGGGCGCCGTCAGCCAAGGCACCGGAAGAACGCTTGCTCTTTTGGCCCGGCAAGACGCCGATCACGTGCAGGCCCAACAGTTCACGGACGTCATCGACCTCACGCACGCGACGGTCACGCAGTTCAGCGGCCATGACGACGCCGACCGCCAGCAAACCGCCGACGAAGATGCCCAGGGCCACGTTGAGCGGGATCTTGGGGAAGGACGGCTCGATGGGGGGCGCCGCGGAGGTCAGCAGGCTGGCGTTGCTGGACGTGGCCTGGCTCTCGATGCTGGTGACCGATTGGCGCTGGGTGATGTTGTCGTAGTTGCGCTGGGCGTTCTCGATGTCGCGAATGATCACGGCGCCTTCGTCGCGCACCTGCTTGAGCTTGAGCACGCGGGAGCGCTGGGCCTCGACTTCGGCGCGCAGTTGCGCTTCGCGCTGGCGGCTGATGTTGTTGCTGACGGTGACACCGGCCGTGAGGCGCTTGACCTCGGCATCGATGCGTTGACGCAGTTCAGCGATATTCGCCTTCAACTCGACGACCTGCGGGTTGTTGTCACCCAGACGTGCGCTGATTTCCTGCAGACGAGCCTCGGCGCGCGACTGATCGGCACGAAGCGCTGCAATCACCGGGTGGCTGGTGATCTCTTGCAGCTTGTCACCAGAGCCAGCGCTGGCCTGAGCCTGGCGGCTGCTGGTTTCGGCAGACAGCGACTGGATCAGGACGAGCTGGCTGGACAGCTCGTTCAGGCGCTGGTTTTCGACGTCCAGGCGCTCGTCGGTCATGATGAGGCCATGTTCGGTCTGGAAGGCGCTGAGCTTGTTCTGCGCCTTCTCGAGCGCCTCCCGGGACTCCTTGGCGCGGACATCGAAGAAGCTGCTGTACTGCTTGGCCGGATCGACGCGCAGTTCAACCGAGGTCTCGATGTAGGCCTGCACGAAGGCGTTGGCCAGGGCAGCCGCGAAGCGCGGATCGGGCGCGCGGTAGAACACGTTGATGACGCTGCTCTCGCGACCCGGCTTGACGTCAAGGTCTTTTTGCAGCCGGTCGACAAGCCAGCTTTCGATGTCGCCCTCGCCATTCTTGTCATCGCGCCACTGCTCGCGCACCTGAGGCACCTCGGTGAGCTTGAGGGCGCGAACCACGCGACGGGCCACACGGTCACTCTGGATGATGTCGATCTGCGTAGCGATGACGCCAGGCGTCATCAGGGACTGGTAGGCGATCGCCGACAGCGGATCGGGCTTCACATCCACGACGACGCTGGACATCGCTGTGTAGCGCTTGGGCAGCACGAAGCTCAGCACGACGGCGGGAATCAGCACGCCCAGCAAGACGGCGATGAACAGCCGCTTGCGTGCGACCAGGATGGACAGGAATTGGCGAAATGTCATGCGGGGTCCCCGGTCAGAACAGGCTTTCCTTGACGTACACGACGTCGCCATCTTTCAGGCTGTCGTCCATCGAGGGTTGTGCGATCTGCACCTTGCCGTCAGCCGACTTGCGATGAACGCGGATGCCGCGCTCGGTGCCGCGCTGGGTCAGGCCGCCGCCGGCCGCCAGGGCCTGCATCACGGTCATGCCCCGCTCCAGCCGCATCGGGCCCGGGCGTTGCACTTCGCCGTAGATATAGGCCAGCGGCGCGCGGTCGACCCACAGCACGTCGCCGTTCTGGATCACCACGTCGTTGGGACGGCCTTGTTCGGCGCTCGGGCCGAAGACGCTGGGCAGGTCGATTTCCATGCGGAAGGGCTTGCCGCCGCGCGTACCGCTGAGAACGAGGATATCTGCACCCGTCGTCGCGACGCCGCCAGCGTTGGCCAGCAGGTCGGTCATGCGCATGTCGGTCGTCTCGATGGGATAGCGGCCCGGGCGGTTGACCTGGCCGAGCACGCTGGCCTGGTTGCCCTTGATCTGCAGCAGCACCAGGGTGACCTGGGGCGACTTCACGAAGTTGCCGTTCTTCAGGCCATCGGCAATCAGCTTCTCGGCGGCGCTGACGCCTAGGCCACCGATGCGCACGCTGCCCAGCAACGGGAAGCTGACGACGCCCGTTTCGGAGACGCGCGTCTCCAGGGTCAGGTCAGGATTCTGGTAGACGACGATGCGAACTACGTCACCCGCACCGAGGCGGTATTCGGGCGATGCGGCGGCGGCGGCCGTCGCGGAAACGCCGGCCTGGGCGTGTGCACCCAAGGCAGCAAGGCTCAGCGCGGCAGCGAGGAACAGTTCAGAGATTCGCATCTTCATTTCAGGCCCATGCCCTTGGAAATGGAAGCAGGATCCAGGCCACTGGCGGCCGGAGCGGGCGCCGCGGCGGG